>JAAUQZ010000181.1 GCA_012033355.1 Leptolyngbyaceae cyanobacterium RM1_406_9 | reverse complement strand
GAGCCAATGCTCATGAATAGAAGTGCTTTGGCGATCGCATGAGTAAACAAAAACAGAAGCGCTACATCAGTCTGCTGCATTCCTACCGCTAAAAAATACCAGCCCCAAGTAAGCACTGGTAGTGTGAGATAGGGCACGTTTGATGTCAATCTGAGCGATCGCCACCAGAGAGGCTCCCACTGCTGTCACTGCACCTAGAGCCATCAGCGCATTCAGGGCGATTGGAGAGATAGCTAGAACGGGCTGAAGCTTGATTAACACGAAAGCTCCACAGGCTACCACAACCGAGTTTCGCAGAATTGATGCCGGATTTGGGCCTTCCATCGCCTCATCAAGCCACAGATTGAGCGGAAATTGGGCACACTTGCCAGTTGGTCCGGCAATCAGAGCTAAACCCAGCAATGCCGCAGTCAAGGGTGCTAAGTTTGCACTCTCAGCCCATGTCGCCAAATCTGAGAAGTTCAAACTCCCCGCAAACGTAAACACCACTATCACACCCATGAGCAGCAGCATATCTCCAACGCGCTTGGTCAGAAATGCATCACGAGCGGCCGTCACAACCAGCGGTTGAGCATACCAAAAGCCAACTAACAAGTAGGTCGATAGCGTCAACATCTCCAGCAGCGCATAGCTGAGGAACAGCGAATCGCTCAACACGATGCCGCTCATAGCTGCCTCAAAGAAGCCCATCAAGGCATAAAAACGACCCAAAGCCCAATCTTTCTCCAGATAACCCAGAGCAAAAAACTGTGCTAACAAACTCAAGGCTGTAATCACAACGGCAGCGCCAACGCCGATTACAGAAATTTCTAAAGTGATGGATAGATCTAGATCCAGGACTTGCAGCCAGGAAATTTGCAGCCGTTGAGGGGGTTGGTTCCAAATGGCTTGAAGCAGTGCCCCGCTGTGAACCAAAGCCAACACCGTCATCAACAGGTTGAAGTAAGCAGCAGGGCGTGGGCCAGTCCGACGAACCAGACCCGTTGACCAGGGTAACGTCAACAGGGCACCGATAAGACCGTACCCAGGCACCCACCAGCTTGTCTGGATCAGGAACTGAGACATCACAATACGATTGTCCTTAAGTTAAAGCGCCAATTCTAAAGGAGCAAGGTAAATTTTTAGCTAGGTGTGGGGGTTAGGGCGATCGCCCCAACCCCCACACCTGAAAGACCAGCTTAAGTCTGAATTAATAATTATGACAAAACTGCAACAAATGCTTCTTCCAAGTAGCCCTCACCCAACACTCAAGCTCAGAGAAAGAACAAAGCTTATCCCCGCCCAAAGGCATCAGGTTCAACGTCCGCAGACCTTGCTCTTAGTAGAAAGCGTAGCACCTTTGGGGCTGAACCGAAATATGACTCAGAAAACTGACAACGTTGCAATTCAATAAACGGTTTGAATTAATGTTGAGCTTTTCAACCTAATGTTGAGGAGTAAAATTAATCTGAAAAAGCCTGTACTTATCGGTGGTATTATTAAATCTCATAAATAAGTCCTTTGAATTGAGTCCTTTGGAATTGAGTCCGGTTCTCGCTGCTTACTTGATACTTTCTCTTGAAGAATTACGAGAAGTAGAGTTCAGCTATCCTTGATGATCCTGAATTGAGTTTCTTGCAACTGTTCCCCAACTATGCTTGCGAGATAAGCTGGATTTATATTTTTTATTAAAGATAATCATTCTGCTTTATATTGTCAAAGTAAAGACATCCCTTGTATTCTTAAACTTGGGAACTCTAAGGTGCTTTTCTGAGAATTAAATCGGACTTCCCGTGAAAATTTTCAGTTAAGAACTGTTTTTATTAATGAATTCTTCTTTGCGGGAGATAAACGATGCCAATTGCTGTTGGAATGATCGAGACGAAGGGCTTTCCTGCTGTGGTAGAAGCAGCGGACGCGATGGTTAAAGCTGCTAGAGTGACACTGGTAGGCTACGAAAAGATTGGCAGTGGCCGCGTCACTGTGATTGTACGGGGCGACGTTTCTGAAGTGCAGGCTTCTGTCGCGGCCGGTGTGGAATCTGCTAAGCGGGTTAATGGTGGAGAGGTGCTATCAACTCACATTATTGCTCGTCCCCATGAAAACCTGGAATATGTTCTACCTATTCGATATACAGAAGCCGTAGAGCAATTTCGGACTTAATTAAGAGCTAAATAAAAAGTTCAACGGCATTCGATTGAACTTTTTAAATCAAGTTGCTGAGACGTTGTTTCAGTCTGCTTGAGTGCAAAAAGTTTGTTTTTCAAAAAGTATACTTGGAAGGGAGAATTACGATGGCGATCGCAGTTGGAATGGTAGAAACTTTGGGCTTCCCCGCTGTAGTAGAAGCGGCGGACGCGATGGTAAAAGCAGCCAGAGTGACATTGGTAGGCTATGAAAAGATTGGCAGTGGTCGCGTCACTGTGATTGTGCGAGGCGACGTTTCTGAAGTGCAAGCCTCTGTTGCGGCTGGGGTTGATAACGTTAAGCGCGTGAACGGTGGACAGGTTCTCTCTACTCACATCATTGCCCGTCCCCACGAAAACCTGGAATACGTTCTTCCTATTCGCTACACCGAAGCAGTTGAGGCATTCCGCGAGAGCGTCAGCGGCATTCGTCCCCTCAACCGCCCCTAACTCCTAATGCAGATTGCTAAAGTTTGTGGCACTGTTGTCAGTACTCAGAAGGAGCCTAGCCTCAGAGGAGTAAAATTCTTACTATTGCAGTTTCTCAACGAGGAAGGGCAACTCCTGCCAGAGTATGAGGTGGCTGCTGATAGTGTTGGGGCAGGCGTTGACGAATGGGTTTTAGTGAGTCGTGGAAGTGCTGCTCGTCAAATTCCTGGTGGCGAAACCCGCCCCCTAGATGCTCTAGTCGTTGGAATCATTGATACGGTCAGCGTTGAAAATCGACTTCTCTATAGCAAACGCGATCAGGATCGCTGAGTTCTCAATGCTCTAGAGTTCGCGTAGAGTCCGGCTGAGCGATGCCCAACAAGCTTTTCTGGGGTTAGCTTACAATGTCTTGCGAAAGCTCTCGCTACGCAAGCTGAATTTTAGATGACTTGTGGTATCGCTCTTTCAGCTCAGGAGAAACTCGTTATGGTTGTTCATGGCTCTGCCGCTCCTCCCACTCCCTGGTCAAAGAGCTTAGCTCAACCCAGGATTCACGAGACCGCATACGTTCATTCTTTCTCTAACATCATTGGAGATGTGCAAATCGGTCCTGATGTGCTGATTGCTCCAGGAACCTCGATTCGAGCAGACGAGGGCAGTCCGTTTCACGTGGGTGAAGGAACCAACATTCAGGATGGTGTGGTCATTCATGGGTTGGAGCAGGGAAGAGTCATTGGAGATGACCAAAAGCACTACTCGGTCTGGATTGGGAAAGATACCTCTATCACCCACATGGCGCTGATTCATGGACCAGCATATGTGGGAAGCGACTGCTTCATTGGGTTTCGCTCTACAGTCTTTAATTCTCGTATTGGCGATGGCTGCATCATCATGATGCACGCGCTGATTCAAGATGTAGAAATTCCGCCGGGTCGATACGTCCCTTCCGGGTCAATCATCACGACGCAGCAGCAAGCAGACCGCTTACCTGAAGTGGAGTCGGTGGATGTCAAGTTTGCCCACCATGTTGTCGGAATTAACGATGCTCTTCGTTCGGGCTATCGATGTGCTGAGAATATTGCCTGTATTGCTTCAATTCGCACTGAGTTGGAGCAGACCTATGAATCTAGCAGCGCTAACGGATCGAGTAAAAAACCTAGTAATAGTCATAATCAAAGTCAAATGCAAAGCGATCGCCTAAGTTCTGAAGTCGTGCAGCAGGTGAGTCAACTCTTGGCTCAAGGCTACCGCATTGGTATGGAACACGCTGATGCCCGTCGCTTCCAGACGAGTTCCTGGAGAAGCTGCGCCCCCATCCAGTCCAACCGTCAGTCTGATGTGCTTGCTGGGCTAGAAGCCTGTATGTCTGAACACAGCGGTGAATACGTTCGACTATTTGGGATCGACACTCAATCTAAGCGCCGAGTGTCGGAAATGATCATTCAAAGGCCCGGAGACAAGGCCGTAACTGGCTCCTCTAGCGGTAGCAGCAGTAACTACTACACCCCCGGTAGCTCTAGTAGCCAGAGTAGTTACGGCAGTCAGAGTAGTTACGGCAGTCAGAGCTATTCGTCAACCAAGAGCAATCGCTTAAGCTCTGAGATTGTGCAGCGGGTCAGTCAACTGCTTTCTCAGGGATACCGCATTGGTACGGAACACGCTGATAGCCGTCGTTTTCAGACTAGTTCCTGGCAGACTTGTTCGCCAATCCAAGCAAGTCGTGAATCGGAGGCGATCGCCGCTCTAGAAGGCTGCTTAGCTGAGCATAGTGGCGAATATGTACGTATGTTTGGCATTGATACTAATGCTAAGCGACGGGTTTCAGAAATGATTGTTCAAAGACCCGGCGACAAAGGCAATTCTGTTGATTCTGCTTCCCGTCAATCCCATACATCGCCTTCTTCCTCAGGAAATGGCTACGGCAGTGCAAACGGTGGAGCATCACCCCAGTCAAGAGGGAGCATGGCTTCCGATGTCACGCAACAGGTCAACCAGTTGTTATCTCAAGGATATCGAGTTGGCGCTGAGTATGCGGATGCGCGTCGCTTCCAGACCAGTTCTTGGAAGAGCTGCCCGTCCATTCCAACGAATCGGGGGGAGGCGATCGCTGCTCTAGAAAGCTGCCTGGCTGAACACAGCGGCGAGTACGTGCGGCTATTTGGCATCGACACAGCTTCCAAACGGCGAGTTTCGGAGACTATCATCCAAAGACCTGGCAAATAGCTCTGCGTTAAACCTTGTACGTCTGTAGAGGTTCCTGTTTCCAATGCATTTGCCGCCCCTGCGACCGATCAGCGACATCCACTTCTGCGTCAGTGGCAACGTCACGATACATCCCAGCGCGGTAATTGCTCCGGGTGTGCTGCTTCAGGCTGACGCAAACAGCCAAATCGTCATCGCCGCAGGGGTCTGCATCGGAGCAGGAACCGTCCTGCACGTCCATCAAGGAAGTTTAGAAATTGAGGAGGGCGCTAGCTTGGGGGCAAGCGTCCTCTTGTTTGGCAGTGGTAGGATAGGAGCCAATGCCTGCATCGGTTCAAGAGTTACAATTTTCAATAGCTCTATTGCACCCGATCAGGTGGTTAGGTCTGGTTCTCTAGTTGGAGATCCCAGCCGAGCCATTGCCCAGACAGAGCCAGCAAAGGCAGAAGTGGCAGAGCCAACCGAGGAATCTTCTCAAGCAGAAACGGCACTGACCGAGGCTTCATCTTCTCAGGCTGCTGAAACTGCACCGCTCCAGTCGCCATCGGCTTTGGCAAGTGCTGCGAGTGTACCCATTTATGGAAAAGCCGCTGTTGCCCAGTTAATCATCGCGCTTTTCCCTGGCAGACAATTGTTAGATAATTCACCCTCCGAAAATCAGTCTTTTAATAATGGCAAAACCCCAGATTGATAACGCACAATATGTCCTGAATGGAGGGTCAAAGATGAATGTGCAGGATGGGGGGTCAGTCCTGGCGAAATCAGCAGGGCAGCCAAAGGATTTTAAGAATAGAGCTTTGGGGTTGGTTTCAACCCGCAGCTTTCCTGCCATTGTCGGCACGGCAGATATGATGCTCAAATCATCTGGCGTAACGCTGGTAGGCTATGAAAAGATCGGTAGCGGCTATTGTACAGCCGTTGTCCGAGGCAATATTGCAGATGTGCGGATCGCGGTTGAGGTCGGTGCAGATATTGCCCAACAGTTTGGTCAACTCGTTTCTAAAGTGATCATTCCGCGCCCTTTGCCTAACCTCGATGCGGTGCTGCCGATCGGTAGTCGTCTAGCAAAAATGATGGAAAATCGAGGGCACAATCGCTTGAGCAACCAGGCAGTTGGTTTGCTGGAAACGCGCGGTTTCCCGGCAATGGTTGGGGCTGCCGATGCGATGCTCAAGTCGGCAGATGTGCAGTTTGCGGCCTATGAGATAGTTGGCGCAGGGCTGTGTACTGCAATTATTCGCGGTCGAGTTGCGGATGTGGCGATCGCCGTCGAAGCTGGAATGCACGAAGCCGAGCGAATTGGCGAACTTCATGCCGTAATGGTTATTCCCAGACCGCTGGATGACCTGGAGCAAACCCTCCCCGTCTCAAGCTGCTGGCTTGAAAAACCGCAGCCCTTGTCGCTACCTATAGAATTAAAAGAAACTCAAAAAGAACTGCTGGAATTGCCAGACTTGGCTCAGCTTCAAGCACCCACTCCAAAATCAGAATAGGTTTCTATAGCGCTACGCGCATATCTTAGGACACGTTCTTGTGTGGAAGCCCCCGCAGCGCGGGGGCTTCCACATAAATGTCGTGATCAAGGTGCGGGCACCATATATCAAGGGATTGGTTCAGTGCCCCCAGAAGCCATTGTTGCTGTTGGGAGATGTCAGGGCTGGAGTAAAGCTGAATCGGCTAGGTTCATCAAACGACTCGGAAGCGATCGCCCCCCACTGCACCCCACTGGTCTCCGGATATGCTGCTGTGGGATGGACTTGGGCAGGTTGCCAGTGGTCTAAATGTCCAAATTCTGGTTGCTCCTGTTGTTGTGCCTGCGGTTGCCGCTGACCCAGCAGCCGTTTACGGCCCTCCAGAGCTGATTGGAGGTCGGGCTTGATTTGCAAAGCTTTGTCATAAGAAGCGATCGCCTCCTCATAGCAACGCATCGTTTCCAAAACTTTGCCGCGCTCGTGCCAGGCCCAGTAGTTATCAGGCTGAAGCTGCACCACGCGATCAAAAGAGATTACCGCCTGCTGAAGCTGCTTCAGGCTCTCTAAAACCATGCCGCGCTTAAACCAGGCAACGTGGTCATCCGGCTGAATTTGCACCACGCGATCGTAAGACATGACCGCTGCTTCATAGCGGTGCAGGTTTTCCAGCGCCATTCCTCGCATGAGCCAAACAAGTGAATCGTTCGGTTGGTCAAGAATGGCGCGATCGCAAGACGCAACGGCCTCTTCGTAGTGCTGCAAATGATAAAGCTGGTCAACCCGCTTAAGCTGGCTCAAAACTCGCTTGCGGCTCTCAACTGCAAGCTGAAAATCAGGCTTAAGCTGAACGGCGCGATCGTAGGCAGTCACCGCGTCTTCATGCTGGTCTGAGTCCTCTAAAACCCTACCCCGGTCGTGCCATGCCCAGTAATTATCAGGCTGAATCTTGATCACCCGGTCATAGGCTGCCAACGCTTCTTCATAGCGCTGCAAATGTTCCAACGCCTTAGCTCGTTTGAACCAGGCAAGATAGTCTCCAGGCTGAAGTTTCGTTACCTGCTCATAGGAAGCCGCAGCTTCTTCATACTGGTACAGATTTTCTAATGCCATGCCGCGCTTAAACCAGACCAGATATTCATCGGGCACCGCCTGAATAAACTTGTCATAGCTAGCAACCGCTTCCGTATATCGCTGCTGTTGAAATAGCTCATCTCCCCGCTCAAACCACAGCAGATATCCATCCAGGCTGACCGAGCGAACGGTCGGCAAAATTACGGTAGTGTGATGGGGTGTCACCAGATCTTTGAGGACGGCTAACGCCTCAGCCGCCGACTGATAGCGCTGCCGAAAGTCATAGCGCACCATTACGTCTAAGATGTCTGCTAACTCTGGGCTGACCTGCGCTTTCTCGCGCCAGATAATCTCGCCTGTGCGCGGATCTTCCTTAAAGTGAGCCGGAGAAGACCCTGTGAGTGCCTGAATTCCGACCATGCCAACGGCGTAAACATCACTGCTAAAGCGAGGCTTTCCGGCCATCTGTTCATTGGGCATATAGCCCGACGAGCCGATCGCAATCGTTACAGTGGACTGGTCTGCTCCCAATTCTTGAAAGCTAATTTGCTTGACCGAGCCAAAGTCGATCATGACAATTTTGCGATCGCTATTCCGTCGAATTAGGTTAGACGGCTTGATATCGCGGTGAATCACCTGCTGCTGGTGAACAAACTCTAGCGTCGTCAGAATATCTTGCAGTAAAACGATGACCTCAGATTCTTCTACTGCCTGACCTGGCTTCAGCTCCCGGTTTAGCACCTCTCCCTCGATCAGTTCTTGAACCAGATAAAACTCCTGACTCTCCTCAAAGTGAGCAAAAAGCCTGGGAATCTGGTCGTGATTGCCCAAGTCATATAGCACCTTTGCTTCCTGGTCAAACAAGCGCCTTGCAGACTGCAATGCCTCATCGCTTCTGACTTTGGGCTTGAGTTGCTTGACGACGCACTGAGGATTTCCAGGCAAATGTAAATCCTCGGCAAGATAGGTTTGACCAAATCCCCCTCCACCCAAATGGCGTTTGATTCGGTAGCGCCCACCAAGTGTTTGTCCCAGCATAAGCAAATATCTTTTGCAGAAGTGTTTTAATTTATGCTCTAAAAGAAGCGTGCAGTATTGGTCGAGAAGAGGGGACAGGAGATCTCGCTACGATACCTCCCAGTATTCCCTACACTCTGATAAAGCTGCTTGTAGAATCAGTCAAGATTAAATGAAATTTTCTGTGCCGATCTGAGTTTGCCCGTAGGTTTGCTGATTCTCCAGGCAAGTAATTTTTACACTCAAGCGCGAGGCGCTGTAGGCTGGATTGGCAATACCTGAAATAATGATGAAGCGACGAATTCTAGTACAGCGGCTTACAGGATTGAGCCGCCCAGATTGTTATACTAAAGTCGCTGAGAATATGGTTTTTCAACGGAATTTCTTTAGAATATGCAGCCCACCGACTCTAGCAAATTCACTGAGAAAGCCTGGGAAGCAATCGTAAAATCCCAGGATGTTACTCGTCGCTTCAAGCACCAACAGCTAGAGGTTGAACATTTAGCGATCGCCCTTCTAGAGCAAGAAGGACTGGCTCACACGATTTTGCAGCGAGCCAACATTGACCCCATTGCGCTCAAACAGCAGCTAGAAACCTTTGCCCAGCGTCAACCTAAAGTTTCGGAAAACGCTCAGCTTTACCTGGGACGCAGCCTGGATCTGATGTTAGATCGAGCCGATGCAGCGCGACAGGCTTGGCAAGATGAGTTTATCTCAGTAGAGCATTTACTGCTAGGAATGGCAGAGTACGAGCGGATTAACCGCCGCTTTCCCAGAAACATCAGCTTAGACCCCAAACAGCTTGAAGCGGCTGCTAAAGTCGTGCGTGGCAGTCAGCGAGTGACCGATCAAAGCCCAGAAGCTCGCTACAACGCGCTAGAAAAGTATGGACGTGATCTCACCGAGCAGGCAAAGGAAGATAAGCTTGACCCGGTAATTGGTCGGGATGAAGAAATCCGTCGTGTGGTGCAGGTACTCTCTCGCCGCACCAAAAATAATCCGGTGTTGATTGGTGAGCCAGGAGTTGGAAAGACGGCGATCGCCGAAGGACTGGCCCAGCGCATCATTAAGGGAGACGTACCCGAATCGCTCAAAAACCGCCGACTGATCACCCTGGACATGGGTTCGCTGATTGCCGGAGCAAAGTATCGCGGAGAATTTGAAGATCGGCTACGGGCAGTTTTGCGCGAAGTGACCAGCTCAGAGGGACAAGTCGTGCTGTTTATTGACGAACTGCACAGCGTCGTTGGTGCAGGCGCAGGTCAGGGCACGATGGATGCAGGCAACTTACTCAAGCCCATGCTAGCCAGGGGCGAATTGCGCTGCATTGGGGCAACGACCCTAGATGAGTACCGCAAGCACATTGAAAAAGATGCAGCTCTAGAGCGACGGTTTCAGCAGGTTTATGTGGGTCAGCCCAGCGTGGAAGATACGATTTCAATTTTGCGCGGGTTGAAAGAACGGTATGAAAAACACCATGAAGTGAGCATTTCTGACAGTGCTTTAGTGGCTGCGGCAACGCTGTCTGATCGGTACATTAGCGATCGCTTCCTCCCCGATAAAGCAATTGATCTGGTTGACGAAGCCGCTGCCAAGCTCAAGATGGAAAGCACCTCCAAACCAGAAGAGCTAGAGGCGATCGATCGTCGCATCATGCAGCTTGAGATGGAACAGTTCTCCTTGCAGAAAGAAGGGCAGTCTCCTGGCATCGTGGTGGCCTATCGTGCCGCCAAAGATCGCCTGGAGCGCATCGAAGGTGAGATTGATGAACTAAAGCAGGTGCAGCAAAAGCTGAATTCTCAGTGGGAATCTGAGAAGCAGATGAAGGATGAAATCAACGCCCTGCGCGAAGAAGAGGAAAAGCTGCGGCGACAAATTGAGAAAGCTGAGCGAGACTACGACCTGAACACGGCGGCTCAGTTGAAATATGGGCGGCTAGAAGTGGTGCATCGTGAGCTAGAAGCAAAAGAAGCAACGCTAATCGAAATTCAAGAGCGTGGCTCTTCTTTGCTCAAGCAGCAGGTAACAGAAGCCGACATTGCCGAAATTGTTGCCAAGTGGACTAGCATTCCAGTCAATCGCCTGATGGAGTCTGAGCGGCAAAAGCTGCTGCAACTGGAAACCTATTTGCATGAGCGGGTAGTGGGTCAGCAAGAAGCGGTTGAAGCCGTCGCAGCGGCAATTCGGCGAGCTAGAGCAGGAATGAAAGATCCGGGTCGTCCTATCGGTTCTTTCTTATTTATGGGACCCACAGGGGTTGGCAAAACTGAACTGGCGCGGGCACTAGCAGAATCTCTGTTCGACACGGATGATTCGCTGGTACGACTGGATATGTCGGAATATATGGAGAAAAATTCTGTCTCGCGGCTGGTCGGTGCGCCTCCTGGCTATGTTGGCTATGAGGAGGGCGGTCAGCTTTCGGAGGCGATTCGCCGTCACCCGTACTCGGTGCTGCTGCTGGATGAGGTGGAGAAAGCGCACCCAGACGTGTTTAACATTTTGCTACAGGTGCTAGACGACGGACGGATTACTGACTCTCAGGGTAGAGCCGTTGATTTTAGGAATACGGTGATTGTAATGACGAGCAACATCGGCAGCGATCACATTTTGGATGTGTCGGGGGACGATTCACAATATGAACTGATGCGAAAGCGAGTGATGGATGCGCTGCGATCGCACTTTCGCCCCGAATTTCTCAACCGCGTCGATGACCTGATTCTTTTCCACCCGCTGCGGCTAGAAGAACTGCGGAAAATCGTTGGCATTCAGCTTAAGCGGATTCATCGACTGCTGGCAGACCAAAAAATTACACTGGAGCTAACCCCAGCCGCCCAAAACTACATTGCCGAGGTGGGCTTTGACCCCGTGTATGGAGCGCGACCTCTAAAGCGGGCAATTCAGAAGGAATTGGAAAATCCGATCGCCACCAAAAATTCTAGAAAATACTTTCATCGAAGGCGACACAATTTTGATTGACCTGGTAGACCATAAGACTGACCTT
>JAAUQZ010000180.1 GCA_012033355.1 Leptolyngbyaceae cyanobacterium RM1_406_9 | reverse complement strand
ATTACTCATCGCTGGTGCATACTTCATTACCGTTTGTACCCATCAGCGGGAATGTTTGTTTGGCGAAATTATTGATGGGGAAATGCGGATCAATGAATTGGGGCAGATTGCGGCAAATGTGTATCTTTGGCTGGCAATGCAATATTCTTACGTTCATTTAGATGCATGGGTTGTCATGCCCAATCACCTTCACGGCATCCTGGTGTTGACTGATCCCTGTAGGGGCGTTTCGCGAACGCCCCTACCGAAGACGCTACAACACGTAAATCTTTGGGGCGTTTGATCGGGGCATTTAAGACTGTCTCCACGAAACGGATTAACTTGATGCGGGATACATCCGGTTCCGTAGTTTGGCAACGCAACTATTACGAACACATCATCCGTAACGAAAAATCTTTGCATTACATCCGCCAATACATTCATCACAATCCTGTTTCTTGGCAACAAGACCAGTTGCATCCTGACAATCCTTCTAAGTGGTAAGGATCATGGATTAAATAACCTGCAAAATCAAAATCTCTGTAGGGGCATGGCATTGCCATGCCCCTACACAGGAAAATTACACGTTAATAAATTTGTAATCCTAAGGCGATCGCCCTCCACTTCGCATTATTCCACTTGCGATCGCCACACCCCTTCCCACGGCCCACCCACTTCCAACCCGCAAAGGTGACTGGTTGCTTCTAAAAGCAACTGTTTACCGCTCAGAGAATTCTCCCAAAGCCGTAAAGTGAGTTCGCCTTTCATGGTGTCTCGGCAGACAAAGATTAGACCTTGCTCAGTGGGGGCGCGAAGGGGCGTGCCGGGGTGAGTCGTGGTGCCGATTAGCTCGACTGCAAACTGGGCGTTTTGTGCGTGCATCTGCCAGTAGCCCCAGGGGTGAATTTCCCAGTGAACTTGGGAGTTCCAGGGGACGAATTCGTAGAATTTGCCCTGATAGTGAATGCCCACCATTGCTACCGATTCCATCCACCAGAGGATGCCGCGCCGTCCGCCACCCGCCGTCAACGCCAGGTCGGGCTGATGGTCGAAGGCGTTGCAGTTGAGCCAGAACCAGCGCTGCGGGAAGGCTCCGCCCCAGTTTTTTTCGCTGTAGGCAGGGGCTTGGGTGAAGGAGTAGCGATCGCCATTCCACTCGATCCAGCCTGTGGCTAGCCCGTGCGCCATGAGGATTTGCCAGCCCGGTTCAAAAATTTGAAACTGCGACAGCCAGCCAGCGGTAGACTGCTGCGGCTGATTGGCATTGCCCCAGCCATAAACAGGCTGAATCTCGTATTGCCATTGCGCCATTTGACCAGAACCCGGATCAAGCAGTTTACCCTGGTGCCAGGTGGCGGTTCCCTGGTAGCCTTGCTGAATATGCTGGTCAAATTGGTCAGGGTGCAGATCAGTCGGTGGTTGGGTTAAGTCTGTGGTGCCCCAGTGTCCTAAACCGAGGGCATCGCTCCATGCCCAGAATTGCTCAACATCTGGGAAGGTGCGGCAAAGGTACTGGTCGTCGGGGCCTAAAATCTGAGCCGCGCCGCCGCTGTGAGGTTTGCCGCCAATCGGGTCTTCGATGGAATACATAAAGGCGAAGGTTTGACCGCATTCCGGCAGGGTGACGCGGTAGTACCAGCCTTCAAAGAAGCGGCGATCGCCTCCGTCCCAGTGGTAGCCGCTGTGGGGTGTTTGCAAAGCGTAGGGAAAACGACGAAGAAGATCTACCATTGAATCCAAGCTAACGATACTGCCCTCAGTATGAAATATTGCTCTAACCCTGACTGCCCCAATCCGGCGAATCCTGACGAGAATAGGTTCTGCCAAAATTGCGGTGCGCGGCTACTGGCTGAAGAGGGAATTTTTGGCGCGGGTTTAGCTCAGATCTCCCAGCCCTCAAGCTCAGGGCAGGGTTGGCGGTGTGTGAAAACGATTGTGGGTCACGATTCTTGGGTGCGTTCGGTGGCTGTTGCCCCTAATACCCAATTTATTGCCAGCGGCAGCGGTGACAAAACGGTGAAGCTGTGGCAACTGGAGAGCGGCAAACTGCTGCATACGCTGAGTGGACATATTGCCTGGGTGCGGGCGATCGCCATCAGCCCAGACAGCCGCATTGTGGCTAGCGCCAGCAATGATAAGACGATCAAACTCTGGGATACTGCCAGGGGCAAACTGATTGAAACGCTCACCGGGCATTCTGACTGGGTTCGGTCGGTGCAGTTTGTGAGCAGCAAGGTGTTGGTCAGCGGTGGACACGACCAAACGATTCAACTGTGGCGGCTGGGAGGGCAGCCAGAGGTGCGATCGCTCTCAGGTCACGACCACTGGGTGACTTCAGTTGCCTACAGCGAAGAGCAGCAGATGTTAGCCAGCGGCAGTCAAGATAGCACTGTGAAGCTGTGGAGTTTGCCCACAGGGAAACTGGTGGCAACGCTGATAGGACACACAGAATCGGTGGAGGCGATCGCCCTCAACCCAGAGGGTCAACTGCTAGCCAGCGGCAGTCAAGATCAAACCGTGAAGCTGTGGAATGTCTCCAATGGAAAATTAGTTAAAACCCTCAAGGGTCATACCGATGCGGTTGATGCGGTTGCCTTTCAGCCTCACAGCGCTGTTCTGGCAAGCAGCGGCAAAGATAAAACCATCCGGTTTTGGGACACAAAATCAGGAGAATTGCTTTGTACCCTATTGGGACATGAAGGTTGGGTCTTTTCTTTGGCCTTTAGCCCAGATGGTCAAACCCTGGTCAGTGGCGGCTGGGATCAAGCCATCAAGATCTGGCGGTTAGACTCATGATTTCATTAGATTGGTGGTAATCGGCGTGTTTGGTTAAGCTGGGTCGCATTCGTATGAGCTACTGTCTCAATCCGGTCTGTCATAAGCCTCAAAATCCGAGGCGCGGATGGTTTTGTCAAACTTGCGGCTCAGAGTTGCTGTTGTGCGATCGCTACCGGGCATTACGACCGATTGGGCGGGGTGGCTTTGGCAGAACCTTTCTAGCAGTGGATGAACACATTCCCTCAAAGCCCACCTGCGTGATTAAACAATTCTTTCCTAAAGATCTGGGGCTGCTGGAGTTAGAAAAGGCAACGCAGCTATTTCATCAGGAGGCAGTGCGGATGGAGCAGCTTGACCAGCATCCGCAGATTCCTAAACTGCTGGCTCACTTTGACCAGTCGCCCTACCAATACCTGATTCAAACCTATGTAGATGGCCCCAACCTGGAGCAAGAGCTAGACCTGTCAGGAGCCTTTAGCGAAGAGCAGATTCGGGCGGTTCTTAACGACTTGCTGCCCGTGCTGCAATTTATCCACGATCGCCACGTCATCCACCGAGACATTAAGCCTGCTAACATCATTCGCCGCCGCCAAGACGAGCAGTTGGTGCTGGTAGACTTTGGCGCAGCAAAAGTGGCAACCGGAACGGCGCTCAACCGCACGGGCACTTCCATCGGCAGTGCGGGCTATGCGGCACCCGAACAGATTGTGGGTAGGGCGGTGTTTGCCAGCGACCTTTACAGTCTCGGTGTAACCTGCATTCACCTGCTGACGGACGTGCCGCCCTTTGACCTGTATTCCTTTAGTGATGGAGTCTGGATCTGGGGCGACTATTTGCTGAGTTCGGTGAGCGATTCGCTGGGCTATGTGTTAAATAGAATGCTCGACCCAGCTATCAGTCGGCGCTATGCTTCAGCGGCGATCGCCCTCCATGCCCTCAGCCCTCAGCCCATTGCCCTGGCTCGCTCAACCGTACCGCTGACCATCAGTCCGCTTCAGACTATCCCCCGCACCGCAGCCGTGATTCCAGCACCCACCTGGAAATGTCTGCACACGCTGCACGGACACGTTAACTCAGTAGCAACAGTCGCAGTCAGCCCCGACGGACAGATGATCGTCAGCGGCTCCTTTGACAAAACCCTGAAACTGTGGGGTTGGGATGGTGAACTGAGGCAAAACCTGAAGGGACACAGTGCCCCGGTTTTGTCGGTTGCCTTTAGCCCCGATGGGGAAACGCTGGTCAGCGGCAGTGTAGACGACACTATCAAGCTATGGAATTTGCAGGGCGAACTGCTCTCTACCCTGACTGAACACGCCGACTCGGTGCTGTCGCTCTCGGTAGCCGTTAGCCCCGACGGGCAAGCACTGGTCAGCGGCAGTGATGACTGCACGGTAAAAATCTGGCAGTTAACCACAGGCAGGCTGTTTCGCACGTTGACTCATCCCAGAGCAGTCACGAGTGTCGCGATCAGTCCCGACGGGCAAATTCTTGCCAGCGGCAGCAATGACAACACAATTCGTCTATGGAACTTTGGTACAGGCGAACTGCTGCATACGCTGGTTGGGCATACGCAAGACGTAAACTCGATTGCGATCGCCCCTCACGACAATATCTTGATCAGCGGCGGCTGCGACCACACGGTGCGGCTCTGGGAAATGCAGGGCGGGCAATTGCTCAACACCCTCACCGGGCACCTCGACTGGATTCGCGCAGTTGCCATCAGCCCCGACGGAGAGCTAATCGCCAGTGGCGGCGGCGACCACACGGTAAAAATCTGGGATTTAAAGACGGGTAAGCTAAAACGCACCCTGATTGGTCACACGCGAGATGTGAATGCGATCGCCTTTAGCCCCGATAGTCATCTGTTGATTAGTGGAAGCAGCGATCGCACCCTCAAAATCTGGCAGCGCCAAAAACCCATCGACCAAAAATCTTAAACCGCTCTCGTCTAGAACAAGACTGTTGCGTGAATCCCTATTTCAGCCGAAACAGCGTTTTTCGATCGTCTCGCTGCAACAGTTCGACCAGACAAACGCCTGTCACAGCAGCCATTATGCCCCAGGTGACAGATAGCCCTACGACCTCTCCTAAAAACAGCCCCGTTCTCAAGCGTAAAATTGCGCCAACCGTCCAACCCGCACCCAGCCCTACTGCCCAGCCCACCATACTGGCAATAATCCACCGCCACGCATGAGGAACCTGCCATCGCAGCACCAACCACTGCAAGCCTCCAATGACAAACCCGATCTTCATTCCTTCAATCAGTCCCCAAACGGCTCTGAGGAAAATATCAAACATATCCCTGGGGGCGACCCAGCCCAAAGCGCCAATGCCCAAAAAGCCAAGCAGACTCCAGCCTGCAATGCAAACAAGGCTCCAGATCCAAAAGTAGGCGATTCGCTGTCGCAACACCAAACACTGTATCAGCCCTACGATCGCCCCTCCGACGGCTCCTTCCAATGACCCTAATTCGGGGCGAGTGCCAATTTCAATCCAGTGCAAACTGACTACAAACCCGATCATCGTCGCCAACACCCATTGGAACCAAAAGCTGTATCCCACTTTTTTCAGTTTTGCAGGCATATTCACTCCAGCACCTTGATTAAGCGATATTATCCTGTGTTGGTTTAGATTTTCTCTTGGCTGAATTTTTAGAAGACTTCCGTTGAGAAGATTTGCCCTTAACTACCTGGTCGTGCTTAAGCATTTCGTCTCCTCTAAGAATTTGTTGAGAGCGCTGTTTGAGTTTGAGCGATTTGCCAGACTGCTCTAACGCTTGGATCAGGTGCGTCAGGGACAAGGTTAAGTCACCTGAGGCAGTAAAGTTCAGCGTTGCGCTGCGGGCGATCGCCCAATTCTCCCCCCGTTAACTGCATCTGTGCCACCTGTTCCCAGTCAATCTGGCGATCCAGGGGAATTTCGTCAGAAAAAGCTTGCTGCCAGAGTTTCAGGCGATCGCCCCGACTGGGCAGAGGAAACTCTAGCACCTGATCCATGCGTCGCTGCCAGGACAGTTGCACCGACTGTTTAAAAGCAGCCGTTAGCAGCGTTATGGCTGGAAGCCGCTGACGCTGGTCTAGAAAGCGGTGAATTTCAGCCTGCGTTAGCGCTGTCGAGCGTCCCAGCCAAAGCTGCGCCGACCGAATCAGCAACACCGCTGGAGTCTTTGCCTTAGCCTCCTGTAATAGCGTCCAATAGTCAGCCGGATCGATTCGCGACAAATCTACCTCCCACAGTGGCACGTCCAGGGCGTGGGCGATCGCCTCTGCCGCAATCGTTTTACCTGTCCCTGCTGCCCCTGCCATGAGCACCAGCGTTCCGGGGCGATCGCGATTACCCGGTTCTATCAGGTTCAAATCCCTGGTCTGTTGCACCTGCTGACTGAGACGCTGAAGCGTGTTGTGTAACGGCTCAGGCAAAATCAAATCGGCCCAGTTTGTGCTGACACTGCGGCTAGCCAGAACGGGCACAGGAGCCGCAATAAACTTACTAAGCAAAAAGTCTAGCGCTTGCATCGTTGGCTGCTCTGACAGCAAATAGTCCACCAGAGGGTCAGCCAGCTTCATCGGATAGTTGAGCAGCGCATCGTTGGGACAAGCCAACAATTTCAGCAGATTGTGCTGCAACAGCGGCGAAGCAGTAGTGAGGTGAACCCGAGCAGCCCGCCATTCTACATCGTTGCGACACAGCAACCGCAGCACCAGGTCAACCGTTGGCAAATCGGTTTTTGAGTTGGGGTCATCCCCTTGCAAATAGCGATAAATCTTAGCGTAGCGGCGATTGATTTCAGGGCTAGCCCTAGCAAAACCAGGTTTTTCTCAAATAGGTTCAGGTCAAGGCGATCGCGCAGAGACGGCAAACCCAGCAAAACTCCCTGCTCTCGGCTAAGCTGAATGCGAGTTTCAAGCTGCTGCTGATAGCCCTGATTGGATTTGCCTGAGGACTGAGATGGAGCCTGGGGACGATGCTCATCGTAAGCAATGTCCTCCTTGAAAGACATGATCCCCTTCCACCAGTGGCTCGTCACCCGGTCGGCGCGAGACTGAGAAAGGCGATCGACTTCCTTCGTTTCTTGCCGCTGCCGTGCTACCGCTAGCATCAGCACTCGGTCTAGCCACTGAAGTTCAGTCTTTAAGTAAGCCCAATTGTCAGCAAATCGCTCCGCCTGTGTTGGCATGGAAATACTCGCAGTTCGCTCTTCTATTGTGACGAGTTCACAGGCAAGATGGCGATCGCACTTCTAAATCGCACTTCTAAAAGGATAGCGACTGATGTTGCTTACAGCGGGAATATTCCCAGCCCTTGAGGCGCATTCCTTCTTCAAATGTTAAAGGATAGCTGCTCTTACATCTTTGGTCTAGTGTCAAGCAAGGCAAATATTTCTTAATATTAAGGAGCTTGGGGCAAATGGGCGCGATCGCCTTCATTCTGACTCAAACGGCTTGGATGGACCTTTAACCTGTTGCAGAGGATTAGAGCTTGTGGAAAATCAACCTTCAAAACCGACTCTTTTCCTGAGAACTCTCAGAAACGGACTCTGGCTATTTGGCGTTTCGTGCTGGCTGTTTGGGGTCGTTGACCGCAGCATCGCCTCCTTTGCGGACGGCTACCTGTCTCCTCTAGATTCGGTACAGCTATTCACCGCTGTTGCACTATTCGTCAGTTGGCTATTCCTGAAGCCCGCCTCACTCAAGTTTCGCACTCACGGAAATGGGAATTAAAGGCTTGAGTAGGAGATGTCACTTGTCTCTGCTCCTACCCTAGCCCCTAGCCCCTAGCCCCTAGCCCCTAGCCTCTAATCCAGGCAAAATGCGATCACAAAAAACAGCGTTCCAGCCGCAACACAAAGCGGAATGGCTAGTAGGTTAACTAAGGGGATACTGACCAGTCCCAGACAAACTAGACCAAAGCTGGCGCTAGCGGGCAGACTTTTCGCTACGATGCCCAACTTAGTGCGAAACCGAAATCGACGACGTTCCAGGGCTGGGTCCAGGAAGTCGAGACAGACAATGGTTGCAGCCAGGGCAATGCCGCCAACAGAAGCAATTAAAGTGCCAAATCCCGGTATGAAATTGAGCAATAAGAGGGGAATGGCGATCGCCGCTGTGAGGAATAACTTTTTGAGTTCAAAGGCGATCGCCCGCCAAATTTCCACAAAAATTCCCCCGATTCCTCCTGCCGGAATCACCGTCTGCCCGGTGCGAAGCTGCTCTAGCTCTTCAGACAACTTGCCATACCAGGGCGACCCCAGCAGCACACCAAACTGAAGCAGCACAAATCCGGTGAGCAAAAACAGCAGAATTGTCAGCAACACCCGCAAAACGACATCCAGGAAAGCTGCCCAGGCAGGTAGATTCTGAATTGCCGCATCAATTCCCTGGAAGCCAGCAAATAGCAGCCCAGCGTAGAGAGTGCCACCCACGACCAGGTTTACCAGAATTGGCACCAACACATAGCCGCGCAGCTTTGGCGTTTTCCGCAGCAGTGAGAGGGCGCGAAAGGGATAAGTTGACCCTGCAAATAGCCCACCCGGAGCTTGGATAATCGATGAACCTGATCCTGGCTTAGATTTTGCTGCCATTGATAGCGTAAGAAGTAGCGTAAAGTAGTGCAACTAGCTTTCATCGCTAAGCATTTTGGTGATGTGCTTAGAGATCTGTTCTTTAATTTCTCGGTGCCTTTGAATAGGTTGAGATAATTTTTGTTCTTGGATTCTAATACCAGTCGTGCTTGCCACCGTGACGAATAAATACACACCCCATTTCTTCAAGGTGTTTGATTAAATCTCGTCGTTTCACGATACTTCAAGTTCAGCCACTCTTCGAATATGGGAGATCATTCCACCCGTCAATTCCTTGTAAACATCAGCTAAGTTTTCCTTCAATTCGTTTTCGGTTTCTGCCTGAGTCCAATAGTCTGGATATTCCTCTAGATAACCAAGCCACATCTCCTCATCTTGCCAGTAAATATACTTCTTGGTTGTCATAGTGTGAGTTGTCATAGTGTAAACGGCTTTCAAGCGTCTCCAACTCTGCTAGTCATCTTAGCAAACTGGGCAATGGCCAATTCCGGATCACAATTTGAGTCATTGTATAAGGGAGCGGAAGCTTATACAGGCAAGTTCTTTATGCGCGTTCTCACCTTCGCTATGCTGTCTGGGCTAATGCTCATGGGGCTGACGGTTCATCAGGGGGTTATCTCGCGCTCGGCTGAGCTACGACCTGCTGGCTCAGATCACTATGTTTTGGGACAGGACGGACATCGCCGGGAAAGAACCTATCGGGGGAGCGGTCGCCGGGAAATTCTGGCATTTCTTACCTCTTTGCATTCGGTAGAACAGGGTTAGAATTCTACTTTTGTGCATCCACTAAGTAGCCAGGGGTAGAAAAGCTGATGTATGTAACGTGCCACCGAGCTTGAGGACCAGGTCGGGGCGCATCCCACAGTCCTCCTAAGCCATGCTGTTGCCAACGATGCAACGTTTGGCAGACGGTTTGAATATTCCAGTTGAAAAAGGTAGCAATCTCCTCGACGTACATCCCCTCATGGCTCAGACGAACAACCTCAGCGCGGTCTTTGACCCGTTGAGGTACAGTCGTGGCTGTCCGAAGCTCGAACAGGGTCTGTTGCTCTGCCGCATTTAGAAATACCCGTAAACGTGCACCCATAGTGATGCCCCCCAGATGGAGAAGATAGCTTTATTCAACTTTACATAGCTCTGTTTTTCAAGCCCGGTCTACTTAGATCGCTAGATGATTATTATGAGACCTTAATATACCTTCGGAGACCCTAAACTTGTAGTAGTAACGCAGGCTAACAAGTCGCTGCACCGGAACGCCGCAAGTTGGTCGGCTTAGTGTTCAAGGTTATCTGCGTCCGGTGAGCTTGGTCGTTAGCTGGCTCCGCACAGAGTCTTTTGCACTCGTTCTTCGAGACTAGTAGTGAGTGTCAGAGCGCCCAGGAGATGTTGGTTGTGACCGTAGTTGAGGTTAGTGGGGGTGTTGCAAGGCGCTCAGGAGATAGGGGTGGGGACGGTAGTGAGAGGCGATCGGTTATCCCGAAAACGCTCAGGAGGTTGTCGGTGAGGCGGTATTGCGAGATGATGGGGGCGTTGCTCAGCTAACAACCCCAGTGCAGCGGATTGACCGAAGCCGCCTTGGTTAGATACAGAGACCTCAGCAACCGCTGACCGGGAACGTTAGACTGCTTTAGGTGGCTGGTTGGGACTGTTATTGTGGATAGTCGTAGAGAATTGGTGTTTCAGACGAAGGCTTGAAAATTCTGAGAGTGTACGGATTGCTGCGATACCCTTGAGAGTATAGTTTCATACTTCGTCTTCAAAGCTGATTCCGCGAAAATATGATTGTTAATCGCCCGTCGTTTTTGGAAGAAATCCCCTACTATAGACAGTTGCCGAAACTGCCTTTTGCTCCCGATTTCTCTGTTTTACCAGAGGTTCTTAATTTTGATATTGTTGCGCTGGATGGTCTTGAGCCAATAACAATTCAAGTTGCTCAAATGCACCCTTCTGGAATTCCATTACAGCCATCTCAGGAACTTCTTAATTACTACGAAAAGCAAGACATCAAGTTTCAGATGGTGTTTATTGTGGCAAACTTCTATGACTTGAGATGTGTAGACGGCATAATTTATGGAAAACCTTACAGTATTTCTCTCATGCCTGCTTCAAAAAGAGGTAAAGTGCAAGAGTTGAGTCCAGCTTTCTTTAAAAACTTCTCGATCGAGAAAGCACTAGAGATGGAACCAGTATATTTAGGCTTTAACCCTTTCAAAGGACAATACGGTTTATTTGGGGGCTTTAGTTCTTTGTTCAATTCGCAGGATCAAATGAAAACTTATACTGATTCTATTGGTTTTATAGTTGGATTATATTTCTTAGCTAATAAGCATAATAAGAGAGACATTGCTCTCACCGACATCGCTTCCGCCGATAATCGAACTCGTAGAAAGTATCGTGACTATAGAATTAAGCGCTACTATACACCTTTTTCCAAACCTGAACCGCGCAGAATTTGGGGGGCAGATTCACCAATTGAATTGTTTTTGATTCACGCACTAGCATACAGCGGACTGCTCCCAGAGATTCAAACATCTATATTCAAAGATGGCTCTGTTTACGCAAACTTCTATGAAATGGTTTCTTCTTTTAATGTGAAGGAAGAACACCATTTAATTACAGCCGCTGATTTGTATTTCGCTCATGAGAAGCTGGCTATATTCTGTGATTCTCGACAGTATCACAGTTCCGATGAAGCAAGAAGAAAAGATGAAAATATTAGTGCTAAACTTGCCGAGCTTGGCATTACTGCTCTTAGAATTCAAGGTGTAGACATAGTTCATGACTTGCCAGGATGCGTCGAGCAAATTAAGAGCCAGCTATCTTGCCAAGCAGTCTAACAACCCGGTTGGAGCGGACAGTTGAGAGTTTTTTCGTCTACCGTTGTGGTCAATCTGCTGCCGCTCAACCGGAACGTTAGCTGGCTCCGCACAGAGACCTTGCACTCGTTCTTGGAGGTTGAGGGTGAGTGCCAGAGCGCTCAGGAGGCTATGGTTGTGACCGTCCTTTGAGGCTAGTGGTGGGGTTGCAAGGCGCTCAGGAGATAGGGGT
>JAAUQZ010000179.1 GCA_012033355.1 Leptolyngbyaceae cyanobacterium RM1_406_9 | reverse complement strand
AAAACCCGCGCTCGTTTACATTGGTTTCGTTCCCGTTGAAAGCACCTTTAACTCTGGTTTCCCTGAACGAGAAGCAACTGCCAGCCAGCAGTTTGAGCAATTTTTAGACCGCCAATCCAGCGAACCTGAAAGCGTTGCCCTCTCATTTGAACCTCAGCCCACTGACGAACTGGAACTGCTGCTCGTCACTTCAACTGGTAATCCCATCCGTAAACGGCTAGCAGGTGTAACCCGTGCTGAAGTTGAACAAGCCAGACGCAGATTAGTCAGTCAAATCACCGATCCCCGCTTGCTAGGGTCGGGCTATTTACCTCCGGCTCAGCAGCTTTACCAGTGGCTCGTCGCTCCGCTGGAGCAAGACTTGCAGGACCAAGAAATTGAAAATCTTTCCTTCATTTTGGATACTGGCTTGCGCTTCACTCCTCTAGCGGCCCTGCACGATGGCAATCAGTTTCTCGTTGAGAAATACAGTGTTGGGCTGATGCCTAGCCTTAGCCTGACCGACACTCGCTACACCAATCTGCAAAATCTGGAAGTTCTAGCGATGGGTGCCTCTGAGTTTACCGACCAGGTTCCCTTACCCGCTGTGCCAACAGAACTTCAAACGATTGTGCAAAACCTCTGGCCCGGTAGAGTTTTTCTGAATGCCGAATTCACCGTGCAAAATCTTAGAGAGCAGCGAGAACAGCGTCCCTACGGCATTCTGCACCTGGCAACGCACGGCGAATTTAGACCCGGTGGACTAGAAGAATCCTACATTCAGTTTTGGAATCAAAAACTGCGGCTGAACGAGATTCGCCAGCTAGGGCTGAACGACCCTCCTTTAGAATTGCTGGTCTTGAGCGCTTGCCGGACTGCATTAGGAGACGATCAGGCAGAGTTGGGCTTTGCCGGATTAGCGGTGCAGGCAGGCGCAAAGTCGGCACTGGCTAGCCTCTGGTATGTCAGCGATGAGGGAACGCTAGCTCTAATGACCGAGTTTTACAGCCAGTTGCGCCAGGTCCCGATCAAGGCCGAAGCACTGCGACAAACTCAGATCGCCATGCTCAAGGGCGAAGTACGGCTGCAAGACGGTCAAATCTATAGCTCCCGCTCAGAAACAATATCCTTACCAGAAGGAGTGGTGAGAAATGAAACTCAAGACTTATCGCACCCGTTCTACTGGGCAGCATTCACGCTGATTGGGAGTCCCTGGTAAAGTCGCAACCCCTTTCCCCTTACCAGGGTAACCGACTGCCATCCCAGGAAAAGAATTCGCCGCTGTCGCTTTCCTGAAGCTGATCGAGGACGGCTAGCAGTTGACGAACGGTGCGATCGCAAGAAAACAGCTTCTCAGGCGGCACACTGCGTTGAAACGGACGGGATAGCTGAGTGTCTGTTGTGCCTGGATGCAGCGTTACCACGATCGCCCTGGGACAGGTCCGCCGATATTCAATCGCGGTGGTTCGCATAAACATATTCAGCGCTGCTTTAGAAGCTCGGTAGCCATACCATCCGCCGAGTTGATTATCGCCAATGCTGCCTACTTTGGCAGAAATCGTCGCTAGAAGGGCGCGATCGCCATGTTTTAACAACGGCTGAATGTGTTTTGCCAGCAGCACCGCCCCAATGCTGTTGACCTGAAAATAGCGCACCAACTGCTCTGAATTGAGATGCCGCAAGCTCTTTTCGGGCTGCATTGCGCCATCGTGCAACACCCCAACACAATTAACTACCGTGTGCAGAGCGGCTGTCTCGGCTTTAATTTTGTCGATGACGCTGGCAATTTGAGCTTCTTCAGTAATGTCCAAAGGCAAGCAGCGCAAGCGGGGATCGCTGATTGACAGCAGTTCTGACTCTGGGGTGCGGTAGGTGGCGAAGAGGTAATTGGTGCGATCGCCCTGCAAAAACTGCCGCACAAACTCAAGCCCAATTCCCTGACCCGCTCCTACAACTAGTGCAGAGCGGCTAGAGCGTTCAGATCCGTCGATAAAATTATTTGTCATACCAGGCAAATCACTCGTGTAGTCAGGATGAAGGATGAGGAGGAAAGGATGAATTAATTCGAGCTAGAAGCAGCATCGGCAAAGCAGCATAGTCTTTAAGGAGGATAAGGCACTTGATTAGGGAGAGTATTAAGGGACAAGTGGCGAATTTACAGCGTAAGGGGTGAAATCGGAGTCCATTCAACGTCAGAGCGCAGTTCAGCGAGGTTAGATATGATAAAAGTATCTACATTACCCAATTAATCCTAAAAACAAAACTCGCATAATGCACTTCGAATTCTCACCAGACATTTTGAGCAGACTAGGTGAGGAACTTATTCCAAACCCAGACCAAGGCATTATGGAATTAGTAAAGAATTCCTATGATGCAGATGCAACAGAATGCATAGTGAAGCTAATAAATACTGATGTAATTGGTGGTTCCCTAATTGTATCGGATAATGGTATTGGCATGGATTTGAATGCAATATCTGATGGTTGGCTCGTCATTGGGCGTTCTAAGAAAGCTGCTCGTTTACCCACGCAATTAGGACGTTTACCTGTTGGAGATAAAGGGTTAGGTAGATTAGCCGCACTACGGCAGGGATCTCATGTTGATCTAAAAACCAGACCAGCCAGTGAACCTGAGATTGAATACTCTCTCTCTCTCTCTTGGGAAGATTTTGCCCAGGCAAAGGTAGTTGAAGATATTACTTTTAACATCGCAAAGCAGCAAACTCAGCAATCTCAAGGTACTGATACTATCATCCAGAATTTACGATACAAGTTGGGCAAACGCGAAATACAAAGGCTAGCCAGAGAATTACTTCTATTAGCTGACCCGTTTGGTAGTGAAACTGGGTTTCGCCCAAGGCTAATTGCACCTGGATTTGACGAATTGGAAAAACGAGTGCAAGAAGCTTATTTTGAGGATGCAGAATACCAACTCAGTGCATCTCTAAATGATGATGGAAGAGCCGAAGCAAAGCTAGTGGATTGGAAGGGAGATATCCTGTTTTCGATTGAAGACCTTGGTTCTTATAGTAAACGAGAAACTCCGTACAACACAGTTGCAGCAACCCTTCAAGTGTGGATATTTGTGCTAGGTTCTCAAACGTTTTCAGGAAGAGAAAGAACAGCAACAATCGAAGAGATTAGAAATTGGTTATCGACCGTGGGAGGGGTTCATCTTTACCATCGAGGTTTGCGAGTTAAACCTTATGGAGATCCAGGTAATGATTGGCTGGAGATTAACTTATCAAGAGCGAGAGCAGCAGATGAACGTCCTTCAACAAGCACCGTAATTGGTCGGGTAATTGTGAATGATCCACATGATATCTTAACTCAGAAAACTGATCGCCTGGGTTTCATTGAAAGCGAGAAGTTTTCTGAGCTAAGACAATTTGCGATTGATGCTCTTAGATGGATGGATAAGGAACGCTTAAAGCTGGCCGAGAAAAAACGTAATCAGAACAAAAAGAATACTCGTAACAGTATAGAAGAAGCTAAAACTAAAATTGAACAAACTATTGCAGCATTAGAGATTCCTCAACCCGCTCGTACACAAGTACTAAAAGTAATTCAAGAATATGAGAAGGTCAAAGAACGTGAAACCCAAATATTACAGGAAGATGTACAGCTTTACCGTAGTTTGGCAACAGCAGGCACAACTGCCGCAGTATTTGCCCATGAGTCAGGAAAACCAGTTACTTTGGTTGAGAAAGCTGCTAAACGCATTGAAACTAAGGGGAAAAAGATTTTAGGTGAACAACAGTACATTAAAACCTTTGATTCACCTGTAGGGATGCTTTATAAGGCGGCTAATTCTTTAAAGAGTTTTGCTAGGTTTCCTCTATATCTACTAAAACGCATAAAACGTCGGTCAAGTCCTGTTGATGTTCACGCAGTAATTGCCGAAGTAATTGAGCTATTTAAGCCCTTTTTAGAAGAAGCAAAGGTAGATGTAAGAACTGACCTAACTGATGGTGCGCCTATGGTTCGCGGCAGTATTGCCCTACTAGAAACAATTCTTGTTAATTTTATGACTAATTCAATCAATGCCTTCAATGCCAAAGATGCTCCTTGCGAAAACCGCCAGATTGTAATCTATACAGAACTAACAATGACTCATATCGAGTTACGATTTCTAGATAATGGTTCTGGAATTAAAGGTTTAGATCTAGATGAAATTTGGTTACCTGGACGAACAGCCACACCAGGCGGAACAGGACTGGGGCTCACTATAGTTAAAGATTCTGTAACTGATCTGGGAGGACAGGTGTGGGCTATTGCTAAGGGTGAGCTAGGCGGTGCAGAATTTGTGGTTAATTTACCCTTGGTTAGAAGTTTATGACAGCCAAATTAGTAGATACACCCTCTGGGAATTCTTTAGCTGAGTTACAGGGTAGGAAAAATAAGATCGTTATTATTGATGATGAGAAAGATTTTGCAGAAGCAGCCGCTTGGGAAGTCGAAGATGCAGGCTATGAAACAGTTTTAATTGTTGAAGGCTCCTTTAAAGAAATTGATAATTTAGTGTCGCAAATTTCCGAAGATGTATACGGGGTTTTGTGTGATCAGCGCCTACGAAAATCTGGATTTGCTAATTTCGATGGTTCTGATTTAGTGGCAACTTTATACGATCGGAAAATACCAGCAATACTAAATACTCAATTTTACGAAGTTGATAAGGATGTACCTATCAGAAAGCATAGGCATAAAATACCTGTGCTTCTAAGCAAAAGTGATTTAGATGAATCTACTATAAAAGCAGGTATAGAAACTTGCTTGTCTGAGTTTAATGGGAGTTTTTCAAACAGTAGAAAACCTTACAGAAATATAGTGAGGTTGATTGATTTCGATGAGAAATATAAAGAGGATACTGTAGATGTAATTATTCCAAGTTGGAAGCCTGATATTCCTGTATCACTACCATTATCCTTGATTTGTGAATGGATTGTAGATTTTCAACCCGAACGAGGTATTCGCCTCATTGCTAATGTTAATAGTGGTGCTGAAAACCCTGAAGATCTATACTTCACTAATTTTGAACTAGCCCCTGAACCAGAGCAGATTGATGGAATCTCCTGAGCTAATCATTCTAGATGTTGGACATGGTAATTGTGCATTGTTGAGGGACACACAAGGTACAGTTCTGATTGATTGCCCTCCTGGTTCTGTATTGCCTGAAACATTAAGTGATCTTGGCATTGAAGAAATTTCTCATGTTTTAATCTCCCATGCTGATCAAGACCATATTGCTGGTCTTCCTCAGTTGTTGCTGGATGAAAGTATTAAAGTTAATAATGTCCATCTCAACTCTGATTGGCTGAGAAATACTGAAATTTGGAGAGACGTATGCATAGCGTTAAGTGACGCAAGAAAACGTTCTGGAGTAAACATAGAAGCACAACTGACAACAGTAACGACTGGTAGACATAATGTTGGACAAGTTAGTATCCAAATACTTGCTCCAGTTCCTGAATTAGCAATAGCTGGTGTAGGTGGGAGAGACTTGTCGGGCAAGAGACTACTTGCAAATTCTATGTCAGCAGTTGTTTGCTTGGAGCATAACACTCAAAAAGTAGCTATATTGGCAGGAGATCTAGATCAGATTGGACTAGACAATCTAGTTAGGGAAGGCACTGATATACAGGCAAACATTCTAGTTTTTCCGCATCACGGCGGTAGACCTGGTTCCCGCGTAGATTGCAAAAGTTTTGCCCAGCAATTGTGCAATTTTGTCAAACCTCAATTAGTAATTTTCTCAATTGACAGAAATCGCCATAGCAACCCGAATGATGAGATTGTGGAAGGTGTTTTGTTAGCTGTTCCAAAAGCTCATATTTTATGCACTCAGTTGTCGAAGAAATGTTCTGCCGACCCACCTGATAGTGATTTTAAGCACCTTAGTGGTTTACCTGCGAAAGGACAGAACAGTAAGCAATGCTGTGGAGGATCAATCTTAATTCAGCTCGATAAAGACACTACTGCTTACACCCCTTCAATTGATTCTCATAGAGCCTTTATTTCTAAATTTCCTAATTCTCTATGCCACAAATTTTTACGTTAAGTACTATTCCAGCTAAAGATTTATGAGCTTTGTATCACGCTTCAGAATACTTATTGATCGAAATATATTCGTAGTGTTGTTTTCCGAGCATGTCTGACGAGAATACGTCCCTGCTGTATGCCTGATTAAACTTGGAATCCCATTTCCTGCAAACCCTGACGCAATCGCTGCGCTTCAGTGGGGTCGTGCTGCTGGTGCAGGGCGATCGCCCGCTCAAAAGCGGCCAGGCTCTCGGCTACCTTGCCCAGCTTTAGCAGCGTTACGCCCAGATTTTGGTAAGCTTCAGCGTAGTTTGGGTTAAGCTGAATCGCTTGCTGGTAATGGGCGATCGCCTCCCCCAGTTGCCCCATTGCCTTGAGTGCCATGCCGAGATTGTAATGCCCCATTGCAAAACTAGGATCAACCCTCAACGCCTGCTCATAGATAGCTTTGGCTCCAGTTAAATCGCCTGTTGCTTTGCGGAGATTTCCTAAATTGTTGTAGGCTCCTAGCTTTAGGCGAGGCAAAATCGGCTGTTGAATTGCTAACTGATAGTGCATTGCCGCCTGGTCAAGGTGCTGCAAGCGACTGTAGGCAATGCCCAGGTGATAGTGCAACTCATAGCAAATCGGGGGATCAGCTTGCGTAGACTTTAAGCCGCGCTCCAACAGTTCGATTCCGTAGCTGGTTTGATTAATCTGCACGTACAGCGCTCCCAGTTTGCTGCAAACGTAGGGATCGCCAGGATGCTTAACCAGAAATCGCTCCATTGTCAGTCGGGCTTTTTGCAGCTTGTCGCGGCTGGCGATCGCCCCCGCCTGATAGCCTTCGTGCAAAATTGCCACGTCTGGCAACTCAACCACCTGCCACTGCGGTTCATGCAGGAGAATTGCTGCAACGCTATCATCCACCATGGCGTGATAGGGACGCGAAAACTGGAGTTTAGGATGACGGCGAAACAGCCGTGACACCAGCGAATAGGGCGACTGTGCCGCACCCACTTCATAACGCACTAAATTCACGACCAAACAAGTTTCTAGCTGCATTACTTGCTCAAGTTGAGGCACAATTCCTGGTTCTAGCCGTTCATCTGCGTCTAAAACCAGCACCCAATCACTCGTGACATACTGAAGCGCGGCATTGCGGGCGGCTGAAAAGTCATCACACCAGCTAAAGTGATGTACCTGTGCGCCGAGGGATTGGGCGATCGCCACCGTTTCATCGGTTGACCCCGTATCCAGCACCACCATTTCATCTACCATTGCCGTGACACTGTTCAAGCAAGACGGTAGATTCTCCGCCTCGTCTTTTACAATCATGCATAGGCTCAAACTCATCGCTGCCCACCCGTGCGAAGAGAACATTTTTGGGGGCTTTGGGGGCGATCGCACTTAACCAGGAGATCTCTGATATGTCACCCCAAGCCCAAGAATTCACCCTCGGTGTCGAAGAAGAATATCAGATTATCGACCCGACCACACGCGAACTCTGTCCTCACGGCTCCCAGATTTTAGCAAATGCCCAAGAAATGCTGGGCGACACCGTGCAGCCCGAAGTGTACCTTTCTCAAATTGAAATTGCTACAAAAGTGTGTCATACGCTCGCAGAGGTTCGCTCGGAACTGAGTCGCCTGAGAGGAGCGGTGATTGCTGCTGCTGCCAAAGACGGAAGCCAAATTGCCGCCGCCGGAACGCACCCCTTCTCGGATTGGGCAAAACAGCAGGTGACACCCAAAGAGCGCTACCAGGGATTGATCGCAGACTATCAGCAGTTGATGCGCGACCTGATTATTTTTGGCTGTCATGTTCATGTAGGAGTGAGCGATCGCGAAATTGCCGTTCAGGTGATGAATCGCGCCCGTCTATGGCTGTCTCCCCTACTGGCGTTAGCAGCAGGCTCTCCCTTTTGGCAGGGTGAAGACACAGGCTATTCCAGCTATCGCACAGAACTCTGGAGCCGCTGGCCAATGGCTGGTTTACCGCTGGCGTTTAAGTCTAAGGCAGACTATGACACTCTCATTCAAGACTTGATTTCCACCGAAACAATCAAAGACGGCACCAAAATCTACTGGGATGTTCGCCTTTCAGAACGCTTTCCCACCATTGAATTTCGCGTTACAGACGTATGCACCACCATTGATGAAGCCGTTATGATTGCAGGCTTAACTCGGGCCCTGGCGCAAACCTGCTATGCCGAGGTAATTCAAAATCAGCCATTTACAGACGTTCGCCCTGAGATTTTGCGGGCTGCTCACTGGCACGCTGCCCGTCACGGCATTACAGAGCATCTGATTGACGTAATGGATAAACGGGCGATTCTGGCTGACGACATGATTGACAAATTATTGAACTTTATCAAACCTGCTCTAGAAGCTCAGGGAGATTGGGATGAAGTCTCGCAACTGGTTCAACACACCCTACAGCGTGGAACCAGTGCAGACCGCCAGCGGCAGGCATACCAGCGCCGAAACAGCATGGAAGATGTAGTCGATTTGCTCGTAGCAGAAACGGCAAAAGGCGTAAGCTAGGGCAGGTTGAATTGGGCAATCAGGATGCCTTACCCCTAATCCAAATAACCCATCAATTCATCCGGGTTATCGGTATCGTTGTCAGCAATCGGTCGGTTGTTGGGTAAGGGGGACTGGGACTTGCGGTAAAGCGAAAGCTGCTGACGCTCTCCTTTGGCTAGTGCAGATTCCGGTTGAGCCTGAAACTCTTGAAAAGACTCAGTTGGAACAATATTTTTCTCATCTGAAGCCATAATGGACCCCCTGTGCTGACTGCATCAATTGTGACCTGAACCTATCCTATCAAGGGGAGGGAGGGTGAGGGATGAGGAATGAGGAATGAGGAATGAGGTGGAATTCAATGGTGGGGAGCGGGATGGGCAAAGGGAGCGTGCCACCCGTATCAAAATAGGCTGAGTTGTGAAGGGGAAGGGGCGATCGCATTCCAGGGCAATATTGGGACGGGCGCACCGTGCTGTTCTAGTAGCTGCTGGATGTGGCGGGCGTTGGCGGGCGATCGCGCTTCTACGGGGCAATGCACAAAGAAATAAATCTGTTTTCCCTGACGTAGCCACTGGTCAATGTGAGTCACCCACTCTGCTAAAAACCTTTGATTCATCTGCTGTTCAGGGTGGCTGATATAGCGAATCAGGCTGAAGTCTGTCGTCACGACGGGCTGTAAGGGCACTTTGGGTTTGCGTCGCTCGGAACTAAGCTGCGGATCGTCGGGACATTCGTAAATCGGGCGAGTGTCAAGCAGAACGCGCCCAACGCCCAAGTTTTCTAGCAGGGTGTTAAGTTGCTGGACGTGAAGCGGTTGAAACCAATCGAGATGTCGGACTTCGACGGCTAGTGGCGTTTGGGTGGCACAGGCAGCGAGAAATTTGCTCAGGTCATCTAGGCTGGCAGGGCTGTAGCTGGGCGGCAGTTGGGCAAAGATGGGGCCGAGGCGATCGCCCAATCCCTGCATCTGTTCCAGGAAGGCGATCGCCCTGCCGATCTGAGGCACCAGCAATCCTTGATGCGTCACCTCTCTCGGTAACTTCAGGCAAAACTTAAAGCCAGGAGGTGTCTCCGCTGCCCACCGCTGCACCGTCTCAGCATTGGGGGTGGAATAAAACGTCGTGTTGCCTTCAACAGCCGTAAACCGGCGGCTGTATAGCTGCAAAAAATCAGACGCACGGCTCCCTGATGGAAACAGGTCGCCCACCCACTCCTTGTAAGCCCAAATCGCGCACCCTAACCGAAAATTCATCCCTTCATCGTACCGTAGTGGAATGGCATAGCTGAAGTGATGCGAATTCTGTAGGGCGTAGCATTCGGGCAAGGATTGTATTGAAAACCATAGGATAGCTGCCGAATGCTGTGCCCCTACTCACCGCAATGCACTCATTTAGCCGTATGGTTCTCCCATTCTTAAATTACTGAGGTTGCATCTGGCTAAGCTTATTTTGAGCGAATAACAGCAAACTTTGAGATTCTAAATAGACGGTAGTGCCGTTTTGCACCCGCTCCAGGGTGTAAACAACTCCCTGAAGTTGGCTAACCTCATAAGAGATATCATCGCTACCAGCAGTAGATTGCAATCTGACAACTTGATTTTGTGCTTCTTGAAAAGCCTGAACAGAATCGTATTCCGCCCGTTGTCGAAGCTGAATGATGCCTAAATTCTGTTTGTACTCCGCCAAGATTGGCTGCACAACTGCATAACCCGAATCGTCTTCACGGATTGTTTCAAGTCGGTCAATTGCCTCTTGCCAAAGGTTTGCAACCTGCTGCCATTCGTCAACGGTGTGGGGTGGGTTTTGCCCTGCCTGGGATGCTCTCCCAGCAAAATGTCTCGCACCCTGAATCATTCTATTAACCTGTTCATTTCCAGCTAAAAGCCCTACCAATGCCTGGAAGTCTCGTTCATAGGCAACCAACTTCTGTTGAGCCGTTGCACCTGCAAGGGTTTGACTGGGAATTTCTACAAGCTGGTCGAGGGCAGATTGCCATGCGGCGATCGCCAAATCCTTATCAACCTGGGTTGTTGCCTGCTGATACTGCTGTTTTGCTGCATTCAGTGCCTGCTCCGCATCAAACAAAGCTGCCTGAGCGTTTCTCTCCTGGAAAACTTTTGCCTCTAATTGCCCAACTTGTCTACGAGCGTCATCGAATTGGCTGCGGCTAAAGCGCCAGTCGTACCACCAGTATCGGTATTCTGGGAAGTCGTTGAGAAACCCAATGGGTAAAGCGTCCAGACTATCCTTTGCTTGCCCCAGTTTTTGTTCGCCCAAATCAAGGTCGGCGGGGCTGGTGGCGTTGTTAATGAGTTGCTCGGCTTGTTCTGTGGAGCGATCGCCTGCCGATAATGATTGTCCATACTGATGTAGCTAGGCAGCAGCAGAATCGGAGCCGTTCGCGCTACCGGACGGCGAATCATGGGGTAGGGCAGGTTTACAAACCAAATCATGCCAGCCGGAACGCCAAGCAAAATGATTGTCCATCTAATTTTGTTAAACGTTCGTCCAAGCTTATTAGGAGAATGTCGCATCGGTCGCGGCCGCAAAACTTGCGCCTCTGCTGCCATTTCTTGCTCTAGCTGAGCGAGGGTTTTGGGCGGTTGTGGTGTGGGTGTGGGCGGCTGTAACGCTGACGATGGAGCAGCAGGAATTCCTGATACGTTCTGAACGTTGCGCTTCAGGAAGCTGAACGGACGTTTGAAGACTGGCATAGGACAGGTGAGATAATTTACCTTTAAGATTGCCCAAAGGAAGATGACTACTAAGGGGTGCATCCCACTTTTGTAGCCCTCACCCTAAATCCCTCTCCCAAAGCGGGAGAGGGACTTCATCCGGCTCCCCTTCTCCCTTTTTGGGAGAAGGGGTTGGGG
>JAAUQZ010000178.1 GCA_012033355.1 Leptolyngbyaceae cyanobacterium RM1_406_9 | reverse complement strand
GGGGCTAAGCGTTTTGTTGAACAACAAGCGTGGAGTGCTAATCTCAGCCCTCTCAGCCCAGGATGAGCCGCGATTTTGGCAAACGGTAATTATCTTTTTAGCCGTGCTGGTGATCTATGCGCCGCTGTTGGCAGGCTATACCTATTTGCGCGATCGCCTTAGCTTACAGTGGCGACGTTGGCTAACTGAACGGTTTGTGAATCGCTATTTTGGCGATCGCGCCTACTATCAGCTCAACATTTCAGACATCAACATTGATAACCCCGACCAGCGAATTGCTGAAGATGTTCGCAGTTTCACTCAAGAATCACTCACTTTCCTGCTGGCGCTGGTGGAATCATTTTTATCTGTAATTGCCTTTAGCGGAGTACTTTGGGGCATCTCCAGACCGCTTGTACTTTTTCTAGGACTCTATGCCCTGGTTGGAACACTAGTGACAACAGGAGTATTTGGGAAACCACTGGTACGACTAAATTTTGAGCAACTGCGGCGAGAAGCTAACTTCCGCTTTAGCCTGGTGCGAATTCGAGAAAATGCCGAGGCGATCGCCTTTTATCGGGGCGAAGAACGCGAATCAAGTCAGGTCGGGCAGCGGTTCTCGGATGTGTTTGAGAATGTCAAACGGCTACTCGTTTGGGAGTTGGGCTTAAACGTTTTAACGAACGCCTATGAGTTTATTCCCTTCATTCTACCTGCACTGGTGGTCGCTCCCGGAATTTTTGCCGGAGAGATTGAGGTAGGTAAAGTGAGTGAGGCACAAGGCGCTTTCGTGCGGGTCTTTTTCTCACTGAATATCGTAGTTGCCCGTTTTCAGTCACTCACTACCTTTACAGCGGGAATTAACCGTTTGTATACCTTTGCTGAGTTTCTAGAGCAGGTCGAAGCGACGAAAGCCGAGGTCAAATCCACAGAAGTTAGACCCGCAGAAGTGACATCCACCGAAGTGACATCCGCAGAAGTGACGCAAGCTGAGATAACGCAAGCTGAGATAACGCAAGCCGAAGCTACACAAGCCGAAGTTATTCAAACTGAAATTACACAAACTGAAGCATCCTCCCCAACTTCTAAGCAACTCCCGGTCATTCAAATTGTCGAAGCCGATCGCCTCGCCTTGAAACATCTCACTCTACAAACACCTAATCGTCAACGCACTTTAGTCAAAGATTTGTCGATAGAAATTCCGTCAGGGCAGGGGCTTCTGGTGATGGGGCCGAGTGGGTGTGGCAAGAGTTCATTGCTGCGGGCGATCGCCGGATTATGGAACGCTGGAACAGGTACAATTCTGCGTCCTAAAGCAAATCAGATCTTATTCTTGCCTCAGCGCCCTTACATGATTATGGGAACGCTGCGCGACCAGTTACTTTACCCCAATACTCAGCTTCAGATCGAAGACCAGCACCTCAAGCAAGTTTTGGAACGGGTGAATTTAGCTGACTTAGATGAACGGTTTGGTGGCTTTAAAGCTGAGCAAGAGTGGGCTGATGTATTGTCATTAGGAGAACAGCAGCGTCTCACCTTTGCTCGATTACTGTTAAATAAGCCAAACTACGTCATTTTAGATGAAGCAACAAGTGCCCTTGATTTGGATAATGAGGAACGGCTTTATCAACAGTTGTCGGCGATCGGTGCAACCTACCTGAGCGTAGGACATCGTTCATCTTTAGCCGACCATCATCACCTGGTCTTAGACCTTGCCAAAATATAATTAAATTACTCTGAAGCCAAACAGCCGACTACGAAGCAATTCAAGAGCTTCGCTGCATTGTTCCTCCCTTTTCCCCGGTGCCCGATATTACTGTTGTGGCTAAGTTCTATTGACTTTAAGGATCGTGGATCAAATAACCTGTAAAACCAGAATCTCTGTAGGGACATGGCATTGCCATGCCCCTACACAGGAGAATTACACATTAATAAATCCGCAATCCTAAGACGCATTGCATTCTCTTCTCATGCAGCACTGTGTATCACTCTTCTAGCCCTAGCTCTCGCAGGCGTTGGGCAAGTTGTTCTACACGTTGGCGTTCTTGCTCTAGCGCAGTTTCTGCTTGTTCTGCGCGTTGGCGCTCCTGTTCTGCGCGTTGGCGCTCCTGTTCTGCGCGTTGGCGCTCCTGTTCTGCGCGTTGGCGCTCCTGTTCTGCTTGCTGTTGGGCAGTTTGTTCGGGTAAGGGAACTAGCTGACCATCCGGCGTAAAGAATCGCAGCTTGCGCTCGTGAACGCCCAAGTAAAGGTGCAACTGTTGGCTCCATCGCCATCCGTTTGAGGTCAGTTCAATTTCTTCATAGGTGCCGTTCATTAGCCGAAAACCTTGAAATTCCAGCGTATCGGGATGAAACCAAAAATATTCAGGAACACGCCAGGTGTTTTGATACAGGTCTTTTTTGAGTCCTCGATCAACGCCTGCGGTTGAGTTAGACAGCAATTCCACAATCACATTAGGATACTTGCCGCCTTCCTGCCAGACGACCCAACTGCGGCGCTCCTGGGGATCGGCATTGAGTACAACAAAAAAATCTGGGCCGCGAAACTCTTCCGATTTTTTTTGGTTGGGGCTGTAGTAAATTGTGAGATTACCGGAGGCATAAAAATCCTGCCGTTCTCGCCACCACCATTTTATTAAGCGAATGAGTAAATCAATTTGCTCTCGATGTAGATCTGATTCCAATGGGGGTTCGTCGCTCCATAGGTTCCCTGGAGGAAAGATTACCTCAGAGGAGGTGATTTGAGAAGATGAAGGCTCAGTGGTTATAGACATTGATTTGAGGGGAAAGGGGGGAAGGAGGTTCTTTCAATCTATGGCTGTTTAACTAGATTAGCAATTGCCCCAATCAACACTTCTGGCTCGATGGGTTTGGCGATGTGCTGCTGAAAGCCTGCCATCATAGCTTGCTGATGGTCAATCTCTCCGGCGTAGGCAGTAAGGGCGATCGCCGGAGTGTTTCTTCCCTGCTCTGGCGGTAAGGCTCTAATCTGCCGCATCAGCATATAGCCATCCACATCAGGCATCCCAATATCGCTCAAGAGAATATCCGGATTGAACTGGACTAAGTGGACGAGCGCTTCACTCGCAGTTGCAGTGGCTGCGACATTTGCCCCATGTAGCTCTAGCAGAAAGGTGAGAAACTCGCGAGTATTGTCATCATCATCGACCACTAGAATTCGCAGTCCGGTGAGGGGATACAGATTTAGAGAAGTAGGGGGATCTCCTGCTTCCTCCTGCTCCTCATCTTCCTTGCTTCTCAGCAACGGCAATCTCAACGTAAAGGTGGCTCCTTGCCCTTCTCCCAAACTGTCTGCCTGCACGGTGCCGCCATGCAGTTCCACTAAGTAGCGAACGATCGCCAGTCCTAATCCGAGTCCACCGAATTGTCGGGTTGTAGAAGAACTCTCTTGTCGGAAGCGCTCAAACACATAGGGGAGAAAATCAGGAGGAATACCTTTACCCGTGTCGGTAACGGTGAGTTGGGCGTAGTGAGTCGTTTGTCTTGGATAATCAGCTATTTGTCCCTGGTCGCTGTCTATTTGTGCTTGGTCTTCTGCCAATGATGAATGACCTGGGGTAGATGATAAGCAAATTTTAACTTGCCCCCCCTCTGAGGTGAACTTGACTGCATTGGACAGCAGATTCCACACAACTTGCTGTAATCGGCCTGCGTCTCCAATGACGTATCCCACGTTAGGGGCAATCTCGGTGTGAATTTGAATAGATTTGGCTTCTGCCGCCAGTTGAACGGTTTCCACTGCCGCTGCAATGATGGCTACCAGATCGACGGGCTTGCTGTCCAGGCTCATTTTGCCGCGCAGAATTCGAGATACATCCAGTAAATCGTTAATCAGTTGTGCCTGTATTTGGGCGTTGCGCTCAATCACTTCCAGAGCGCGTTCGGTTTGTTGCTGACTGAGCTGGCGCTTTCTCAGTAGTGTTGCCCAACCGAGAATTGGGTTGAGGGGCGATCGCAATTCATGGGAGACAATTGCCAAAAACTCATCTTTGATCCGGTTAGTGGCTTCAGCTTCCTCGCGTGCGGCTTGTTCACGAACCAGGATCTGTTCTCGTTCGGCAGCAATCCGCTTGCGATCCGTAATGTTTAGGACTGTTCCAATAAAACGCACGGGTTCATGGGCTAAGTTGAAGTAGACCTGTCCTTTAGCCGCAACCCACCGTTCAATGTCGTCTGTGATTCCTACGACGCGATATTCGGTGTCATAGCCGCCGCCGCTCTCTGGGTTAAGTGACCATTGCACTATCTCTTGCAGGCGATCGCGCTGATCGGGATGTAAACCCCTATAGAAGGTTTCAATGTTAGTTTGAGCATCAGAAGGTAGCCCAAATATTGCCTTGCAGCCTGCATCCCAGGTCAACTCATTCGTGATGAGGTTCCAGTCCCAGGTGCCTAACTGAGCCGATTCAATTGCTAGACGGAGACGGTCTTCACTCTCCTGCAATGCTTCCTGAGCCTGTTTGCGATCGGTAATGTCTCCTAACACGCCAACCAATCGTAGCGGGGTCTTGTCTGCTGTCAGCGTGAAATGTCCATGAAACTCAACCCAGCGCCATTGCTGATCGTTCTGGCGACGAATGCGGCAGACGGCATGAAAGGACTGTGATTGCATTCCTACGGATAAGCACTGCTCAAAAGATTCGCGCTCATCAGGATGGATCACAGAGTTGATAAAGTCTTCTTGAGTCAGCGTCCCATCCGCTGGAGTGCGCCCAAAGATTTCGTACATTCGTTGGTTTTCCCAACGGACATCACCCGTCTGAAGATTCCATTCAAAAATGCCCAAGCCTACAGCCATCGTAGCTAAGTCAAGCCGCTGCTCTCGATCGCGTAATGCGGTCTCGGTCGTCACCCGTTGGGTGATGTCTACAAAGACTCCTAAAGCGCCTCTGACGTTGCCCCGCTCATCTAATAGGGGAGAGCAATAGGAAAGGAGTTTGACTAACGTGCCGTCAGGATGTACGAGATCTAGAACTTCATCCTTGACCTCGGTGTTGTGAATCGCTGCGTACTGCATGGGCAGGTTCTCAACCGGAAGCTCTTCACCATCTCGACACAGGCGATAGAGGGGGCGTTCGTCGGGTGGCGCACTTTGGGAAGCATTGACATCAATCGGCACTCGAATCAATTTAGACAGAGAGGGGTTAGCACGAATCACATGACAGTCTGGGTCTTTTGCGATCGCCACGCCAACGGGCAGCAAATCAAACAACGTTTGTAACTCATTGATGCGGCGCGTGAGTTGCTGATTGAGGGCCTGTTCTCGTTGGGTTGCCTCCCGGCGTAGCTGTGCCAGTCTTAAGTTGGCTTCGATTCGCGCTAGCAACTCACGGGCAGAAAAGGGCTTGATCAGATAATCATCGGCTCCCGCTTCCAGTCCTTCAATTCGCGCTTCTTCACCCGCCCGTGCCGACAGTAGAATAATCGGAATGTCCTGTGTGGTGAGGTCAGAACGGAGTGAGCGCAACAATTCAAACCCGTCCATTTCTGGCATCATCACATCCGCTAAAACCAGCTCTGGACGCTGCTGACGAATAGCTGCCAAAGCCGCAGCCCCATTCGCCACTATCTCTACTTCATACTGCTGGCTCAGTAAACGCTTGAGGTAATCGCGCATATCGGCGTTGTCGTCGGCCAGCAGAATCCGCCCCGTTGGTATTGATGCCTGCTTAGGTTGAACGGGAGTGAAGGTTGATTCAGCGGATCGATCCGCTGAATCGCTCAAATTGGGCGACCAGCGCAATATTTCCTCGACGTAGGGATTGACCTCTGGTGCTGTCGAGATCAGCGTGCGGGTAGCATTGATGGACTCACTCGGTAGATGAGCGCAGCCCGTCGGAATGGACACCGTAAAGCAGGTGCCCTGACCCACAACGCTGCTCACTTGAATCGTGCCGCCATGCAAGCGCACCAGTTCTTGCACCAGTGATAGCCCAATGCCCGACCCTTCATAACTGCGTCCGATCGCTCCCTTCACCCGATGAAACCGCTCAAAAATGTGAGGCAACTCATCAGCCGGAATGCCTGTACCCGTGTCACGCACCTCTAATACAGCGCAAGGGCACAGAAGCGGAAGAACGACACCCCCCTCTATCTCCTCTGCTCCCCCCCTCCCTATCTCCCCTGCCCCCATCGCAAACTCACCCCAATCTCCCCCCCAAAGGTGAACTTGAAGGCATTGGAGAGCAAATTCAAAATAATCTTCTCCCACATTTCTCGATCGACGTAAACCAGTTCAGGTAGCGGGGGGCAGTCTACCTGCAAGCGCATTCCTGCTCGCTCGATTGCCGACCGAAAGACCCCAGCCAAGTCAGCCGTCAGCGTTGCCAGGTTAGTTGGCTCGTAGATAGCCTGAACCCGCCCTGCCTCAATGCGAGAAAAATCTAAAAGCGTATTGACCAGCTTGAGCAGGCGCTGAGAGTTGCGGTAAGCAATTTCTAGCTGTTGGCGATCGCCTTGTGACAGACCAGTGTTCGCTAAGATGTCCTCTAGCGGATTGAGCATGAGGGTTAGCGGAGTGCGGAACTCATGACTAATATTGTTAAAGAAGATTGTTTTCGCCCGATCCAGTTCTGCCAGACTCTCGGCTCGTTTGCGCTCTTCTTCGTAAGCCTGGGCATTGGCGATCGCCGTTGCCACATTATTAGCAACTAGATCAAAAAAGCCCCGGTATTTATCATCAAACCCCTGCCGAGGGCTAATGCCAAGCACGAGCAATCCGGCTAGTTGCTCTTTTTGACCTGCCTGAGCGATGGGCAGAACGATCGCCGATCGGGACGGTTCTTCCCAAGCCCCACCAGACAACGCTCCTAATTGACGGTCTAACTCATCAATGATTTCAGCTTCTCCTGTGTTTTTGACTTGAGCGAGATTCCAGCAATCTTGGTCTTGCATTAAGCCAACCTGCTCAGAACTGGCTACTGTATCAGCTTCTACCCTCACTCTCTGCACCAAACGGGCAAATGTGCCGTTCATCTCAACCAGGTACAGCAAGGCAAAGGGAATATCGTAAGGATTGTCGGCAAGGGTGGCACTGGCAATCCGGCAGGTTTCTTCAACGGACTTGGCTTCTACCGTATTCGCTGCTAGTTCCCGTAGTGTACTGAGCCGTCGCTCACCAATCACTCGTCGAGTGGTTTCTGTCACCGCTGTAAACGCCCCGCCGACTTTGCCTGTTTCTAAAAAAATAGGGCTGTAGGAGTAAGTGAAATAGGCTTCCTCTGTGTACCCGTACCGATCCACAAGCAGTAGCATATCGTCAGACCAGGTTGCCTGTGCCGTTTCCAGGACGCTATGAAGCTGCATCCCAATAATGTCCCAGATTTCTGACCATACCTCCCGCCCTGGTCGTCCCAGCGCCTTAGGGTGTTTAGTCCCCAGAATTGGCTGCCAAGCATCGTTGTAGAGCAACACCAAGTCCTCGCCCCACCAAATCACCATCGGAAAGCGGGAATTCAAACAGATGCTTACGGCTGTTTTCAGGCTTGATGTCCAAGCGCAAACGTCACCCAGCGGCGTTTGGGACCAGTCGTGCGATCGCATCAGCCCTGCCATTTCACTGTCGCCAACAAAAATTGTCTCAGAAATATCAGCGTTCATTTGCGTCACAGTGATGGACTCCGGATCAAAGCTATTAATTACATCTGCTCTATCCATCCAGCCAAGAGCTGAGAAGATGTCGTATAACTTCCCACCCTGATTCTCTGTCATCCAGTAGAGTAGATGATCTACCTTTCGGGACAGCTTCAAGCCTAATTGAGTCGGCAAATGTCTGATTTATTATGTACTTTATTCCTTTATGGGTGCTGGATTTCTTCTGGGAAGCAAATTCAACAAACCTACGGTCAGTGCTACCAGTGCGGTGGTGAAAAACACGGTTAAGAGACTGGAATGGGTGAAGACAAACCCTAGCAAAATGGGTGATAAAAACTGTGCTAAAAAACTCACGCCCGTTCCGGTTGCCAGAACGGTTGACTGTAAGTTGCTGGGTGCTAAGTCGGCAAGGCTGCTATACAGGGTTGGTACAACAATGCCAAAGCCAAAGCCAAACAGAATGGCAACGGGGAGCAAAGTTTGCATCTGATGTAGGTAGGGCATTGCTATTAAAGTGAGTGACATCGTTGTAGCACCGAGGGCGATCGCCCAACTCTCACCGATTTGTTTCACCAATCGCCGCACCAGCAAGGCTGAAACCAGGGCTGCACCGCCTGCTTTTGTGGCCAGTACAATGCCAATCGCAACGGTGTTGCTGCCCAGGTCTGTTTTCATGTAGATCGGCAGATAAACAATCAGAGCATACACGCTGCCGGATACTAACGCTAGGCACAGCAGCAGTTTCAAGATTTGGGGCTGGCGGAACAGTTGAGCGGGTGTAGCTATTCCCGAAACCGCAGAGTCTTTGAGAGATTCTGCTGAAGAGTTCTCGTCGGACTCTTCCTGGACAGACAGAGCCTCAACATTCAAGCTACTGGATTGGCTGCTATAAAACACGAAGGCAGCCCACAGCGCCAGCGGAATGCCTAAACCGTATAGCCCAAAGACATAGTGCCAGTCGATCGTGCCAATCCAGCCTGCGATCAGCGGGTAGACGATATTTGCCAGAGTTAAGGTGGTGGCGACGTAGGCGATCGCCTGTGCCCGCGCTTCACCCTGATACAGCTTGCTGACTAGCCCCAAACCTGCCGCTGCAATGCCGCCATTTGCAACGCCTAGCAGCGCCCGTGTCACCAACAGGGGTGCAAAGCTTTGCATTAGCACCCCTGCTGTGCCAAACAGGGCATAGCAAACTAGTGAAGGCAGCAGCAGCCGGATTTGCCCGATTCGGTCAGCCAATATTCCGAGTAACGGCGTGAAGATTGCCAGCGTCAGAAAGTGAAAGCTGATTAAGTTGCCAGCCTGAGCCGTTTCAAAGTGTAGGCTGTTGGCCATTTCTGGCAAAATGGGAGCCAAAATTGCTCCTGTCATGGCAATCAAAGAACTTGCGGCTAGCAACACCAGCAGCCTGGAGTCAGAAAAATTCATAACCTGTGCAACTTAACTAACTTGGCAACAAAAGAGATGACATTAATATGTGATTATCGTATCAGCCTCATTACCAAGCTCCAGTCTGAAAGACGGGGGCCCAGATCTGCGACTTCTCGAAGAAGTCGCAGATCTTAGCCTTAACTCCATGCAAGTCGTGTAAGTTTTAACCAGCAAGGGCTAGATCAACAATTGAGAAGTTGCCGATCGCCCGCTGAAGCGAAGCTAGAGAACGGTTGTAGCCAAGAATTGCTTGCAGTTGATTGACTTCTGCCTGGGTGAGATCGGCTTGGGCTTGCAGTACTTCGGTTTGAGTGCCAACCCCCGCCCGATAGCGCAGTCGGGCCAGGCGGAGGGCTTCAGTAGCCAGGTCTACGGCTTGAGTGGCGGTACGCGCATTCTCAAAGCTGGACTGGAGCGTAAAGTAAGCTTGCTCAACTTCGAGCCGCACCTGGTTACGCACATCGGCAAATTGGGTTTCGGCGATCGCCACGTTTGCTTCCTCCTGGGCGGCTCTGGCTCTCGCGGCCCCGCCGTCAAACAGATTCATATTGAGCCGCAAACCAAGCTGGTAAGTATCGTCCAGCCCGCCTTCCTGGTTGAGGGTGTCTTGTATGCCATAGCTGGCAAAGGCTGAAACCTGCGGACTCAAATCAGACAACGCAATCCGTCGCTGCTGCTGGCTGATTTCACGCTGCACTAACTGCTGCTCTAGTTCTGCCCGATTTTGATAAGCCAGAACGATGCTCTCTTCTAAACTGGGCAGCCAATCCCCTGCCACCTGAACCGGATCAGCCGCTGCCACGTTTACCGATTCAGCCAGTCCAAGCCGCTGTCGCAGTTGACGACGGGTAATTTGCTGTTGGCTCAACGCTTCAGTTAAGTCTTGCTGGGCGTTGGCGACATCAACCTGTGCCTGAAGCTGTTCAAATCGAGTGCCGATGCCAGCCCGCTCTAGAGCCGTTGCGTCACGCAGACTGGCTTCCGTTTCCACCAGGGAAGCTTGAGCAATTCTCACCTGTTCATCAGCTTCCTGAAGGTCATAGTAATCATTCACAACGTCTAACAGCGTTGCTTCTGAAGTAACTTCTACCTGAAGCTGCTGAAATCGCACTCGCTGCTCAGCCGCACTGATTTGCGCCGATCGCCTGCCTGAGGTAAACACGTCATAGTTGAGTTCTACGGAACCGCCCAAAACCGCTGCGGTAGAAGAGCTATTGCCACCTTCAATTCCCAGAGCGGCTTCTAGTTCTTCCGATAAGCCGGAGGAGTTTTGGGTTTGCTGAAGGGTTAGGTCAGCGCCAGCCGTTACGCGAGGTAAATTTGCGGCTTGGGCTTCGCGCAATTCTGCCTGAGTGCGTTCTAGCTCTAACTGGGCAGTTTGCAGGGCGAGGTTGTTTCGCTGGGCCAGGGCGATCGCCTGCTCTAGAGTAATCGGCACTGCTTCCCCCACTTCTACCTCTTCAGGAAGGGTCGGTCGAGACAGCGGGTTGGGGTTAGGGGAAAGTTGCTCCAAATTTCCTAAATCTGAGGAAGGAGGCGCTTGAACTTCGATCTCAATTTCCGCTTCAACTGAGTTAATTTCCGGTTCGGTTTCCGCTTCAACTTCCAATTCAATTTCTGATTCAGTCCCAAATTCAGCTTCTGGTTCAGCCTCTATTTCAACGATGGGTTCAATCTCTAGTAGCTGAATCGAGTTTTGGGGCGCAACGGCTGACCGTTCAGGGGAAAGGAATGCATCGATCCTGCCGCTATTCTCTAGTTCAGGAGTCGGTGCTAGCTCAAGCTTTGGTGCTGACTCTAGGGACGGCGATGAAATGGGGCGATTGCCTGCTACTCTATCGGCGACCTCTCTATCAGCAAAGGGTTTAGCAGGCTCTACTTCAGGCGGGGCAACAACCGGACTGGGTTCAGGCTTTGCCTGATTAGCAATATCGACCGGGCTTTCTTTGGTTTCTTCTGAAGCCAGGGTGGGAGTGGCGATCGCCCGTCGAGTAATCGCCTGGGCCGTGATGAATGTAAGTGTACAAAATATAAAAGTTGAAAGGCGCATGGAAACATTCACCTGGAACCTTGTTTAGATTGCCAGGTAGGGAATTTTATCAGGTGTCACCTCAGATCTTGCACTCCAGGACACCTTGATCCGGAAGGTCATCAGTGATTACAGAATGAACCTCAGTTAAGAGAAGGGGCTTACAGCGTCTTGCAGACGAATAAGCCACAGGTAGGGCAAACGACCATTCGTGGGATGGGCATCTTGCCCGTCCAAACCAAGCAGGCAAGATGCCTGCTCCACAGGAAACCAGGGTTTCCAAAACTTTAGCTGGACTCTTGTGGGATGGGTGCATCCCAGTTTTGCAAGTTTGCCCTCATCCCCCAACCCCTTCTCCCAAAAAGGGAGAAGGGGAGCCGGATTGAAGTCCCTCT
>JAAUQZ010000177.1 GCA_012033355.1 Leptolyngbyaceae cyanobacterium RM1_406_9 | reverse complement strand
TGGCTTCACGGTTCACGAAGCTAGCCTCACCGCTGGTTAGGCTAGCCTCACGGTTCACGAAGCTAGCCTCACCGCTGGTTAGGCTAGCCTCACGGTTCACGAAGCTAGCCTCACCGCTGGCTAGGCTAGCCTCGCTATTGGTCAAGGTGGCCTAGATTCAGACTTGGAGAATGTTTGAAAAGTAGCAAATATCCCTTGTAGGGGCGTAGCATTCGGGCAAGAATTCTCGGTCTAGGGACTTCCGAACCGTGTGCAGCAGGAATTCCCAATGGCTCAAAGCCCCCAAAATGGGGGATTTGGGGGGCTGAGAGGACTTGTGTGTACACCGTAGCTCCTGCGGGAGAGGGATTTAGGGTGAGGGCGGTTCGGGGTATTCATATCCCTATTCAGCAACGCCCAAGTGCCTGTATGCGGGCAGTGTGCTGATATCGTTACAATCCCAAAGGGGAATTAAGCGACTAAGGGTTATGCAGGACGCAGATGTAATTGTGATTGGCAGCGGCATAGGGGGACTGGTTGCCGGGGCCTTGCTAGCGCGATATGGGCGAAAGGTCTTGGTCTGTGAAAGCCATTCCATTCCAGGTGGGGCGGCTCACAGTTTTTCACGGCAGGGGTTTCAGTTTGATTCTGGACCGTCGTTTTACTGTGGGCTGAGCGATCGCCACTCCCTCAACCCGCTGCGTCAAGTCCTCAATGCCCTGGGTGAACCGATCGCCGCTATTCCCTATGACCCACTCGGTCACTATCATTTCCCGGACGGCAGCTTCCCGGTTTATGGCAATGCAGAGCGCTATCGAGCGGCGATCGCCCACATCACGCCTCCCGGCGCACAGCAATTTGCTCAGCTAGAACAGCGACTACTCTCGCTTTACGAAGCGCTACGAGAAATTCCGACCCTGGCGCTGCGGGCAGACCTGAATCTGATCCCGGTGCTGTTGGGTCGCTATCCATTCGCACTGCTGAAGCTGTTGCCCCAGCTCGGCGTAATTCAGGGATCAGTTGGAACTCTGATGGATCAAACGGTGCGCGATCCCTGGGTGCGGCGGTTAGTTGATCTGGAATGTTTTTTGCTGTCAGGGCTAAAGGCGCACGGCACGATCGCCCCTGAGGTTGCCTTTATGCTGGGGGAGCGATCGCACTCTGTAATTGACTACCCGGTGGGCGGCAGCGGGGCGATCGTTGAAGCACTTGTGCGCGGGCTAGAGCGCTGGGGCGGCAAACTACGCCTGAATACTCACGTTGAAGAAATTTTGGTTGAACAGGGCAGAGCGATCGGCATTCGGTTGAAGCAAGGGGAAACACTGAGAGCGCCCATCGTGATTTCCAATGCGACCCTATGGGACACCTACACTCAATTGCTGAAGCCCGAACACTTACCCGCCGATTATCGTCGCGCTGCACTCGCCACGCCAACGGTAGACAGCTTCATGCACCTGCACCTGGGCATTCGGGCAGACGGTCTAGAAGGCTTGACAGGACATCATGTGGTTGTCCACGATGCCGAACGTGACATCACCGCACCTGGAAACACCTGCATGATTTCGATTCCCTCGGTGTGGGATGCTAGCCTTGCGCCAGCAGGACATCATGTGATTCATGCCTATACGCTGGAGCCTCACGCAAGCTGGCAGCGGGGCGAAGGCTATGGGGCGCAAAAACGGGAGCGATCGCAACCTCTCTTCCGTGCTATTGAACGGGTGATCCCCGATTTAAACAGCCGAATTACCCTAGAGCTAATTGGCACGCCGCTCACCCATGCTCGATTTTTGCGGCGGCATCAGGGAACCTATGGGCCCGCGATCGCCGCAGGGCACGGTATGTTTCCCGGCAACCAAACCCCCATTCGCGGACTCTATCGCGTTGGCGACAGCACCATGCCCGGAATTGGTGTTCCAGCGGTGGCGGCTTCTGGTATCCTCTGCGCTAATACGCTCGTCAAACCACAGCAAACCGCAGAACTACTAAGGATTATGGATTTATTAATGTGTAATTCTCCTGTGTAGGGGCATGGCAATGCCATGTCCCTACAGAGATTGTGGTTTTACAGGTTATTTGATCCGCGATCCTAAGGATTATGGATTAAATAAAACCCAATATTTCTTGGAAATGCCGTGCGGAGTACGGCATTTCCAAGAAATATCGCAGATAGATGAGGGAATGTGCAACTTCTAGCCTCCTGTGGGATGGGCATCTTGCCCGTCCGAATGGATAATATCTTGCCTGCTCCACTGGAAACCTCGGTTCCCAATACTTTAGCGGCACATCGCGTGAATGACCAAACCTCATCAGAATTCCAGTGCTAGACTCACTTATTCTTAACTTTCGGGGTGAACTGGCTGCTCTCAGTGCAGCGTTGATTTGGGCGATCGCTTCTATCATCTATATCCGCTTAGGCAAACAACTGCCGCCGCTGGTGCTGAATTTGAGCAAAAGTGCGATCGCCATTGTGCTGATTGGGCTAACGCTGGGGCTGCGCGGCGATTTTTTACCCGAAACAACGCCTGCGGCGGTTGGGCTGCTGCTGACCAGTGGGGCGATCGGGATTGGGTTTGGCGATACGGCTTTCTTTGAAGCGCTCAATTGTCTTGGGGTTAGACGCTGTTTGCTAATGGAAGCGCTTGCACCGCCGCTTACGGCTCTGTTGGCGCTCATCTTTTTAGGCGAACAGCTAACTGCTTTGTCCTATTTGGGAATTGGGCTGACGGTGGCGGGTGTGTCTTGGGTGATTGTGGAGCGGGTGCCTGATGCAGGGCGGGGCAATTTTCGACCGCTGCGAGGCGTAGGATTTGGCATGATTGCGGCGCTGGGGCAGGCAGGTGGGTCAGTCATGTCGAGAGCCGCCCTGGCATCAACGGAAATTAGTCCGCTGTGGAGTACGTTGATTCGATTGGCGGCAGGGGTGGCAGTGCTATTGATTTGGGCAGTGTTTCAGCAGCGGGGCAAGCAGGGTTTTCGGCCGCTGCGATCGCCCCGTCTTCTGGCAATTCTTACCCTTGCAGCCTTTTTCAGCACCTATCTGGCAATCTGGCTTCAGCAAACCGCCTTTAAGTTTACTGCCGCTGGGATCGCTCAGGCGCTCAGCGCCACCAGTCCGCTATTTGTGATCCCGGTGGCAATGTGGATGGGCGATCGCGTCAGCCCCCGCGCAATTCTAGGAGTTTTGGTTGCGTTAGGAGGAGTGTGGCTACTGTTTGGAGGATAGTACAACTTTCCCTAAACCCTTGTGGAATAGGTATCTTGCCCGTCCAGATCAAGCAGGCAAGATGCCTGCTCCACAGGGCATCCTGAGTTTTAGCATTTCAGTTGCACCTCATGCTAATTCAGGAAAAAGGCGCTAATTCCTGGTCATACGTGGTGGCAGCGGTTGAGGATTGTAAGCACTGGACATTCTGAATTAGCCTCACATTCACCGAATTGCTTTGATTAAGCCATAGAGCAAGCCAATCGTTCCGCTTAAGATTAGGAGTTGGTCAAAGCGGATCTGCATTGATGAACTGTCTGCTGTGGACTGGTACTGAGCCAGTTCCAGGAAGCCAGGAATGCCCAAGCTGAAGGAGTCTACGCCCGCAATGCCGAGGGCGATCGGTAGGATGCTGCTGAGCAAAATTGACAAAATGCCGACGCAGGCGATCGCCCCCATGAAAGAATTCCAAAAAAACTGATTAGGTGAAGTGCGAATCCGCTGGTCTGTGGGTTTGCCGTAAATTCTCAGTCCTGTTTTGTGGTCTTCAACCCGCACATGGCAAGGGTAGTGCAATACAGACAGGCTAACCCACAGGTCGCCCACTGCCCCGGATGCGTTGGCCGCTAGCAGAATGGCAATCCAGGCGGCGTTGAAGAGCAACATCAACAGAAAACCGACGACAGAAATCACCACCAGGGGAGCCAATGCGATTTGAATGAACTGGTTGCGGCTGAAGGGCTGGTTAGACGTTGCATAGGCGTAAGGAAAGAGGAAATGAGCAATGCCCATGCCGTAGCGAGGTCTGCCGCCATAAAGACGCATGACCGCACCATGAATCAACTCGTGAATCGGAATGGTCGCCAGGTACAGAACTCCAAACAGGAGAAAAGTCAGGATGCCTGTAGCCCATTGGTTTTGGCGTAGCTCAAAGGATAGCGATTCCTCTCCTGTGAGGGCGGTGTAAACGCTAAGGGAAAGAAATAAGGACAGGAAAAATGCGGCAAAGGCGATCGCTGCCCACTTCACCGCTAAGGATTGGGACAACTGAATTTCTTCTAAAAGCTGATATTCTGCTGGCAAAGTTTTGGGTGATCGGGATGGTGTCATAGCCACCTCCTAAAACTATCCAAACGACGTGTCTAACTGACGTGCCATTTTTGCGCGATGTGCAGCTAAAGGTTTGGAAGCCTGGTTTCCTGTGAGGCAGGCATCTTGCCTGCCTAGCTTGGGCGGGCAAGATGCCCATCCCACAAGTGGGGGTTGGGGAAAAGTCACATATGACGCTTATTTGGAATTACTATAAAGCAAATTGAGTCGCCGCTGCGCCGTTTCCAGGGCTGCTTCGGGTGTGCTTTGTCCCAGCAGTGTTGCTTCGATCGCCCGCCCCAAGTTCTCAGAAACCTGGCTGTAGCCTGCAAAAATGGGACGCGATCGCCCGTTCTCTGCTTGCTTGAGAAACACGTCAACGGCGGGTTTCTGGGCGATAAATTCCTGGTAGGGCTGGCTTTGGCGCGATCGCAAATTTACAGGCAAATAGCCCGTGCCGATCGCCCACTGCGTCTGAAACTGTTCACTGGCGACAAATTCAGCAAAGGTAAAGGCAGCTCGTTCGTGAGCGGGCGTGGTGTTAAAGATAAACAGATTTTCTCCACCAATGCTGGTTGCGGCTCTTTCCTGCGCTGGGATGGGCATCACCGCAAAATCAACCCCAGTTGCCTGAAGCTGTCCCAGTGTCCACGGCCCGGTTAGCTGCATGGCAACCCGTCCTGCTAAAAAGCCGTCTAGCTCATAGCCACGTTCGGGCTGCGAGAGAATCGCAGAGCCATCTTCGATCAGATCACGCCAAAATTGCAGAGCGGCGATCGCCCCCGGATTCACTAAATTTAAATCAGCCGCACGGTCAGCCACAATGTCACCGCCACCGCTCCACATAAACGGCAGCCAGTTAAACACCGTCCATTCCCCTTTGCCCAGAGGCAGCAAAATGCCGTGCTGCGATCGCCCATTCACTTGACGAGTCAGCGTTTTAGCAACCTTCCGTAATTCCTCCCAGGTCGTCGGCAGCTCGGTAATGCCCGCCGCTTCAAACAAACTGGGACGGTAGAAAACTCCTACGTTATTCGTCCCAAAGGGAATAGACCAGGTATGCCCTTCTAGCTGCATCGACTCAAACAGCGCCGGATCGATCTGCTCCTGAATGGGTGACGCTGCCAACCATTCCTCAATCGGGCGAATGGCTCCCAGTTCAATCAACTGACCTGTAATCGTGGGTGCGTACCACAGCATATCGGGCGGCGCATTCCCCACCACCGCCGCGAGAATTTTGGGCATCTGCTGGTCGCCCTGCCCCACATAGAGCGATTCCACCTGAATGGTCGAATGGGTTTGGTTAAACTCATCTACCAGTTCTTGCAGCACATCTCGATTGGGCGGCGGATTGACTCCATGCCAGAGCGTCAGATGAATTACACCGTCTGCGTCAGGATTGGTTGCTGTACAGCCTGCTAAAGCAATCAGACAAACGCTGAGACACGCAGCGATCAACCTACTAGTAACGCTAGAAACTACTCTTCTTGCGAAAAAAGTCATGCCTGATGAAAAAAGTCCATACTCTAGAGCTTACGCAACTACGGGAAAACGGCTTAGTAGCACAGTGGATAAACTTTTCCTTTTACCTCAAGAGTTTCTACTCCGTTTGCTATAGCAATCCTAGATGATTCGTGAGAGGCACACCCCTTCGGGGTGCGCCTCTCACAACCCACTCGTCTTACAACTGATTTAGGACTGCTGTACATCGTGGTGCTGGGCTATTGATATGAGACAACAGCATAGAAGAGAGATGTATTCCTCACAGAAATACTCCATCTCCTTAAGAGGAAACATACAATAAACCAGTAATGTCATCAAACCTGACTGCCTGACACATCTTCTGAAACCCTTGAAACTACGTTAAGTATTTCCATCATTTGAGGCACTTGTGTCAGGCAACCAGGTCATCAAACTCATGATCTTTTATAACAAAGATAAGACGTTGCCTGAGTAAAGGCAATGTGGTTCTGTACAGCAATCTGTAACATATGTTTATGAAAAGTCCGATTATACGAGACTGTCCTTCGTGTTAGAGAGGCTTTGAAGGCAGCATAACAAACCAACAACAGAGAGGCATAGACTGTGCAACTTTTGCTACCAATTAGAGATTCAATTCTAGCTGCTCAGCTTGATGAAAGCTTGAGTTGGGTAATTCGATGCTCAGTGAAGAATAGGCGATTAGCAGAGTTAGCACTCTTTAAATTATCAGCTTGGAGTGCTGTTCCTATAGCTCCAGATTTTCTCGTTAATCCGTCTCTCAGTAAGCATACAGCGACTGCACTACAGAATATGGGATACGAGAGACTGCATGCAGTTCGACTGTTTTCTCCCAGTTTTGATAGTTATCTTGTGCCTGCCACGATCGAAGGACTAGAAGAGTTTCGGCGCTATTTAGGTGCTTTTCCCTTAGCTTTATTTGCTGGAGAGATTAAGCCTGATTGGATGTGGATTTCACTAGAATCTGATTTGTATGTTGTTGCAGGAACAAAAGATTTTATTGAGCAGTTGTTACCGTGGGGAATTAAGGAGGGATTTTCTCGTTTTCGTAATTACATTGTGAATGAGAGCATGCCATCTGAACTGAAGCAACATCTTGAATACATTAGTAGCCAACTCGACCGATATCAAGATGCCAACGAAGAGGAAGAATTTTATCTTTCACCCCCTGTCATGAGTAGCAGCACTTAATGCTCACAAAAATCAAAAACGGGATTGTCTAACTTGCTGAAAGTTTTCGGTAATATATCTAGGACATCGGTAGGGGATACTACAAATTTCTCTCATCTGGTTGAGCCGTTCACTTCTATTAAGAAGACACTCAGATGGATTATTCTCACAAACTTCATACATGGCTTCCGCTAAATTAACCAACCTCTCTTCATCAGACAATCCTATATAGCAGTCCTATTTGATTCGTGAGAATATGAGGGGGTGTTTTGAGGGATGGCGCTAGAGGATCTTCAGTTATTTATCCAGTCTAATCCAAACCCACGCGAGATGAAGCGTGCAGTCGCAACCAAGATGTTTTTGGAAGGCTGCAAGCACCGGGAAATTCAAGTCATTTTGGGTATCGGTTCAGGATTTATCAGTAAGTGGAGCCAGATGTATGAATTGCTGGGGATAGATGGAATTAGACTGGCTCATCGAGGCTCGGTGGGATATTTAAGCGCTGAACAGCATCAAGCTGTGGTTGAATGGCTTCAGTCTAAATCGGCTTGGCAACTCGACGAACTCAAAGCTCATTTAGAGCAGCAGTACGATGTGGTCTACCGCTCTCAACAGAGCTACTATGCCTTGTTCGAGTCCGCAGATATTAGTTGGAAGAAGACTCAGAAGCGGAATCTGAAGGAAGATCCGGCACTGGTTGAAAAAAAAGGAAATTACGGCTTGGCTAGAATCTGAGCGAGCCGCGATCGCTGCTGGAGAATTAGTCGTGCTGTTTGCGGATGAGGTTCCAACTTTATCCATTAGATACTTGTAATAACCAGCGATTTACTTCTCCGTCATCCTGGGCTTGGCTGCGTTTGAGCGCTTCTTCAATCAGGCTAATTTTCAACCCCGGTAATACCTTCGACTCTCGAATCTGTTTACTGCCTCCATCTACTACTTCAAAGGCAATTACCTCACCTGCATCCACAACCCAATATTCCTGTACCTTTAGACGCTCGTACAATAGTCGCTTACGTCCGATGTCGTCATTGAGAGTCGTAGAAGCAATTTCAATGACTAGATGGGGCGCACCAAACTCATCCACGTCGATTGGTTTTGAAGTTTTGGGCGGAATTTTGAAATCGGCTCCAATATAAAACGCCATATCCGGTTGGCATTCACGCATACTCTGTTTGCGAAAGCTTCCGTTCGTAAAGCCTTTAATCCGAATGTTTTTGATGGTGCCGTAGAGACTAACCGTTTGAGACAGTAGGGTATTGTCCTGACTGTGACCGGAGCCAATCGGCATTGTCTCAATCCTTGTGTAGCCGTTGTCATAGTAGAATCTGGCTCTCTCTAACTCTGGACTGTCCGCCAGTGCTAAAAACTCTTCCCAAGTGGCTTTTACCCAGGCATCAGTCACCAAGTTGTGTGGCACAGGTAAGGCGTTAGCCATTTTCCTGCCGTCTCCCATCTCAATGTCTTGATCCTATTTGATTCACAATCCTGAAGTGGCGATCGCCAACGGTTCATACCGCTCTCCCGGTTTCAAATCAACTACCTGAGTCGAAAGTTGGTGTTGAGTTAGGAGCGATCGCAACTCTTCAATACTTCCACTTGCCCGTAACAATGACTGCAAAATGCCTTCAAATCCGACATCTCCGCCTGCGGCTGTAGGTAAAAGGGCTTTGGGCTGTAGCCATTGCACAACCTCTAAAACAGTCTTTTTGCCTTGAATGACTGGGCCAAGCAGCGGTATTTCTAGAGTGACAACGGGAGTGATCACGACATCAACGGGAGCGAATTCTTTGATCGAAGGGGAATGATATCCGTGCGGTTCGTAGTAAAGTTTGGTGCCTGTGGTTAAATCTTTGAGCAAATAACCATTCTCAGTCAGCAGCGGACCAATGGGTGAGCCAGGAGTTGCACGGATTTCCAGATCTCCGACTGCTGTAGCTTCTCCATGCGCCAGGGTTGTCACTTGGGTGTAACCTAAGCCTTGCACAACTTTTGCGGCGTTGGGAGAGGCAACGACAGGAGTTTGGCGATCGAGTTGCTGGAGCGTGGCGGGGTGGGCGTGGTCTTCCAACCCCTGAGACAGCAGGATTAGATCAATCGAATCGGGAATGGGGCGGGGCGATGTCCGTTCTCCCTTAAACAGCCAGTTCATATTGCCAAACACCAGTGGGCCGACCAGCCAGGGATCGAGCAACACTCGCTTTCCGCCCATCTCAATCAGCCAGGAATTGCTGTCTAACCAGGTTAAATGCATGACGCTTTTGTGAAGTAACTGATTCTATTGTAAGGAATGTAAGGAATGGTTAAAGTCTGTCATAGCCAGTTGCCAACCATTACATACGGTGCCCAGTAGAAGGGGTGTCGGCGGAATCGTTCGATTTCTAGGATGGAAAGTTGGGCGCGGCGCAGTGCCTCGGCTTTAGTGACGGTGCCGTTTGCCAGTTCAGAGTAAAAGCGGCTCATGAGTAGGGCGGTCGCCTCGTCGCTAACCTGCCACAGGGTTGCTAGAGTGCTGCGTGCGCCTGCTCGGACGGCGACTCCGGCTAGGCCGAGTGCGGCTTGGCGATCGCCCACCGCTGTTTGGCAAGCACTTAAAACGAGTAGCTCAATCGGTCTAGCATTGCCCAAATCAGTAGCTTGCAGCAGGCTATTTAGCTGGTTGATATTGATACGGTCGTCCCAGGTGAGAATAAAGGTTTCGGTTAACTCAGAGCTAAATTTGCCGTGTGTGGCCAGGTGAATAACGGGCGCTGGGGTTGAGTTAATCGCCTGCTGAAAAGCGCTGCTGGTAAACTCTTGATTCACCAGAATGCGACTGGGAACTTCTAATTGAATTTGCTGTAGCTCTGGCAAAACGTTAGGCAGTGCTGAGAAACCCTGCCGCGATTCAGACAATCCTGCGGTTAAAACGGTTAGCTCCCGAATCTGAAGCGGTCGCGGATCGAGCAACTGTAGCCCTGGAGTCAGAGCTAGATTGTATTGCTCAACCAGGAATTTTTGACCATCGTTTAGCACTGCCATTGGAATGTTTCGCAGTACGCCATCCGGGACAAACACTAGAGTGTTCACGCCGCTGGCTGCTAAATCTGCCTCAACGGGGCGAATTAGCCAGTCATAAACCTGGCGGGAGAGCGGCAAAAATTGACGGCTGGTGCGAACGACGAGCGATTGGCGCAATTGTTCTACGACGCTTTCTACTTCACTACTGGAAAGGGGCGTGGCGTAGTGGCGCAAGTTTTGACCCGGTAGACTGATGACAACTTCTAGCCGATCTGCCAACAGAATCGGGTAAATCACGGCGGCTTGGCGATCGATGTCGTCGATTTGAACGGGTTGAGCATCGAGGCAGGCTTCACGCAAAAAGTTGTCTAATTCTGCCAGTTGCAGCGATTCGATGACGGTGCGGGCCTTCTCCAGGTTTGCCGAATTTGCGTCGCCGCTGCCTGGTTTTAACAGCAGGCTGACCAGTTCTCGGTGAATCGGCTCAATGCTTTCCTGGAATGAAAGCTGTACTTCTGGATTCACTGCAACCAGGTCGTTTCGCAGCGTTTGCAAGGTGTTGACAGCCTCACTGTAGGCGGCGATCGCCCCCTCATACTTCTGACTTTCCCCGCCTTCTTCATCAGCCTGCGCTTTGAGAATGCGCCCTAGCTGCCACTGCCAGCGGTAGGCAATATCTGAGGCGGCAACTTGTGCCAATCCTAGCGCCTGCTCGGTCAGGTCGGTGGCGATCGCCCACTGCTGAGTCTGTTCATATAGCGCCCCCAAACTGCCCAGGGCAAACGATTCGGCTCTGGGGTCTGCTAAGCTCTGGGCTTCGGTGTGGGCAAGACTCAAGAGTTGAGCAGGATAGGTGCTGGGCAGTGTCGATTCCGTTTGACCTAGACGATTCAAGCTTTGAGCAAAATTAACCTGAGCGTAAATTTTGGCGCGGCTAACAGGCAATTCACCTAACTGAGACTGGATCAACGGGATCAGAGCTTGCGCGGCTGGAATCTGATCGGTTTCAACCAGCAAGCTGAATCGGTTGACTTGTGCCTGGGCACGAGTCAGGTCAGAGGGGGAGGTGGCGATCGCCTGCTGATAAAATTCCAGGGCAATATCAAACTCTTGCTGGGCACGGGCGGTGTTGCCCAAGCTAAACTGCGCCGCACCAATCATCTCTGGATTTTGCAGCCGTTCTGCGACGGCTAGACTTGACTGCAACACCTCACGGGAATGAGGCAAGTTTCCACCTATTCGCAGCGCATCACCCAGGCTGCGTAACCCCACTGCTTTAGTGAAGGAATCGGGCTGTTCCTCCAGGGTTTGCGCCAGGGGGCGTGAGGAGGCGATCGCCCGTCGATAAAACCCCAGCGATTGCAGTGCTTGCGCCTGATTGATTTGTCCCCGTAGAGCAGCTTCCTGGTCCCCAAGTTCCTGATAGATTGCCGTTGACCGTTCCCAGGTGACCAGTGCGGCTTCTGCCTGTCCTTGAGTTAGCTGCAAGCGGCCCTGAATGTCGAGCGATCGCGCCAGTGCTGCTAAATAATCGGAATTATGATTTGACTCAAGCAAGCTGAGACTGGAGGCGATCGCTTCCTCTGCCGATTCCCATTCCCCCAACTGCTGATAGACCAGCGACAAATTTCGCAGCGCCATCGCCTGACCCAGCCCATTTCCTTCTGCCTGGTAGGTGGCGATCGCCCGCCGAAGCACCGCCGCCGCCTCACCCAACTGCCCCGCTTCGTACAGCCGTTGTCCCTGCTGCATCAAGCTTTCAGCCTCAGCTAGCTGACTCGACGCTTGCGTTTGGCTGACCAAA
>JAAUQZ010000176.1 GCA_012033355.1 Leptolyngbyaceae cyanobacterium RM1_406_9 | reverse complement strand
CTCCCCCCTCCCCCCTCCTTCTCCCCCATTCGCAGTAAGCAGACAATCGACAATTCCGAGTAGAATGCGGGTAACAAATCTATAGTTCCACTTTCTGTCAAGCGATCTAATATGTTTGTTATCCCGTTTCATTGCAAACCCTAGTAAGTTCCCTCTTGCAACCGCACAAAAACCCACATAAGGAAAACTGACACAATTGCACATGGCTCTGATCAAGCAAAACCGAGACTTACCGACCATTAATGAACGAATCCGCTTTCCAAAAATTAGGGTCATAGATACGGATGGTGGGCAGCTAGGAATCATGGTGCCCCGCGATGCCCTGAAAATGGCAGAGGAAAAAGAACTGGACTTGGTGCTTGTCAGCGACAAGGCAGATCCACCTGTTTGCCGAATTATGGACTACGGCAAGTTCAAATTTGAGCAAGAGAAAAAGGCGCGGGAAGCCCGAAAAAAACAGCACACTTCTGACGTGAAAGAAGTGAAGATGCGATATAAAATCGAAGACCACGACTATCACGTTCGCGTCAATCAGGCGGAAAAATTTCTCAAAGCTGGCGACAAGGTTAAGGCTACAATCATGTTTCGGGGTCGAGAGATCCAGCATAGCGATCTGGCGGAAAGCCTGCTCATGAGAATGGCGACTGATCTGCAAGAGCTTGCTGAAGTTCAGCAAGCTCCAAAGCGCGAAGGGCGCAATATGATGATGATGCTTTCTCCTAAAAAGTAGGGTTGCTGTAATCCTTGTAGCGTTTCCCTTTGACTCTGCATATCTTGGACGTAAGAGCAAAACTCTCACAGCATCTATACGTCCAAAATTCTCAAATGCCAAAAAATCAGGGCTTAGGGCTGTGCGCGAAAATAAAATCTCTGCGATGCGTTGTGGCTAACGCCTAACACATCCACAACTGGGACATTATTGGACTGCAAGCCCCTTACGTATCCCCCTCTGTGAAATAAAAGGGGCTTACAGGGGCTTACAGCTTCTTGCAGATGAATAAACCGCAGGTAGGGGCGAACGACCGTTCGCCCCTACCTGGATTTGTGCCATGTACAGGTGGAAACTGCTGTAAGCTCCTGGTTGACATGGCGATCGCTTGATTTCACATTCTGCTTGCGTAAGTTGTGTAGGTTGGGTTTCGTGCCTCAACTCCAACAGGTTGCTTAAAGAAAGTCAGCAACTCTGAAAATAGCTGTGAAAGCTTCGGGGCGTGCTTATATGATAAGCATTGACAAAACGCTGTAAGGGCAGGAAAAGACTGCATGAATCTGAACGGGTGGTGGTCTACTGCGAGTCAAAACGCAGCCCGATGGAGGTGGTTGCAGTGGTTTAACCTCCGTCCAGAGGAAAGTGAGCGTACATTTCTCATGTTTGCTTTCTATACCGCCACGTCTATTGGCATTCTCTGGCTAGAGGTCAGCGCCGCAGCTTTATTTTTGGGTGAGTATGGGGCCGATTCCCTTCCCTGGATTTATATTGCCAGTGCCGGAATTGGGACGGGTTTAGGGTTTGTTTACTCGCTGATGCAGAAGTTTCTGCCGCTGCGTCGAGTGATTGTAATTACTGCGGTGCTGATGGCGCTGCCGCTGTTTATCTTTCGATTGGGACTTAATCCAGCTTTTCTTGGCGGCTATACCGTCTTCCTGATGCGGCTTTGGCTAGAAGCAATCTATGTATTGAATGAACTCAATACCTCCATTACCGCTAATCAGCTATTTAACATCCGTGAAATTAAGCGGACCTATCCTTGATCAGCAGCGGTATTTTGGCGGCTGATGTGCTGAGCGGTTTTTCCCTACCGCTTCTGCAATCCTGGATTGGGCTTTCTAACGTCATTCTGCTAGCAAGTTTAATGCTGCTAGCGGGGGCGGGAATTTTGTTCTATCTCAGTGAGGCATACCAGCAAGCTTTTCCTGACTCACCCAAACGCAGATTGCAGGAAACTCAGCACGATTTTACGGCGCGGCGTTTACGTGGCCCGCTTCAGCGCTATGTCATTTTAATCGTTGCTTTTTTTGTGATGGCGCAGATTTTGTCGCTGCTGGTTGACTTTCAATATCTCAGCCAGCTAGAGCAAAACCTGAGCGTTGATGATATTGCAGCTTTTCTGGCATTGTTTAGCGGCATTCTTGGCATCTTTGAACTGATTACGCAGTGGTTTATTTCGGGGCGGGCGATCGAGCGGTTAGGGGTGTTTGCGATCGCCATTCTCCCCCCTGCCCTACTCACCGGACTGAGCTTCCTTTCATCCATTGACCTGCTGCGGCTATTTTGGGGCGTAATCATTCTCAAGTTTTTGGATGAACTGCTGCGCTACACCCTGCTAGCTAGCATTGGCCCGGTTCTATTTCAGCCCATCCCTGATACGGCTCGCAGTCGCATTCAGTCTACGGTTCGCGGGATCGCAGAGCCGATTTCTTCAGGCTTAACGGGCGCTGGAATTTTAATTACAATCTGGCTCTGTCGGCAGGTTTTTCCTAACGCCGACACTGACCTGTTTCGTAACCTGGAGAGCCGAGTCTTTCTATTTCAGATTTTTATTTTCGCTGGGGTCTGGCTCGGAGCCGTCCTGCTGTTACGCTCTAGATATCTGGGGCTGCTGGTGCTGAGTGCTGAACGGGGGCAGCTTAGCCTGTCCGATGTGGATTTGCGAACCTTTAAGCGGGCAGTGGTGGAAGCGCTCGATCGCCCTGGCACTGAAGCAGACAAACATTCTTGTATCGAGCTACTCGCCCACATCGATCCCAAAAATGTAGGTGAAGTGCTGTCTCCGCTTTTGCCCACGATGTCTCCTGCCTTACAGCGTCAGAGTTTGGAGACAATGCTCAACTTTCCCAATCCGGTCTACCTGGATCGCGTCAGGGCATTGATTCAACAGCCCAATTTACAGCCAGAAGTTTTGGCGGTTGCTTTGCGCTACGTTTGGCTGACAGAAGCTGATCCAGATATGCAGGAGCTACGGCCTTACCTGAAATCTGAAGTAGACCCAGTGGTTAGGGGTACAGCCGCTTCGTTAATGCTCAGGCGCGGCAATCCTCGTCAAAAGGCAGAAGCAACAGATACCCTGCGACGGATGCTGACTCATGGGCGGGAGCGGGAGCGGGTGATGGGCTGTCGGGCGCTGGGAGAGGCGGTTTACCTGCAAGCGCTGCGGCTGTATATTAGACCGCTGTTGCAGGATCAGTCACTGCGGGTGAGGTGTGCGTTGCTGGAGGCGATCGCCGCCACTCACCTGGAAGAATACTATCCTTCACTCCTGCGCGGACTGCACTACAAATCTACTCGTGAATCAGCGATGCGGGCACTGGTGCGTCTAGAGAATGATGCGATCCCAATGCTGATCCAACTGGCAGGAGATGCTCGCAAACCAGAGCTAATTAGAACCTATGCGCTGACTGCGATTGGTCAAATTGGCACAATCGAGGCGTTGAATGCTCTGGTGGCTCAACTGATGACCGCCTGGGGATCAACTCGTCGCAATATTCTGCGGATTCTGCTGAAACTGCCGCAAGAAGCTGGTATCGATGCGGTCGCCGACATTTTAGGACGAAGCGGGGTTGAGAACTTAATCAATCAAGAACTGCTGTTTATTGGGCAAGTTTATGCAGCGCTGCTGGATTTGACTTTAGAGCGAGTATCTGGGCGTGAGGCAGATTTGCTGCGGCGATCGCTCAACGATGCCCAGGTAGATGCAATCGAGCGGCTATTTTTGCTGATGCGATTTCTCTACTCTTCTAGCGCTATTCAAGCCGCGTCCTTTAATCTTCAGTCTGACTCCCATGAAAATATGGCGAGAGGGTTAGAAATTCTGGACAATACGCTCGACATTCCGAGTAAACGCGCTCTGCTCAGCATTCTCGATCGCCGCTCTACGGTGGAAAAGCTGCAAAGCCTAGCAGAGGTGATGCCCTACACGCCAATGTCACCCAGTCAACGGTTGCGGCATTTGTTAGAATTACGAAGCTTTCTGTCAGACTGGACGCTATCTTGCTGTTTTCATCTAGCGCGTCAGGCCCGCTGGAGTGTGACTCCAGAGCAAACGCTGTCTTGCCTGCGTCATCCAACCGGGTATGTGCGGGAGGCGGTGCTGACTTATTTGAAAGTTGCTTCGCCGAGAGTGCTGCCAGAACTGCTGCCGCGATTGCAAAACGATCCCGATCGGCTAGTTGCTGCCCAAGTGCGCCAAATGATGGCAGAATTAGGGCTTGAGCCGCTGAGCGCTGCGGTTTCGGGTTCTGAGAGTCAATCAAACGGGGCGCGGCTGCCCGGTCATCCTGGGCTTGAACCGATCTAGGCGATCGCAGCATTGCCCAAGAGACGGGACAACAGACAGGAAAAGCTTAGGAAATGGGCAAGCTAACAGCAGACAGCTTGCTTGCCGTTTGGGGAGTGTATCTACGGGGAAAGAAAGCGGCGTGGCTTGTGTCAGGCAATGCCCGTGAAGTTGTATTATCTGTGTTTATGCTGACTAGTGTTGATCGTCTACTGTTTGTTCGGGGAGTTCCAATTTTTACAGAGCTGCGGGATGATTTTCTCGTCCGGTTGGCTTCGATCATGGATGAGCTATCTTTCCCAACCCGGCACACCATTTTTACGCAGGGGCAGGAGGGGCGATCGCTCTACATTTTGGTGTCTGGGCAAGTGCGGGTTCACATTGGCAATCACGAAATTGTTAGATTTCGACAGGGAGACAGCTTTGGTGAAATGTCGCTGTTTGACGCAGAACCTCGCTCCGCCTCAGTCACGACTTTGGAACCCTGCGAATGTCTCATGTTGACGCAACAGCAGCTTTACGAAGCGATTGATGAAACTCCTGGCATTGCGGTAAACATCATTCGGCTACTGTCTCGTCGGATTCGAGAACTTAACCAAAAAATGAATGCGCTGCAAGATGGCGATGGTCGTAGATTGCCTTCTATGATCCAAGAAAGGCTAGCAGAGCTTTAATCTTGACGACCATATCCAGGAGAACTAAGTGTCACGCGAACGTATTGCCCCCGGCCCAGGTCAGGAGTCCGTTTGGGACTATCCCCGTCCGCCCCAGCTAGAAGATTCGAGTAAACATATTCAGATTTTTTTCAATGGCGTGCGATCGCCGACACCCATCGTGCCAAACGGGTGCTAGAAACCAGCCATCCGCCCGTTTACTACATTCCGCCCGAAGACATTCAGCAGCAGTATCTCAAGCAAACTTTGCGTTCGACCTACTGCGAGTGGAAGGGGCAGGCAGCCTACTACACGATCCAGGTGGGAGACAAGCAGGAGCAGGATGCGGCGTGGTTCTACCCGGCTCCAACCGAGCGCTTTGCTTCACTCAAAGACTACGTAGCGTTTTACCCCAGCCGCATGGAGGCTTGCTACGTAGACAGTGAACAGGTGCAGCCCCAGCCCGGTGACTTTTATGGCGGCTGGATTACCCAAGACATTGTTGGCCCGTTTAAGGGCAGTATCGGAACCTGGGGCTGGTAGGGTTTAGCTGGCAGCAATGCCTTCTTGACGGGCAGCCCGCTGAACCGCAGCGGCAACTGTTGTGGCGACTCGCGGATCAAATACTGAGGGAATGATGTGTTCAGAGTCGAGTTCACTCGGCTTGATTAGAGAGGCGATCGCCATTGCCGCTTCCAGATACATTGTGGTCGTCATTGCGGCGGCTCGACAGTCCAGCGCTCCGCGAAAGATGCCAGGAAACGCCAGCACGTTGTTGATCTGGTTGGGGTAGTCGCTGCGTCCGGTTGCCATCACTGCCACGTCGTCTTCTACCAGTTCTGGCTGAATTTCGGGAATCGGATTGGCCATTGCAAATACGATTGAGTCTTTTGCCATTGAGCGAACCATCTCTGGGGTTAGCACTCCAGGCACGCTGACTCCCAAAAATACATCTGCGCCAACCATTGCATCTGCCAGGGAACCACTCTGGGCAACGGCAAACTCGCGCTTTTGCTCGGTCAAGTCGGTGCGGCTATGGCAAATGATGCCGCGTGAGTCACACATCCAGATGGCGGTGGCTCCGGCTTTGTGCAAGAGACGGGCGATCGCCACCCCCGCTGCTCCCGCTCCGTTAATGACAATTCGCACTTGTTCCAGTGGCTTCTGCACAAACTTCAGCGCATTAAACAGAGCCGCCAGGGTGACAATTGCCGTGCCGTGCTGGTCATCGTGAAAAATTGGAATATTCAACTCTCGCTGAAGTCGAGCTTCGATTTCAAAGCAGCGAGGGGCGCTGATGTCTTCCAGATTGACCCCGCCAAATACGGGCGCAATGTTTTTCACCGTTTCAACGATCGCATCAGTGTCTTGAGTCGCCAGACAGATTGGGAAGGCATCGATCCCAGCAAATTCGCGAAACAGCATGGCCTTACCTTCCATCACAGGCAAAGCGCCTTCTGGCCCCAGATTGCCTAATCCTAAAACGGCACTGCCATCGGTGACGATCGCCACCGTGTTGCTTTTGATCGTCAGCGAATAGACCTGCTCTGGATCTTGGGCGATCGCCGTACAGATTCGCCCTACGCCAGGGGTATACGCCATTGCCAGGTCGCCCTGCGTCTTCAGCGGGATGCGGCTTTGAACGCTGATTTTACCGCCACGATGCAGGTTAAAGGTGCGATCGTAAACGCTGATTACCTTGATGTCTGTCAGCGCCTTCACCTCGGCCACAATTTGCTCAGCGTGTTCGGTGCTGTAAGCATCAATGGTAATGTCTCGCACCAGGGTTTTGCGGTTTTGCTCAATCAGGTCAATTTGCCCGATGTTGCCTCCAGCAGTGGCGATCGCCTGCGTCACACAGGCCAGCGTCCCCGCCCGATTGGGAAGCTGAAACCGAATCGTTAGACTAAAACTAGGGTTGGGTGTCAGGCTGACCATACTGCTACCGCGACTCTCCTTGAGTGAAAATACGAGTTCTGGGAAAGACTTTAATGCTACCGCTTTGAGTTTGTTACCGATCGCTCTAGTTGAGATTGCTCTGGGGCGATCGTCTCGCTGCCATACCAAAACCCTTCCTAGCTTAGGCTAGCGGTAAACTCATGACTGTACTCCGTCACACCGAGTAAATTATTTTGCCAATATGCCAAGTCTCTACGTTGAAATCGAGATTGACGCACCCAGATCAAAGGTCTGGCAGACGTTGCTCAACAAACAAGACTGGCTCCGGTGGAACACGTTTCTCTATGACCGTGACCCTGTGCAGCCATTCGAGCAAGGCAAAATGGTATGGCTATCGCTTAAGCGGGTTTCCCGCGAAGAAGAAACCGAGTTTCAGCCCACCATTACTCTACTTCAGCCAGAAGTATGCCTCCAGTGGCTTTCCTCCGCCCCCGGATTTCGCAATGAACACGTCTTTGAGCTACTAGACATCGGCAAACGCACCAAATACATTCACCGTGAGAACTTCTCCGGAGCGCTAACTCGCTTGTTTTTCCCCTTTATTCGCCAAGATGAACAGCAGGGACTGAGGCGAATGGCGCAGGAGCTAAAGCAGTATGTTGAACGCCGCTGAATAAAACCGTTGAATAAATCTATGCAGCTTACTCCATGCTTTAGGACTGCAACTCAATCTGATGCCGCACGGGTAACGCTGGTGTACCTAACTTCGCGGAAAACATTCGTTTCGTTTGCTCCCATTGCTCACTCGGACGAAGCAGTCCATTCTTGGATACGGGATATCCTAATTCCAACGGGTCGTGTAACGGTGGTAGAGCAAGCTGGCAAAATTGTTGGCATGATGGCGCTGTCAGTGGATGAATCGAATGAAGCGATCGGTTGGATTGACCACCTCTACCTGCTGCCAGAAGCTGTTGGACACAGAATCGGGACCGCGCTACTTAACCGAGCGAAATCAGAACTGGGTCCTCCGATCAGGCTATATACCTTTCAAGCTAACGTTGGCGCAAGACGGTTTTATGAGCGACACGGGTTTAAGGCAATTCAGTACGGGAATGGTTCTAGCAATGAAGAACACTGTCCCGATGTCCTATACGAATGGTCGCGTTAATTTTTCTGCTACGGCAATCCTAAATAGGTTGTGAGCGCAAACTGATCGGTTAATGGCCATGTTTTTGAGGAACTAGCTTTCCTGAAATACGCCTTAAGAAGGTGAATGCGCTCATTAGTAAACCTTGCTAAGGTGCTCATAGTGAATTCAAAGCGTGCGGCGGTGTAGAAATTTGCTTGGAGCGGACTGCTGAAAGATCTTGGCATACAAAGGTCGCTAGCAGCCATTCAAGCGAACCGATCACAAGCTGTAATCACAAGCAAATTCCTTAACGCTGGATAGAGGTACTTTGTTTTCAAAACCCGTAAGTTGAGAATGTACCGTTAAGTAGTTTGGTGTTTGGGAATGCTTCGTCCGATCAGTTCTTTAGAAATCGTCTCTTCAGAAGAATTAGCCGTTTTAGGGCATTCCCAGATTTCACCCAAATTAGGATTAGTCTGCATTACAGCCTCTAATCAAGTTCGCTATCGAACTATGACCCGCAAACGCCTGTTGCGGCTTTCGGAGGCTGAGCAGGAGCAAGCTTTACGGCAGCTTTATGCAGAAAATTTGCGGCGTTTGGGCGTTGCGCTAGAGTTTTGTGCGGCTGAAAAGATTAATCTGTACCGTGTCGCGTCTGGGCTGTTTCCGTTTGCCGACGAGCCGCTGGGAGCAGCAGTGCTGACAGAGTTTAGCGACTCGCTGCGGCAAGTGGGCGATCGCGCTCTCCAGCTTGGCATCCGCCTCGTCATGCACCCGGAACAGTTTGTGGTGCTAAATTCCGACAAGCCAGAGGTGATTGCTAACAGCATCAAAGTTCTCACTGCCTATGCCAGAACCTTTGACCTGATGGGCTTGCCGCGATCGCCCTGGGCACTAATGAATATTCACGGCGGCAAGGGCGATCGGGCTGAGCGGCTGATTGGCGTGATTCGCGATTTGCCCGAAGCCATTGGCGATCGCCTCACGCTAGAAAACGACGAGCACACCTATGGATCTGAGGAAATTCTGGCTATTTGTCAGGCGACTGGAGTGCCAATGGTGTTTGATGCTCATCATCACATCATTCATGACCACCTGGACAGCTATGAACATCCCAGCGTTGCTGTCATGCTGACAGCGGCCCGTAGCACCTGGGACAGACCCGACTGGCAGCTAGTTCACATCTCAAATGGATGTGAATCTTTCAGCGACCCGCGCCACAGTGATGTGATTACAGTCATGCCCAGTTCCTACCGCAACGCTCCCTGGATTGAGGTTGAGGCAAAGCAAAAAGAGGTGCGATCGCCAAACTTCAGCAAGAATGGCTACCCTGGATCTCTCCTACATCTTCAGCCCAGTAATTACAGCAATTGCCAGATGGATAAGCCACAGGTAGGGCAGTTCGCGAACTGCCCCTACAGATATTTGTGGTTTACGCAAATGCAAACCGCTGTAAGTCTTCAAATCGCCTGCTAGCAGGACTCTAATTTGGGCATTCCTCTGCTAAAACTGGGGGTATTTGAATTGCCACTATGCCCATTTAAGGAGCTTTTTCTATGCCTCCTGCCCAAAACGCATCTAAGAACCTGGTTGCCGACGCTCAACCCTTGAAACTTTTGCTGGTGGAAGATGATCCGGTCATGCGGCTGGGGCTAGAGCAGTTTTTTGAGGATTGTCCTCAATTCACGGTGGTGGGTCAGGCAGAAGATGGCTATCGAGCCGTAGAAGCTGCATTCAAACTCAACCCCGATCTGGTGCTGATGGACATTGGATTGCCCTACATGGATGGCATTGCGGCAACTCAGCAAATTAAGGCAAAGCTGCCTGATATGCGAATTATCATGTTTACTTCTCACACAGACAATACAGAAATGATTGCTGCGCTCTCTAGCGGAGCAGATGCCTACTGTGTTAAACGCACGAATCTAGACCAGTTGAAGCTGGCGATCGCCTGTGCCCGTGAAGGTGGAGCCTATCTCGATCCGCAAATCGCCCATCATGTGATTGAATATCTTAAACCCGCTCCGCCTACGGTGAGCAATGCCCAATTCTCAGAGCGTGAAATTGAAGTGCTGAAGCTGATCGTAGACGGCAAAAGCAATCCCGAAATTGCCGCTGCGCTTTATCTCAGTCTCAGCACCATCAAAGCCCACGTTCGCACGATTATGAATAAACTGGCTGTGGATGATCGAATTAAGGCGGCAGTGGTGGCATTGCGGTCAGGGTTGGTGTAGGTTGACCAGGTTTCACGATGGCTATTCTTTACGATGCGGCTGTTTACGATCGCACGCTTTCTGCTGGCAGCTATTGGGAAACAACGGCTGTGGCTGAAGCTAACTATCCCGCTTTAGCGCAGGATGAAACCTGTGAAGTAGCAATTATTGGCGGTGGCATTACCGGACTTTCGGCGGCGCTGCACCTGGCGCGGGACTATGGCATCCAAGCCCGAATTTTGGAAGCGGGTGGTTTAGCCTGGGGCGCTTCGGGGCGAAATGGTGGGTTTTGCTGTGTAGGCGCGGCGGCGTTGGGGGGCGATCGCCTGCTGAAAAAATTTGGTCAGTCAGAAACTCGTCGCTACTATCAGGCTCAGCGAGAAGGGACAGAGCTAGTCAAGCAGCTTGCGGCGGAAGAAGCCATTCAAATTGACGCTCAGGGCGACGGTGAAATTGAAATTGCCTACGGTGGCGATCGCTGGCGTGGTCTGGTAGCAGACTACGAGTTTTTGACAGAAATCGCAGACTATCCCTGTAAGCTCTGGTTGCCCAAAGATTTAGCAGAGCAGGTTTATTCCAACCCTGGCGCGTGTGGGGCGCTGCACATTGGAGTGAGCTTTGGCTTAAACCCAATGAAATATACGCTGGGGTTAGCCAGCGCCGCCTGCCAACATGGAGCAGTCCTGCATTCGCACAGTCCCGTTGAGGCATGGGAAAAGGACGGCAACTGGCATTTGCTGCATACGCCTGCGGGTCGGCTCAAGGCGAAAACCGTGATTGTAGCCACAAATGGCTACACCGAAGACAGATTGCATCCGCAGTTGGGCGATCGCCTCCTTCCCCTGTTATCCAGTATTATCACTACCCGCCCCCTCACCGCTGCCGAACTAGAAGCCCAGGGCTGGCGCACCGAAACGCCGATTCACGAGACGCACAACGTTCTGTTTTATTACCGCTTACTCAAAGACGGGCGGCTGTTGTTTGGCAGTCGAGGGGGGACAGTGGGCGATCGCGCCGAAAACGAACGCCGTCACCGCTGGATGGTTCAAGCGTTCCAAGAAAAATTTCCAGTCTGGCGTGACGTTGAAATCACTCATTCCTGGAATGGTCTGGTCTGTGCCTCAGCAACCCTCACGCCTCACCTGGGCAGGCTGACAGCCGATGAAAGCATTTTTTACGGATTTGCCTATCATGGCAGCGGCGTTTCCACCGGAACCTGGAGCGGTCGCGCCCTCGCCCAATTAGTTACAGGTCGGGCGCAAGTTCGCGATCTGTGCGCTATATTCCGCCAGCCCTTAAAAAAATTTCCTCTACCCGCTCTGCGAATCTGGTATCTCCGCGCCACATTCACCCTAGCCGACCTGCTCAAACTTTCCCTATGAATCATCCCATGACACCCATACAGGTTATCGGCATCGGGCTAGACGGCGCAGCAGGGCTACCCAATGCCACCCGAAAGCTAATTGAACAAGCCACGCTGCTAGTAGGGAGCGATCGCACCTCAGCTACTTCCCTCACCACCCCGCCCAACGCCTGATCTTAGGAGACTTCCACCAAACCCTCACCACCCTCCGCACCCTCCTC
>JAAUQZ010000175.1 GCA_012033355.1 Leptolyngbyaceae cyanobacterium RM1_406_9 | reverse complement strand
AATCGGTTCAACGGGGGGAAGTGTTTCGGCTGGAGTTTCGGCTGGGATTGGTTCTGGAGCCTGAGCCGTCTGGGGCGATCGCATCAACATTGCACTAACTCCACCCACAATCGCAGCGGCGATCGCCCAGTTAAAACGAGTTCCAGAATCTACAACCTTAGCGGTGAGTGTAACGACGGTATTTGCAGCCAATTGGTTGGTTTCTCGTTTATCTGAGTTTCAACAAACGCATCCTGAGATTGATCTGCATCTACAGGCATCGAATGATGTCGTAGAGTTACAGAGGCAAACGGTTGATCTAGCCATTCGCTACGGTAGGGGCAATTATCCAGGATTAAGAGTTTGTAAGCTAATGTCTGATGTGTTTCTGCCCGTTTGCAGTCCACGTTTCTTGAGCGGCGAACATTCAGTCCGAGAGCCAGAAAGTAGGATGCGTCACGGCGCACCCTACTTCCTCTAACTGTAGGGTGCGTCACGACGCACCCTACAGTCTCTAGAATTCACAGCCCTGCGGTTGCAGCTCAGATTCAGCCAAATCCGCTGCAAATTTCTCCGGTAAACTAACCTGTTCAAAACCAGTTTCTACAGTGCCCTGCATTGCCTGGGTGCCATAGCCTTGAGGATTCATGTGTGCCCGCACGATCACAAGCTGGTCGGGCTGTATCTCAACTGCGCCCCCTGGACGGCTAAAGGGCTGCTCATTTACATGACTGTGGGCAAGAGTTCTGCGAAATATCAGCTCTCCCTCCTCGCTCAAGACTTCCCACCAATCGGCATACTGATCGCAACCTGTGTCTGGGCTTTGCACGGTAACGACAAAAGTGTAAGCACCTGGTTCTCCAGCAGTAACTTCAACCTCAGTCACCGTTGCAAACCTCTCTCCTGAAGCTGCTGGAACTTCCGCTTGAGATGTAGCTGGGGATGAAGTCGGTTGTGAACTGCTTTCGGGTGATGGCTGAACCTGGCAACCTATGAGGAGGATGAGGGCGATCGCACCCAACACCATACGCGAACTCATTGGAATACTACTCATAGAAATATTAGTGTGAGTTCATTGGTTCAAGTCATTCTAGCCCAAATTATTCTGACCCAAACCACAGCAAATTGGATGCAACTAATGAGAAAGCATCATGAGTTAGGTTGAAGTATTTGATCTAGGCTATTAGTGGACGTTCAATTAAGCCTGCTCTATCCCTGCAAACAAAATGGGGATAAGTTGGGAAGGGAAGCAGATTCATGTCAAAGTACCACATTTCACCCCGCTTTCTCGATAAGTTAGCGGTGCATATCACCAAGAATTTTTCGCGCATTATGGTCGAGGCAAGTGGAGAAAGTTGAAGGGTATTGCCCAGGTTCAGCTCCCAAACGGTATGATACGGTTAGCTGAAGTCCATTGGTAGCAATCCTGCTTGACTGACAAAACTAAGAAGCCGGGATGCGGCTGAGGACGGTGAACTCGCGCTTAAAAGAATCCTCTTGTTGTCGCTTAGATGCGATGGCAGGTTGAGGGTCAGGCAGACTCGATAAGAATTGAAGCTTGCCTGAAGCCACCACTTGTACCCCTTGGAGCACCAGAAACAACATCGTTAAGGCAATCACCCCACACAATTGAGACAGGGCAAACTTGTCCCGCAGTCTGGAGGCTTCCAGATTAAATCCATTTGATTTGAGATCCAACAAGGATTCCTCCACACAAAACCTCAGACGGTATTGAGCGAAGGTTTGCAAGTTTGTTGGCTGGTCACTGACAATTACCCAGTCTTCATTACTTTGCTTGTCATGGGCAAAGGCAAGATAAACGTTTGGATAAGGGTTGGTTTTACCGATGACGACCATTGGGGTGAAGTAAGCTTGTCCTGGTTGCAACTGCACCGATGACACCTTGAGCCCCCGCCCCTCCAACTGAAACTGGAATGAGCACTTGATGCGGATACGGAAATGCCAACCCAGGTCTTCTTTGAGGTACTTCATCAGTTTGCCATCGGCAAAGCCCCGGTCTGCTAACAGGACAAGTGCTACTCCATCGGGCATCACTCGTGCAGCCTGCCGCAGTACCCGTTGAATCGTCTACAACCTGACAGTGCTGCTTGATTGTGCGACAATTCGCCAAGCAATCGGGAGGGTTCTGCCCCGATAGACTACCCCCACCCAGACGATACAGAAACAATTCCACACCAGGGTGGTATCGAGGCTCAGATACAGTCGTTCCTGTTTCCATTGAGACACGGCTTGCCCGACGAGCGCATGATGAGCCCGAAAGATTGATCATTGGGTGCGATCGCCAAGCATTTAAAGCTTTAGTAAAACCCGTGAATTTACGGTAATTTTCCCGGTTGACAAACTAATATGCGGGTAAAGTTATTTCAATCCTGATCTAGTTTCACGATTTGTCCACTTCGGCAGCGGTAGTATTTTGTTGGCTGCAATCCAGGCATCATAAACACTCTAGCGATCATCTTTTAGGAGATCAGTGCTAAAAATATGACTACTAACGGCTCTCGCTCACTCCCATCAGACATTGAACTTTGTGAACGAAAACTACTTGACTCACGTACTGAAATAGAGAAGCTTAGAAAATTGTCAGATAGTTAGACCTGTTGGGGAATAAGGGATAATAATTGGCAGTTGCATCATGCTGTACCAATGCTCAACCTAGAACGCATTCTCCAGAATGACCGCCTACTACGGGCAATGACAGGCAATCGCAAAGCATTTGAGGAACTCCTGCCCAGTTTTAGTGAGGCTTATAGGCAAAGTCAGAACAAACCAGAGGTAGAGCGTAAACGCGCGCCTGGAGGAGCACGCAAGGCAACCTTACGGACAAGTTGCGACAAGTTGTTTTACATTTTGTTGTACTGCAAATGTTATCCCACCTTCGACTTAATGAGTGTGTTGTTTGGCTTTGACCGCTCCTGCGCGTGGGACTGGGTACATGGTTTGCTACCCGTTTTGGAATAGGCTTTAGGGTATAAACAGGCTCTACCCGAGCGCAAGGTGCGAAGCATGGAAGAATTTCTGGAATGCTTTCCAGAGGTGAAAGAAGTGATTTTCGATGGCACGGAGCGTCCAGTGCAGCGTCCCAAAGACCCCGAGCGACAAGAAGACCATTACTCTGGCAAAAGAAACGCCATACCCGTAAGCACATCACAGGCAGTACGCGAAAAAAGCGTGTCATCCTGCTGACGAAGGCGAGAGGGGGCAAAGTTCACGACAAACGACAACTAGACGAAGAAGACTTGGTGGGCAACATTCTCGATGAAGTTGCCATAGAAGGAGACTTAGGATTTCAAGGATTACAGAACGAGTTTGATAACGTTCATCCGCCCCATAAGAAACCAAGGGGTAAGGAATTAAGCGAACAACAGAAGCAGGAGAACCGAGAGTTCAGTCGTCAACGAGTCAAGTGTGAATATGCCCATGCAGGCATAAAGCGTTATCGTTCGGTCACGGATGTTTATCGCAATCGTATACCTGATTTCGATGACCGCCTAATGCTTAATGCAGCAGGTTTGTGGAACTTGTATCTGGATGTAGCGTATGGGCAGAGAAATTGGAAAACCTTGCCCCAAAGCGAGTTTATTTCCCAACAACTCTGTTTATTGGGACCCATAGGTCTAGATGCGGTGATTGGGGTGGTGCCTATCGCAGGGGATTTGTATACAGTTCTTGCAGGATCTTGGTTGTTTATTCTAGCTAGGCGTGTAAACGCTCCGCTTGGAGACTTGCTTTTGCTAGTTGCCCTTTCTGGAATCGATCTTATAATTGGCTTAGTTCCTGTAGACGGCGATATTCTAGATGCATTTTTTAGGATTCATGCTTGGTTTGGAGGACGACTTATAACGCACGTCAATATGCATCTCTCGCTAATTGAGAATGCACGTTTTCAAATTGGTCAAGATCAGGATTTTGATTTAATCGCGTTGCGAAGTAGTCTTTTTAGAAAGAGCTGACTTGAATGATTTTCAGAGAATCAATACACTCAGACAAAACACCAAGACACTTCGATTAGTTGAACTCTACTAACCTAAAATCGTAATCAATGAGTACTCTCTCTATTACAAACAGAACTCTTACTCTAGGTTCTACAGTTTATCAGGTTAGGAAACCATTTCAACACGTTCAAAAATCACTCCTTGACATACGCGAGTGAGATGGGGAAACAAACGATGCTCAATGGGATTGTATTTCGAGGTGTAGGGTGGATAGTGGGCAATGCGAATTTCAATGCCTAACTCGTCCACCAATGCCTGTAAATCCTGCTTGAACAAATACTGGCGGGAACGATTGCTGCCACCCCCATCACATAGCAGGAGAATCGAACCTGCGGTTTGATACTGATAGGAACCATGCTGCTTCCACCATGACGAATCGCTTCGCAGGCAAACTCGGAGGTGTCATGCGAGGTGCCAATCTGAACGTAACCGATGTTGAGCGCCAGGTCATACAATCCATGAGGGATTGCCACACCCTCTGCCAATGTCTTCCAGTCATGGTCAAATACTTCGACTCCCTGCTCCTGCGTGTACAGGTGTCCTTCTCGATACAGTTGACCTATCAATTCTCTTTTTTTGTATCCCTGCTCAATACCGGATTGCCTGCTGTTTGGTAAGCCTCTTTCAAGCGTTCTATGTTCTCAAACTGTTGATTGCGCCCAGGATGCGTTCCGGTTGCCACTCGCTTTTGAGCTTTCCGTTTGCGGTAGTGATGCTTTTCGAGCAATTGGTCTACCACCGTGACACTGACCCCAATCCCTTCGCTTTTCAGTAACTCGGCAATCTCTTGGCGGGTTAGATTTGTCCACCTCACCGTTTCATCGGTCGGCGAACCGGCTGTATGTTGGGCAATCACCCTTAAAAACGCGGCATCAAGTCCCTCAATCGTCTCGAATGCGGATTTTCGTCCACCTCCGGCTTGCCTAATTTTGCTCTGGTTTAACACTGCCTCCTGCTCTAATTCCTTCATGCCGTTGCGAATCGGTTTGTCATCACACTCGAAAAGTTGGCTAATGTACGTAATCCCACCCCATCCCAGTTTGAACGCTTCTACTGCCGCATACCGCCGCCGATCCTTCTCGGATAAGGACCTATAGAATCGCCGCATTTGTTGCTCAACTTCCAGGGAATAGGGTTGCATCGTTTTTGCCAGAATTGCATGTTGCTGCTACTCTATCACCCTTGCCTGATTACCGGATCTTATTTAATCTGTCTTCCTTAGCCACCCCGACTTGTCATGTCAAAAAAGCGTTGCTCACCCTTCGGGATATGAAAGTGAAAACAAACTCACTTTTAGTCCTATCAACCATTGGTGCAACGTGTGAATGAATGCGGGGTGGTTAGTTTTTTGGGGTTTCTTTGCAAACCCTAAACAGGGTCACAACTCATGCCTACTCCTTTCCCACCAAAAGATCAGGGATGCGCCCCCGCTAAGCGGGGGCGCATCCCTGATCTTTTGTGCCTAATCTTTAACCGGGAAGGGAGTAATTGTTTTTTAGATCTCAACTTACCCACCGTTGAGAAAGCTGCTGCCCTCCACAATCCCGATCGCGAACCGTTACGCATCCTGATCATCGGCTCTCGCGATGGTGTAATCGAAACGATTCATGATTTGCATCGGCGCAGCTTTGCCGAAGTGAGTTTGTGGAGTCCACTTTTACCTACCCCTAACCTGAATGAGGTGATGAGTATCTTAACTCGCTATCGTAAGCGCGAAGGTTAGGAGGGAATTGGGGGCGATCGCTCCCTCTCCTATAGCAGTTGAAGCGATGATTAGGACAACGTTGACTTGCCGATGCTGCTGATAGCCAGGGTTTCGATTCATCCTTCATCCTTCATCCTTCATCCTTTTGCCATACACCAAATACAAAAGCCAATATATAGCAACCTCAAATAGGTTGTGAACAAACATTAGAATGAAGAGGAGTCGTTAAAGAGCATTTTAGACAAACCGTATGGAGAGCCTTGAACAGTTTATCGAAAGCAACCCGCCCCCCCCGAGAACTCAAACGTGCTGTTGCCGCGCAAATGAGCCAACGAGGTCATACCTATCGAGAAATCCGGGATGTGCTTCAGGTGTCGCTGGGGTTCGTGACCGATTGCTGTCAGCGCTACCAGGAACAAGGGGTGGAGGGTCTCAAGTTGAACTACTGGGGAACGCAAGGCTATCTTAAGCCCAACCAAAAGGAAGAACTGATGGCTTGGTTGGCTCAGAAGGATGCCTGGTTGCTCGAAGAGGTGGCTGTGCATATCGAAGACGCTTACGGCGTGGTTTACCAATCCCCCCCAGAGCTACTACACGCTACTGAAGCAAGCCGGATTCAGTTGGAAAAAGTCACACTCAACCCACCCGGATAAAGATGAGACGCAGGTGGAGGAAAAAAACTGAAATCATGGAATTACTGGTGCAGTGGCGAGCCGAAATTGCTGCTGACAGCGTTCGAGGGATGTTCTTAGATGAGTGTCATTTGTTGTGGGGGGATGTCTGTGGCTACGGATGGAGTCGCCGCAATCAGCGCGTTGAGGTTGAGGTCAAATCGACGAAAGAACAGCAAACCTACTACGGGGCGTTGGATTACTTGAGCAAACGCTTTGTTGTTCAAGCGTACAGCGCAGGCAATGAGGACAATACGATCGAGTTTTTGAAGTACCTCCAGTCGTTGGCAGAGGAATCAACTCGATAGATCATCATTTGGGATGGAGCCAGTTACCATCGCTCTACCAAAGTGAAGGAGTTTCTGAGCCAGTTGAATGGCGAACGACCGCAGGAGGAATGGAAGATGACTTTGGTTCGCTTAGCCCCCAATGCACCGGAGCAAAATCCGGTGGAGGATGTGTGGTTGCAAGCCAAACAGTTTATTCGCAAGTATGCTCGTATGTGCACGAAATTCAAGTCGGTTAAGTTGCTATTTGGACTGGTAACGCATTTGCAAACCTTCGCTTTTCCTAAAGCGTTTATGTACGGTTATTGTTCGTGTCCTATTTGAGAACGGTATAGGATGGCTATATTATTTTATTTCCATTCCTTAGGTAGTTTGATGGCAGGGGTGAGATAATTCTTCCAACTCCCAGGCTGCTTCAGATGTCGAACCTTTTATAAACATATAGATACAAGGTGGCACAGCCATAACGCCGCACCACCTTGAGTTTTAGAGACTACTGCATTACAACAGGATTGGAATGGTTAGGCGATCGCAACAAAGTTGCTCACTGTCAGGGTCGAGGTTTGACCCGACAAAACAGCAAGAACCTCAGAGCCAGCACTAATCACGGTTCCTCGACTATTTTGAGTGAAGGACAGTTGCCCAAACGTCAATGACCCCTTTAACCCTAGCTGGTCTTGACCCACTCGGAAGCCTTGAATCGTGTCCACTCCTTCTCCAAGCGCGAGAGCAAAGGTGTCTCTGCCAGCACCGCCAATTAGCGTGTCATTACCCAAGCCACCGTGAATCAGGTCATCTCCGCTGTCGCCCCAGATGCGGTCGTCGCCTTCCTCACCAAAGAGCTGATCGTTGCCTGATTTGCCACCGATGCGATCGTTGCCACTGCCACCATAGATGATGTCATCACCACCCGTTTGACGGATTTGAGCGCTACTGGTGTTGAAGTCACCCCGTAGCACATCATTGCCATCGCCACCGTAGATAATGTCATCACCTGAGAGACCTGCAATGACGTTGTTGCCACTGGTGGGGTCAACTCCTCGCCGTGCAATGAACAGATCATTCTCAGCAGTTCCAGTCAAGGTTTGGTTTTCGACAGTTCCTAAAACCTGGTTTGGCAGTTCTTCACCAAACAGGGTTTTGTACATGATCTCGTAGATAAAGGTGTTGTCGAGGGTAGAGGGCAATAGATCAGCATTCAAGCCATAGGCTTTTGCCACAATGTTGCCGGGGAAGTCGGGAGTGCCCGCCCAGGCGACACCAAAGTTACCCATCGGTCCGTCGAGGCTGGGTTGAGACGGAAATGCAGTCCAGGTGGAATCAGTGCCTGTTGCTCCGTCAATCAGTCTGCCGGTTGTGCCATCCAACGGGTTGTTGGCATTTTGAGCGCTAACACCGTTGGGGTTGACTCCGATAGTGGGTTGAGTTGTCAACGGAGTAGAGGGGAAGCCTTGTGCAAAGGGGGTTGGTTGCCACACTTGCAGACCACCCGCTTCACTATCGGCTGCGGTCAATACGAGGGTGTTGGGGTCTACTTCACGAACGAAGTCCATCGCCACACCGATCGCCGCATCTGCCCGCAACGTAGCCTCGATCGCCCCTGCTGCGTTATTGGAGTTAGAGAAGTTGTCAGTTCCCTCTTCTTCTAGAGCCACAAAGAAGCCATCAGGATCGCTGGAGACAGAGGTGAGGGTGGCTTGCAGCATCTCAGCCACTGTTGGTGGGTTGGGATTACCAGGTTGTCCATAGAGTGGCAAGCCCTGACGTTCCAGGTTTTCTTCGTTGGTCGAGTTGTAGGTATCAGTCCAGGCAAAAACCCCGAGAATCTTTTCGCCAGGTTGAACGGTTGCCAACTCTTCGCGAGTGTAGATAACACGATAGCCGCGTTGTTGAGCGATCTCAATCAGGTTTTTGCCATCAGTGCGTACCCCGGTTTGACCCAGTGCCCCCCCAAAGCGTCCCGCTTCTCCCGCAGGCAACATCCAGCGCTCGCCACCGCCCATGATCACCTGAGCATCAGACTCCTCGACAAATTGACGGATGATTTCTTCAACATTGCCCCGGTCGTCAACGTCTGCCAGAAACGCCCCCGACCCTGGCTCGCCCATCTGACCAGAGTTGATGATGGCAACCGCCTTACCTGCATCACGGGCTTCTTCCATCAGAGACTGCCGCTTACCAGAGGCAGAAATGACGGCTTCACCGCCTTCGGCGATCGGGGCATCAAACCCATAGGAATCCCCGGAGTTCTTCACCCCATGAGCGTGAACCACACCAGTTCCATCTGAGCTGCCAGTCAATTGATCCGTGAGGTGCCCCAGGTATACACCAGAGTGGCTCATCATGTCCCAATTTAGTCTGCCATCGGGACCCTCGCTAGCAAACCGAGCCGCACCAAACATGGCAGGCGAATGACCATCGGGGTGAATGAAGATGACGTTGCCTGTAGATTGGGTTGGGGTTGGAGCAGGAGCTTCTTGAGGAACGGGGCGATCGCTTAATTCCACATCGGGGAACAATGCCTCGTACATCACCCGATAGATATCGGTATTATCAACGGTAGTGGGCAACTCCGCCAGTAGCTCTGAGGAACCGTGGAATCTGGCAACGATATTCCCTGCAAAGTCGGGCGTGCCTGCCCAGGTCACACCAAAGTTAGTTACCAGCCCATTATCTGCCGGTGCCCCCATAAATGGAGCCGAAGCCCGTCCAGTTTGCCCATCTAGAGGATTGGCGAAGTTTAGGGTTTGAGTTCCAGTAGCAGGTGGTGTAGCTGGGACAGTAGATGGATTGGTGTTTGTGGTTCCAACGTTCTCAGGTCCCAGGGGATCACGAATTTGCAAACCACCCGCTTCACTGTCGGCTGCTGTGACAATCAGCGTGTTTTCGTATTTGTTAGCAAACTCCAGGGCAACCCCGATCGCCTCATCAGTACGACGCACGGCATCCAGCATTCCTGCGGCATTGTTGGTGTTACCGAAGTTATCGGTTCCTTCCTCTTCTAAAACAGTCAAGGAGCCAGTGTGAAACTTAGGGTTGCGCTCCATAATGGTCTGAGCCGCTGCCAGCATTTCACCAACGGTTGGAGCCGAGGGAACATAGCTAGGTGAATTGGTAGCTGTCAGATTCTCCTCAACCCCTGACAAGTTACCCGTTGCAGTTCTAACGTTGTCATTGAAGGTGTCTTCAGCCGCAAAAATGCCCAAAACCTTCGTCACGTTGCCGTTAGCCACGACTTGCTGCAACTGCTCTTTGGTGTAAACAACGGTATAGCCAAGTTGCTCTGCTCGCTCAATCAAATTGATGGTGGGGCGTTGGCTAACGCTAGTAGAGATGGCATCTAGTTGAGCGGCGGTTTGCACATAGGCGCTAGCGCCTGCCGGAGGTTGAGTGCCCACGGGTAAGTAGTTAACTAACCCTCCTCCCAAAATCACGTCAATGCCAGACTCAACAACCTGGCGAGTGATCTCTGCAAATTGTGCTCTGGGGAAAACGTCAAAGCCAGTCACGCCAGCAGGAACATCTTCGTAGCCCACCTGAGCGGCAAATGCTCCTGTCCCTGGTTCAGCAATCACCCCAGAGTTGATCAGAGCGGTGGCTTTGCCTGCGGCTACAGCCTCTTGCATGATCGTCTGGTTTTCTTTGCCAGAAAGAGAAGTCAGAGGAGCATCAATGTAGCGAGCAATAGCGGGGTCAGGATTGAGATCGATTGGGTTACCGTTGGCATCCACTGCCCGATCAAGACCAAATGACTCGGCATAGATCTTGACACCAGTGGCATGAGTGACCGCACCAGCATTGGATGTTCCGGTGAGCTGGTCTTCCATGTGTCCCAAGTAGACACGAGCTTCCTCCAGCTTGTCCCAATTCAACCGCCCATCAGGACCTTGATCAACGATGCGTGCAAATGCAAAGGTAGCTGGGCTGGTTCCATCGGGGTGGATGAAAATAACATGATTTCCTTGACTCGCATTTCCTGTGGTCATATGCCCTCGTTAAGGTTTTGATCAATACAAGACAACGAAAAATGAAAGCAACGTAAGTCCAACGAAGTTAAACCCCGCCAAACATCGGCTTCACAACTAGAGTAAGAGAGCTAGCCTGAGCAACAAAAACCGTTGCAGACAACGCTTCTGAATACCGAAGCAGTAAGCAACGAAGGAAAGGCGATCTCTCCGAGATCGCCACAAGAGGTTGCCCCCTTCCAACGTGCTCCCTACACCAGCTTTTAGGTGAATACGCCACCTGCTGTAGAAGATTCATCCCCTGATTAGCATCGACTGAGAGACTTTATGGAAAAACTCACAGTGCACTTGACTATTCCTATTTAGATAGAGATTTAGGTAGAGATAAGAACCTCTTCTAGGTACATCCTCGTATACTTACGTTAAGAGAAGTACTGGTATTTTCATTAAGGAATAGTAAAAGACTCAAAAATTTTCCTTGATTAGTTCTGAAAAACTATTAGAAGGTAGCCAGGAGAGGAGGAATAGGGACTAAATCAGGCTGTAAAATAACCAGAAAAAAGCAGTCGAGACCGCAAAACCTGGTGAAATGAGTCGCGGATTTGCCCCCAAATCACAGTCCTCTTCTACCCCCTGCCCCTTGCTGAAAGAACAGTTGAACCTGGAGCATCCGTTTTTACCCACTCCTAACCTGAATGAAGTAATGGGGTATCGTCCTCGGTGACGATGTTGGTATAGTCAGGAGTCAGGATTTCGTTGAGAAGTTGGGAGGTTATGGGCAGTCACAAGAACCCGACACCCAAATCATAGCGCTTAGCGGCGATCGCCCTTCTTCAGGCAAAGCCGCCCCTTCACCTTTACCGGGAAAGCAGGAACTAATCCACAGGCTATACTTCACTCATCCTGCGTCTGCATTCAAAAGTAGTGCCCTTTCCCATGAGCAATCAGTCCCCGGCACCTGTTCCCCCAACGGATGTAATCAAGGAGACGACTGAGAAACTAGCCGCCTTCGTGCAGTGGATTGCTCAACTGATTCAAAGCCGCAACTGGTTTACGATTTTGCTGCTGCTGGATGCGGGCTAAGCTTTGTCGCGGCGATCGCCATAGCTGTGCGAACAATGCCACGACCCACAGCCGAG
>JAAUQZ010000174.1 GCA_012033355.1 Leptolyngbyaceae cyanobacterium RM1_406_9 | reverse complement strand
CGGGTTCTCACCGTTCCCGTTCCCACCGATGGACGCGAACCCCTGACCGAAGGTGTAGTCGTAGACGCTGAACTGGGCTACCTCTACATCGGACAGGAACAGGTCGGCATCTACAAATTCTCCGCTGAGCCAGAGGGCGGCGACGAAGGCGTGCTGATCGATGTGGTGAAGCCAGAGGGCAGCGCCCTTGAAGCCGACGTAGAAGGACTGGCGCTTTACTATGGCGCAAACGGCACGGGCTACCTGATTGCCTCCAGCCAGGGCGACAGCACCTTTGCCGTGTATAGCCGCGAAGGAGACAACGCCTACTTGGGCAACTTCATCGTCGGTGAGTCAAACGGCATCGATAGTGTAGACGGCAGCGACGGTTTAGACGTAATTAACGTATCGCTGGGCCCCGATTTCCTTTCTGGGCTGCTGGTCGTCCACGATCAGCAAAACGAGCCAGCCCTGATCGTGGAAGACGACGGGGAACTGGTCAACGCCAGCGGCAACTTCAAGTTTGTGCCCTGGAAGAACGTCGCCAGCAGTTTCCCAGATCCTCTAGACATCGACACCCGCAGCTACGATCCGCGCAATCCGTCCGCTAGAACCCTGCTCATCGGAACCCCTGACGCAGAAACGCGGGTGGGCACTGCCGATGATGAAGTCCTCAATGGCTTTGGCGGAAACGATGTGATTGCAGGTGGGCTGGGCGACGACATCATTTATGGCGGAGTGGGGAATGACGTGTTGAGGGGCGATCGCAACTTCTCTGGCACGGGTGGCAACACAGGCGGTGACGACATTATTTACGGAGGTGCAGGACGCGATCGCATCGGCGGCAAAGGTGGCGACGATAAGCTCTACGGTGAAGCAGGGAACGATCATCTGTTTGGCGACAACGGGGACGATCTGCTGCGCGGCGGCTTGGGCAATGACAGACTGACAGGGGGCAGAGATCGCGACACCTTTGTTTTGGCAGCAGGCGAAGGCACCGACACGATTCGTGACTTTGAGGTTAGCAAAGACCGGATTGGGCTAGTAGGTGACTTATCCTTTGGGCAGCTATCTGTCGTGCAAATCGGGTCAAAACACTCGCATCCTCTTCGGTGAAGAAACCCTGGCCATTCTCCGTCAGGTGAATGCGAACACCTTAACCGAGGCAGCTTTCACTACCCTTTAATGCAGCGCTCAGATCTGCGACTTCTTCGAGAAGTCGCAGATCTGGTCTACTTGAGTCAGTGCCATTGGGCTTAAGCCCAATGGTCTCACCAGGAAAAAGCATCTGGGGATCTGAATGCTTCTGTCCATGTAGAAACAGCTTCTAGAACGTAAACCTTAGAACGTAAACGTTGTCCTCAACGCCCCTACCGGCTGTGGTGCTGTTGCCGCTGTAGCCCTCCGGGTTAAACACAACATACACACCAGGAGTAATGCTGATGTTGTCATTTAGCCTGAAGTTGACGAAGCCCTCCAGGTGGAATGGGTCAGCATTTTCAGGATTAAACGCCTCACCGCCGACCGAAGTTCGGTTCAGGGGTTGCCCCACCAGCAGAGCGGCGGTGTTTCCTTCGCCAAAGATGTCACGGAAGTGTAAGCCTGCCATCCAGCTAATGAAGTTAGTTGAGGCATCCACACCTACCAGGTCGGCAAAGATGTAGGCACCGGAAAGCGTCAGGTCTACTTTGGGGGCAAACTGCCAATTCACCGTTGCACCGATGGAGTTGAGCCGAATGCCTTCGTTGGCGATCGCCAGCACTCCATTTCCGCCCACTGCCGCCAACTGTTCAGCATTCGGGTTAAACAAAACAGAGCCAATATCAGAGGCACTCAGCCCCGTTCCTAAAATATTGATTTGGTGATAGCTGTTGGCGTAGTTTAGCCCGATGTTAAGGGTGTCACTGGGAGTCAGGGTAAGCTGCGTCGCCAGTACATGACTGCCGTTGAACAAACCTGCCCCCAACGGAGTACCGCCTGCCAATCCTAGATTATTGGGTAATGCGGCATTCACACTGCCATATAGTCCACGCAGGTCAATACCGTCTGCAATATTCCAGATGAAGCCTGCCGCTGATGCTAATCCGGTGCCAGAGGTGCCACCTGAAACTCTCACTGCTGCATTGTAACCACCAAACCGCGAGAGTGCGCCTTGGCTGTCGCTGGCAAAGGGGGCGATCGCCGGAAATGCATCGGTCACTTCAGCGTTAGTACCGACGAATAATGTCACATCCTCAAACGCTGGAAAGATATACAGCAGCTTGTATAGATCAATGTCATTAGAGCCACTATTAGAGAGATCTTGAGGATTGGTCGTGCCAAACTGCGGTGCGTAAGCCAAACCGAGATTGCTAGCTGTGCCAAATATCGGATCGCCCAGCCCCAGCGTTCCAGGAATGCTGCCCGTGCTGTTGCCAAAGCCGCCACCAAAATTGTTGGACTGTATTCCCGTAATTAACGTATCGCTGCCTGTGAAGCTAGTAACCAGGTTAAGCCGCACCCGGTTGTTGAACACCACCTGGGCATCATTTCCGGGTGCTCCACCCGTGCTTGAAAGAATTCCTGGCGTTGCATCTGGGTCGCCTCCTCCCGGATAGCCGCCGCCTGCCGCTGCAATGCTGAACACCACTTCTCCGTTGAGCCGAGTTGTAGTTGAGAACTGGTTTGCTTCCAGTTCAGCCGTCCGCACTTCTAGCGTGTCTACCCGACCGCGCAAGCTGGCTAACTCGACCGAAAACTCTTCCTGGAGCCGTTGCAATGTAATCAGATCTTCACGAGTCACCGTATCGGCTAACCCTGCCGCAATCAGTTCATTGACGCGATCGAGCGCTGCATTTAGCCCTGCTGCAAACTCATAGCGAGTCAGGGCGCGATTGCCGCGATAGGTGCCGTCTGGATATCCTGCAATCACGCCATAGCGCTCTACTAGAGACTGCAAAGCCGAGAACGCCCAATCTGTAGGCTGTACGTCCGACAATTGAGATACTGAAGTGACTTGCCCAATGGAGTCAGATGCCGCGTCTCCTGTAAGTGAGTGAACAGGTGAAAATGCCGAAGATGCTTCTGTAGGTGCAACCAGGTTTGATGTTCCTGTGTCTGAGAAAGTTACTTCAGGCACATCTGCAAACAGATCTTCTGGAATCTCGGCTGTCTCAGTCGGAATTGGATCAGCGGGAGTTGAATTTGGGGATTCTGAAGTGATTTCAACCGTAGTTTCTGTGGAGGCTGTGAGTTCTGAATGAGACGCTGACAATCCAGGATTTAACTCATCTGATTGATTATTTGACTCATTCTCTAACTCATCATTTGATACATTTTCTGTCTCAGCGATCGCCCTTCCCCTCCAACCCTCCGCCAACCTTTCAGTTAGATCTTCCGCATTCACATCATTTGTTTCGGACTCAGCCGCATTTAGTGGCTTCACAGCCATTAAGCCAGTTAATAAACACAGTAGCCCTAACCCAACTTGAGACGAAGACTGCCTTTTGCCCTTACTCATCTTAAACTCCTCATGTTAGCAAGCTAAAACTGACCGCACTGGTGGAAGCGCAGTCACAAAGCGATGGGGCGATCGCCCACTATTGCGATCGGTATTGTTAAAACAACGGCTGACGAAGTAAGATGCCGCCAAAATTCACTAGCCGCAGGAATTCTGATTTGATGCTAGAGATTCCTACTACTCAAAGTGTTTTGATCAGGATTTTCTCTGAGCAAGTTTTTTTATGGAAAATTCTAAATAGCTCATGTTTTTAAGTGTTACAAGTGTTGCCTATGCAATACTCAAAATTATCCCTTCCATACCGATACCTTTTAACGAATGCTATTGTTGGAGCAAAACAAATTAGCTTCAAGTCTTGAGGGGCGATCGCCATGACTTCAACAGTTGTTACTGCTAAATGGACACTCGATGACTATCACCGCATGATCGAAGCGGGAATTTTGTGCGATCGCCGCGTCGAACTTTTGGACGGAGAAATTGTTGAAATGTCCCCTGAAGGAACGCCCCATGCCCATCTAAGTAGCACTGCTGCCGACTATATCCGAGGGCTACTGCGGGGCAAAGCAGCAATTCGGGAAGCCAAACCCGTAACGTTACTCAGTAATTCTGAACCAGAACCCGATATTGCCATTGTTCAAGATTTAGATGAGGAGTACTTTGACCACCATCCTTACCCAGAAAACATTTTCTGGATTGTTGAATTCTCCAATACTAGCTTGACAAAAGATTTAGAAATCAAAAGTAAAGTTTATGCTAGAGCAGGCATCCGCGAGTATTGGGTGGTAAATCTGAAACGGATGGAATTAATCATTTTTAGAGATCCCATCGAAGATGAGTATCGGGAAAAGCGAACATTAACTAGTGGAGAAATTAGCCCTGTGGCATTTCCAGAAGTTTCCATTACAGTAGGGCGGTTTATCAAACGATAAGGCTCTGAGAATATGTTTAAACTCGTTGCCAAGCTGGAGCTTGGTAACGAGGCGGAGAGCTTGGTAACGAGGCTGAACATTCTAATTCGGTGGATCAATCCGATTTACTAACAGTGCTGTCGGAATCATGGGTAGCCCAATCAATACGCACAGAAGCCACTGGTTTAAATCGAGTGGTGCGGTGTAAAACCAGCTATTCATCAGGCTCCACTGGCTAAAAATAACCTGTAAAACAATGGTGCAAAGAATACCCAAACCGATCGCCCCTGCATCTTTAATTTGAATCGCTCTGCCGCGCAGTTTAGCTGCGATCGCCTGTCCCAACTGGCTGATACTCAACAGATAAAAGATGCGACCCGCCACCAGTGCTTGAATGGCCATCGTTCTCGCCAGAGCCAGATCGCCTGTGGATTGGCGAATCCATTCAAATACACCAAAGATGAGTATCCAGTTGAATACCGAAATGGCTACAATCCGCTTGAGTAAATTGTTCGACAGTAAAGCTTCTCTAGGATTGCGAGGAGGGCGCTGCATCACCTGTTCAGACTTTGGCTCAAAGGCAAGCGGAACGGTCATGGCGATCGAGTTCACCATATTCAGCCAGAGGACTTGCAGCGACAAAATGGGTAACTCTCTTGCTAGCAACACACTGAGCAAAATCGTCATTGACTCACCGCCATTCACAGGTAGGATAAAGGCGATCGCCTTCAGCAAATTTCGATAAACGGTGCGTCCTTCCTCGATCGCCGCTTCAATCGAGGCAAAGTTATCATCAGTCAAAATCATATCTGAGGCTTCTTTCGCCACCTCTGTCCCCGCGCCCCCCATAGCAATACCAATGTCCGCTTGTTTTAGCGCAGGCGCATCGTTGACACCATCGCCCGTCATTGCCACGATTTCACCTTTAGACTGAAGGGCTTCCACCAGGCGCAGCTTTTGTTCTGGTGCAACTCTGGCAAACACAGAACCATCTTCAACAGCGGTCGTTAGATTGATTTGATCCATCTCAGCGAGTTCTTTTCCGGTGAAAACCAACACCTCACCCCGTTTGTTTATCCCCATCCGCTGGGCGATCGCCTTTGCCGTCACCGCATGATCTCCGGTGATCATCTTCACCTGTACCCCAGCGCTCTGGCAGTTTTTGACAGCGGCGATCGCCTCAGACCGAGGCGGGTCGATCATGCCTTGCAATCCCAAGAAAATCAGATCATGCTGAATATCTACATGGTCAAACTGATCGGACTCAAACCCTCTTCTAGCAAACGCCAACACCCGCAATCCTTGTTCTGCCATCGCATGAACCTGCTGATGCACAGCAGCTTGATCTAGCGGCAGTAGCCTTCCATCTGCCCCCAACCTTCGCTGACAACGCTGCAAAACTGCTTCCACAGACCCTTTCACATAAATCGTTTGGGGAGAAGTGAGTTGCTCCATTCCCGATTGTTTGTCCACTGGTTTGCGCGTATCATGCAGCGTTGCCATGTACTGAAACTCTGACTCAAACGGAATTGCATCTAATCTGGGAAATTGCCGATTCAGGTCAGCCTGATCTAAACCTGCTTTACTCGCCACGACGATCAGCGCCCCCTCTGTCGGGTCACCCACCACCTTCCAGGCTCCGTCCTGGTATTCCAGGTGAGAATCGTTGCACAATAGCCCAGCTAACAAACATTCTAAAAGCGCCACACTATTTGATTTTTGCAAATGGTCAGGATGAGCAGCCGCATCACTTGTTGTGAAATTGCCTGCCAAAATCTCTCCCTCTGGCTGATAGCCTAGTCCGCTGACGCTAAATTGTCCTTCTGCGGCGTAGATCGCCTGCACCGTCATCTGGTTTTCAGTGAGCGTTCCGGTTTTATCCGAGCAGATTACGGTTGCTCCACCTAATGTTTCCACCGCAGGCAGCTTCCGCACAATTGCATGACGACGCGCCATCCGAGAAACACCGATCGCCAGGGTTACTGTCACCACCGCAGGCAATCCTTCAGGAATGGCACTCACCGCCAGCGCCACTGCGGCTTCAAACATTGCATCCCAGGAGTTGCCGTAAGCCAGCCCTACCGCAAACGTGAAAGCTGCAACGCCCAAAATGATATAAAGCAGCGTCCGGCTAAACTTATCAAACTTGCGCGTCAGGGGCGTGCTCAGGTTGGTTTGCTGCTCCATGAGCTGCGAAATTCGCCCGGTTTCTGTCTGGTTGCCCGTTGCAACGACAATACCCTGCCCCGTGCCAAAGGTGACAAAGCTACCTGCATAAGCCATGTTGACACGCTCTGCCAGCGGCACATCTGAAGGAAGGCTATCATGAGCAGCTTTTTCGACGGCAACCGACTCTCCCGTCAGCGCAGACTCATTCACCTGGAGATTTCGCAACGTGATTAGACGCAAATCCGCAGGCACTTTATCCCCCGATGCCAGCAGCACAATGTCTCCTGGCACCAGTTCCGTTGAGGGAATTCGGGTCTTTTTTCCATCTCGCAGCACTAGCGCATCTGTTTTTACAGAAGAGGCAAGGGCGGCGATCGCACTTTCTGCCTTAGACTCTTGCACAAAGCCAATAATGGCATTAATCAGCGTCACCCCCCAGATCACCGTAGCGTTAGCCCATTCGTTCAAAAATGCCTTAATTGCCCCCGCAATCAGCAAAATGTAAAGCAGCGGTTGGTGAAATTGCAGCAAAAACCTGATAAATGGGCTTTTTCCGGGCTTACCCTTCAACTCATTTAAGCCATATTGCGCTTTACGCCTGGTTGCCTCATCCGTAGCTAAGCCCGTTTTTACATCACTGTTTAAGCGCTGAGCTACCTCTGAGGCGGAAAAGCTGTGCCATGAGTGTTCAGTTAAGTGCTGCTGTGCTGTCGCTGTCATAGTGATTACTCGATCCCTGAATGATGAGGAAATTATACTTCCTGCAAGCCAAATGAATTGATGCTGTTACACTAAAGTACAAGAAGTCTAATCACTGGTGAGTGCGTTAGTTTGTGAGATTAAAAAGAGCGATCGTTTAGGCGATCGCTCTTTATTCTTACCCTAGAGAATGAATGTGATCGAAGAATGACTCCAAAGAGGGAACTGACTGTGCTTCGCGCTTGAGTATGTTTAAATATTTATTGCGTATTGCGTACAGGCTAAGGCAGCACCAAAAAACGGACTGTTATTGCAGTTGTGTTACAGCCGTATGCGGTGTTTTCGTAAAAACTACTCCCTTCCCGGTTAAAGATTAGGCACAAAAGATCAGGGATGCGCCCCCGCATCCCTGATCTTTTGGTGGGAAAGGAGTAAATTCCTGGATGCTATAGCGGTAGTCACCGTTGCGCTAACGATGTGCCTAATAGCTTTTGACCGGGAGCCATTAGCACTCGGCGTAGGTCAAGCAACAGAATGGACAATGTGGCGTTCTCCTGATTGACAACCGCAGCGTGGCTGACCATCGCAAGTAGTGAAGAGGCAGCAGGACTCCATTCGAGAGGCTGTAGTTCTTCTGTTGAGATTTCAATTACGTCAGGTGGAGTGGGTATTGGAATGCCGCACAATTCTTGATTTAATCCTCGGATCAGCATCAAAAATGGGAACTGGGTAGCATGAGTGCCCTGGTCTAACTCAAGCCGTTGAGATAAATTGACGACCCCAATGGTATGGCGACCCAACTGAATTAGCCCGACTTTTTCGAGAGGTTTGCTGGTGTTTGTGGGGTAGTTAATTACGCGCAGCACTTGATTGATGGGCAGTGCCAGATGGTAGTTGGCGATCGCAAAAACAATAAACTTTTCTAACTCCAAATCGTCCTGCATAATCTTGCTCAATAGGTAGACATAAAGCGCTTGTTCCTTAAATAAGGGGCTGAAGCCCTTGTTCTAAATTTCAAACAAGTCTGCCACCATCGCCAGCAGCTTATGTTCAAGGTAGGGTTTTGTGATGTAGTCGGTTGCACCTAGCTCTAGTGCCAGCAGACGATGCTTTTCACCACTGCGAGAAGTGAGAACGATAACGGGAACGTTTGCCAAAGCTGGAAACTGCTGTCGCTGCTTGAGAAATTCAAATCCATTCATGCGGGGCATTTCCAGATCGCAAAACACCAGTTGAACGTCATTGTGCTGTTGCAGTTGTTCAAGTGCTTCTTGTCCATCTTTGGCTTGCAGCACCCGGTAGCCTGCTTTTTGCAGCGTCAACGTGAGTGTTTGTCGCACGGTGATTGAGTCTTCAACAATCAAGATCTTTTTATCATTCTCCCATTCCTCAATATTGGATGGGGGAATCAGGGTTGCTGTGGTTTGTAGAGGAGGTTGCACAGCCGCAGAGGGACTGGCGAGTGTGGTGCGGGGTGCGTACCGATTGAGAACTTGCTGCAATAGCGCTCCTCCATCCACGACTAAAGTGAGTCGTCCATCGGCTAAAACGCTTGCCCCCTGAATGTAATTGGGAGACTCCAGTTTGCTTCCCAATGGGCGAATCACCAGTTCTTGTTCTCCAATCAGTTGATCGACTTCTAAGCCGACCAATTCTCCCTGGTGGCGAATTAAGATGATGTAGCTTAACGATATTGAAGCGGCAGGCTGAGGCGGCGTGCTAGACAGAAACGAACTGTAGTTCAAAAGTTTTGCAATGGAGTGAATCTGGATTAGCTGAGAGTTTCCGCCTTTGCGCCAGTGCAGGATTTTACACTCCGGACGCTCTCGCAGGTCTTCAGGCATAGGAATTAGAATTTGCTCGATCGCATCGGTGGTGAGGGCGTAGGTTCTAGTACCAGCTTGACAAACCAGCAACTTGGCGATCGCCAAACTAAGCGGAATCTGGAGCATAAAAGTAGCTCCCTGGTCAGGCGTTGACTGCACGGTGACTAATCCTTGCAATCCCAAAATTTGCTCTCGCACGACATCTAACCCTACTCCTCGACCTGAAAGGGTGTTGACCTGAGTGGCGGTAGAAAAACCTGGTTCAAACAAAAAGTCGATGAGATGAGACTGCGATAGAGTATCTGCCTGATCGGGTGAAACCAGTTGACGCTCAACTAATCGTTGCCGAATTTGCTCATAGTCTAATCCTTTGCCATCATCCCGCACTTCAATCATCAGATATTTGCCCTGGTGGTGGGCATTAATCTCAATCTGTCCAATGTCGGATTTATTTTGCTGACGGCGAACTGCGACTGGCTCAATAGCATGGTCAAAGGCATTGCGGATCAAGTGCAGCAAAGGATCGTAGAGTTTTTCGGCGATCGCCTTGTCAACCAATACTCCTGTGCCGTGCAGCTTTAAAGTAACTCGCTTGCCGTGAAGGGTTTCTAACTGTTGCAGAACGGGCGGAAAGCGGTTGAGTACTTCACCCAACGGCAGCATTCGCGCCTGCATTAGAGCATCACGAGTGCCGGATAGCAGTCGCTGCTGTTTCTCTAAAATTTGGCTCGACTGCTGAGAGAACAAATCAATTGCCTCAGCCGCTTCTGCAAGCTGTACCGTGTCATCCAGCAAGGACTGTACCAACAGATGAGAATCGCTGTAGTGAGATAGTTCTAAAGTGTCGAAGCGATCGCCAAAGGTCAGGGGCAACGTTTGCAAAGCAGTTGCCTGTTCAGTTTTCACCTGCGGCCGATTTGATGATTGTAACGGTTGGCAATCGGCTCGGTCTTGAAGCTGGCTAAGCATTTGCTGGTGTTGGTTGAGCCGCTTTAACAGGAGTCTCACTTCGGCTTGCAGGCGCTCATTTTGCAGCGATTGGCGATTTTGTTGAGTGAGCAATTCTCCAACTGAGTAATTCAACTGGTCGAGATGTTCTACGTTGACCCGTACCTGATTAGATCGCAAATGTTTTTTTCGAGCAATTGGGGCTGTAGCAGACACCGTTCTAGAGGGAGTTTGAGGCTGTAATTGCAAATGCGCTGCATTCTCTTGCTTAGGGGGGGGCAGTTGCAGTAGCTCCCTGTCGGTTGCAATTGATTCAGGGATTGTGAAAAGTGAACTAGCGATCGCTTCTTCTGGCTCGGTGATTGGTTCGTCTCGTTCATCTAAGATAACGGGTGCCCAAATTTTCTCTAACAGTAATTCGGAAGGGGATTCAGGCGGTGATGTGGCTGTAGAAGTATCCTGAACGATGCTTTCTTGAACTGCCTCTGGAACTGTTGCTTCTAGCGATACATCTTCTAACGGTAAATCGGCAGAAGCCTGCACTGGAGTGGCGGTTGAGGAACCTTTTGGTGAGCGTGTGGATAAGTTGGGCTGGCGGCTAGGTTCAATTCCAGCTTGAGCCAGTATTGCATCTCGAATCCATTGAAATACTCTACACAATCCTCGATGGTGGTAAGAGTGAGTTTTTGAAGGAGATGCAGGAGGATTTTTATCAGTGGCGATCGCCGCTGCATTAGCGGCAGTTTCAACAGCGATCTGCCCCGCAAATTCATGGTCAGCTACTAAACTTTCGGATGTAGAAGGGAAAGGAGCAGATGCCTCTGTTGTCTGCTCAGACAGACTTTGAGCGGGTTCAGGATGAGTAATCTCAACCTTATGAAAGTTGATTGGGGCAACCTTAATTTCTGTAGCAGATTCTGTAATGCTTTCTATAACAGGACTTATGCTTTTCCCCTGTGGAACAAGGGGCTTAAGCCCCTTGTTCGCGTGGCGATCGCTTGATCTTGCAGTCGTTTCAGTACCCGTCTCAAGCTCAACCACACTATAGGGTTCAAGGGTGTTTGCGGTTTCGGCTGAGCAAATGGTGGCTTCCTGGGGCAACTCTACCTCAACGAGATCGCTCCCTGTCTCTGCCAGTTCGCTGGTCTGTTGCTCAAGTTCGTGGGCAAAGGCGGTGTCAAATTCTGCTAACCAGTTTGGCTGTAATTCCTCTGTAGCGCTAGTGGGAATGGCTGACACGGGTTCTGCAAACCGTTGGAGAGCGGGTGAGGGTTGCCCTCCTTGAGTACGATCGCCCGCCAGCACCGCCGCACGGCCAGTCTGAAAGTCAGCTAAAGCCAGTTGAGCAATGGTGACAGCCCGCTCAGGATGGTGATCTAAGGCGGTGAGTGTGATGGCGGCGATCGCTCCAAACCCCTGTAAGCTCAAGGATTCTGCCAAACCAAAAAATACTTCAGCGTGAACTCGTAAAGTTGCCGCAATTTTATCAGGATGTTGGGCGATCGCCTGAGTCAGATCATTTAAGCGCTGTGTCACTCCCACTTCAAACATCGATTGTGTGACATCAAACCCTAACTCTTCTGAGGTCGGCAGGTAATCCTCCTGGATAAAACAGGACCCCAGTCTGGCTTCGAGTTGGGCAAAGATAGAAGCAGAGCGATCGAGAATTTCGGCAGTATTGACTGAGCTACCCGTAATCTCAGCCCTGATCGGTCGCGCCAGACAGTCATAACCCTCA
>JAAUQZ010000173.1 GCA_012033355.1 Leptolyngbyaceae cyanobacterium RM1_406_9 | reverse complement strand
ATTATTTATCGTCAGATGCTCTAGAGGTCATTGCTTTGCTTAGCTCCGTTTAGCAGTTTTCTAGATCGTCAGGCGCTATCCTTGTACCTTCGTGAGTTGCAAAAAATTGATTTCTTCTCAAGTAGCAAATTTGAAGAGCTTGAGCAAGCTATCAATACATCTGTGGATTGGGGCTTATTTTCATTCATAAATACTGATGATGTGCCTATGGTTATAAAGCCGGAAAGTGAAAATAGACTAATAACTGTTCATCCACTTCTCCCCGATAATCTACTGTAATTTAGGTGTTTTAGAAGAAGAACAAAGAAATTGGGCTGAAGCTAGAGCGTACTTCCAAAAAGCATTACCAATATTTGAACAAATAGGGCAAGAGCAGCAAAAACAGGAGGTAGTGAATGCTTTGGAAAGAATCTCCAACAGTTCTGATTGAATTTGAGAATTAATGTGGCAGAGGAGATGCGCCAGTTTGAGCAAGCCCAGCAGCACTACCAACAGGCACTGCAAATCTACGTCGAGTTCGGCGATCGCTTCTCCCAAGCCCACACCTATGGTCAATTAGGGCTGCTGGCAGAGGCAGAGGGCAATCCGGCAGAGGCAAGAACCTACCTACAGCAAGCGCTGGAAATTTTTGTTGAATTTTTGCGATGAACATGGTGCAGCGATGGCTCAGGAGCATCTTGAGCGGGTTTCAGGTTAGAGGCGGCGATCGTCCTTAATGTGCTTAGTAAACTTCGTCATGCGTACCCACATCAACTAAGGCGATCGCTTCTTCCTCCTCTTCCTCAAGCTGCTGAAAATAGAAGACAATCCGAAAGTCATATTCTACTGAGCAAGACCAGAGATCTTTGAGTTCGCCTTGCAACTTGTGGGTCTTGAGAGCAGGGGTAAACGGATCGATTTCAAGTAAGCTCAGAGTTGCTAACACTTTGGCTTGAAGTTGAGGACGATTTTTACAACGACGTTTCAGGGCACGACGAAAACTTTCGTCGAAAATTAGTACCCTCATTCCTCATTTCCAAAGATATCTGCCATCAGTTCAGCCGCAGTGCCTCTCTGAGCAGTGCCATTGCTGACGGCTCGCCTAGTTGCTTCAGCGTTCTCAGCAATTTCTTGACGACGCTTGGCGACGCGGCGTTTGTGAATTAGGTCAAACAGCAGATCCTGCTCGTCTTCCGTGAGAGCTTCCACAAACTCAATGATTGCTTGCAGAGTAAAGGGTTGAGACATAAAAAATAACATGATCTAAACGTCATTATAAGAAACGGCTCTCAATCCCTCCCTTTATTATGAAGAAATCAAGGTAAAAGGAGACAAATCATGTCATCCCCCGCACTCGACCTAGCCGATAATTGGACATTCACAGAGCTTTGGATTGATCCAACTGCTGTACCTCCCTATGTTTTAATCTTGCTATGCGACGATCGAGGAAGCTGCTGCATTTACGATCCTGCCCAAAACTATCAGGTTGTGTTTGAAAGTTCCTCCTACTCAGAAGCAAAGCTTTGGCTGCTCGAAGATAAGTATGAACGAGTCGAAGGGCAGCTTAGAGCCGAAAAAGTTGCGTAATGAGATGAGTTGTGTCGTAGAACTGTGATTAAATCGAGTCCCGACGAAAACTAATGCCGGATTTTTTACAGATGCATTGACAAAGCCCGCTACGACCAACAGGTGATGACTACTGGGGCAACATTGTTCGCGAAACCCTCGAGCGGCTTTAGATAACAGGCGTAGGACGGGCAAAGCAAGGCGTGCCCATCAAAATCCCCCGCACTCGACCTAGCCAAGAATTGGACATTTATAAATGACTTAATCAGTTGCAGATTGTGTCAAACCAGTATCGTAACTTTGTTTAAAGAATCCCTTCATCTTCATAGGTTTTTCATTTTTCTTCCCTATGATTCTTCAATAGTTTGAGAGCAATAGCATTCGTGGAGAGGTTCAGAGCAAAGGGGATACGCGGATTTCTCTCTGCTTTAGAGATGGAATCTTGTGTATCTAGCTTCAGATTCTCATTAGAATGCTGCCCCTTAAACTGTTTGAGATGAAAACTAATCACTGAAAACCGCTCGCCTGAAAATATTTCTGCTTATTCAAGTGACTCTAATGTAGCCACTGCTTAATCTGATAAAACATTCGTCACCTGAGGCTCAAGCAGGCTCAGCAGCGAATCGTTTCCAATTGTTTGAAAAGGAGCTGTCGATAATGGTACAGCATGAGAGCGCAATTGTGCCCTCAGTTGAGGTTAGTTCAGTTCAGAACGATCAATCAAATTCAATTAAAGCCACTATACGAAGACGCACAGACATTAGTTTGTGGGAGCAGTTTTGTAGATGGATCACCAGCACCGACAATCGGTTTTACATTGGCTGGTTTGGGGTACTCATGATTCCTACAATTTCAACGGCAGCTATTGTCTTTGTAATCGCCTTCATTGCTGCTCCGCCTGTCGATGTTGATGGCACAGGGGTTCTTCTTTCTGGTTCATTGCTCAGTGGCAACAATTTGATGACTGCTGCGGTTGTGCCTACTTCTGCGGCAATTGGTTTACACTTCTACCCAATTTGGGAAGCAACGTCCTGGGAAGAGTGGCTCTATAACGGTGGTCCCTATCAGTTAATTGTGCTGCATTTTTTGATTGGCATTGTTTGCTATCAAGATCGAGAGTGGGAGTTAAGCTACCGCCTGGGGATGCGCCCCTGGATTTCTCTGGCTTTTACGGCTCCGGTTGCGGCTTCCATGTCTGTGCTTTTAATCTATCCCATCGGGCAGGGTAGCTTCTCATCGGGTATGCCGCTGGGAATTTCTGGAACATTTAATTTTATGTTGCTGTTTCAGGCAGATCACAACATTTTGATGAGTCCGTTTCATCAGCTTGGGGTAATTGGTGTCTTTGGCGGTGCTTTTCTCGCTGCGGTTCACGGTTCGTTAGTTACATCAACCGTGTTTCATAAAACGCAGGAACATGAGTCGGTTAATGCTGGCTATCGTCTGGGTCAGCGAGAATCAACCTATAGCTTTCGATTGGCTCAGGTTTATCAGCAGCGATTGCTGGGTCGAAGACTCACTTTTCCAGACTCGCGATCGCTCCATTTTTTTCTAGCGGCTTTACCTGTAGCAGGAATCTGGTCAGCAGCCCTGGGAGTTGATATTGCAGCATTTAACTTCCACAAATTCAACTTTGATCAGTCTGCGATTCAAAGTCAAGGGCACATCATTCAAACCTGGGCAAACAGAAGCGATCAGGCCACTTGGGGGATTCGAGCAGTTTATCGATCGCCCACGCTGTTTGCCGGATTTTCCAGCGTTGAGCCGCCAGTTTCCGCTTCTCTCACCCACCATCACTTTCTGCCAACTTTAGAAGGCGGAGAGGCAATTCCCCTGGGATAGGTGAGAAAAATTCTGTTTTCGTGTTGACGTGTTGAAAGTAAGGAGAGTTTCAATGACAACTAGCCCCTCAGAACAGAGGCAAGCTAGGGTCGTCGTCGATAATAACCCGGTACCAACCTCGTTTGAACCATTTACACAACCGGGACACTTCGATCGCACCCTGGCTAGAGGACCCAAAACCACAACCTGGATTTGGAACCTTCATGCCAACGCCCATGACTTTGATAGCCATACGAGTAACCTGGAAGACATCTCGCGCAAAATTTTTGCGGCGCACTTTGGTCATCTTGCGGTTATCTTTATCTGGCTGAGCGGGATGTATTTTCATGGCGCTCGGTTTTCTAACTATTCCTCCTGGATGTCTGACCCAACCGGGATTAAGCCCAGCGCTCAGATTGTCTGGCCAATTTTTGGGCAAGAGATTCTGAATGCAGACGTAGGCGGTGGTTTTCACGGAATTCAAATCACCTCTGGGCTGTTTCAACTCTGGCGTGCAGCGGGTATTACCAATGAGTTTCAGCTTTACTGCACTGCCATTGGTGCCCTCGTGATGGCAGCTTTGATGCTGTTTGCCGGATGGTTTCACTATCACGTCCGCGCACCCAAGCTAGAGTGGTTTCAAAATGTCCAGTCAATGCTGAATCATCACCTGGCAGGGCTGCTGGGCTTAGGCTCTCTGGGTTGGGCGGGACACCAAATTCACGTGGCTCTGCCCATTAACAAAATGCTGGATGCGGGAGTCGCTCCGGCTGACATTCCGCTGCCCCATGAGTTTATCCTTAACTCTGGTTTGATGGCAGAGCTATATCCCAGTTTTGCTCAGGGGTTAACCCCTTTCTTTACGCTTAACTGGGCAGTCTATGCCGACTTTCTCACATTCAACGGTGGCTTAAATCCGGTGACGGGAGGGCTATGGCTGACTGATTCGGCCCATCATCATTTGGCGATCGCCGTCCTGTTTATCATTGCGGGTCATATGTACCGCACCAACTGGGGAATTGGTCACAGCATCAAAGAAATGTTGGATGATGCCAGAACCCCAAATATGCTGCCCTTCTTGAGCTTTATCGGCCCGGTTGGGCATAAGGGACTGTACGAAGTTTTGACCAACTCCTGGCACGCCCAGCTTGCAATTAACTTAGCCATGTTGGGGTCACTCAGCATCATTGTGGGACATCATATGTACGCAATGCCGCCCTACCCCTATCTGGCTACAGATTATGCAACGGTCACTTCTTTGTTCACTCATCATGTTTGGATTGGCGGATTCCTGATTGTGGGTGCAGCCGCCCACGCCGCCATTTACATGGTTCGAGACTATGACCCAGAAGTTAACAATAACAACGTATTAGACCGGGTGTTGCGTCACCGGGATGCAATCATTTCTCACCTGGTTTGGGTCTGCCAATTCCTCGGCTTCCATAGCTTTGCCATGTATTGTCACAATGACACCATGCGGGCATTTGGTCGTCCTCAGGATATGTTCTCTGACACAGGAATTCAGCTTCAGCCTGTGTTTGCCCAGTGGATTCAAAACATTCACACAATGGCGATCGGCAACCCGGTCTTGAATGGAGCGCAGCCCCTCGGAACCGTTTTTGGTGGACTGCGAAACATCGAAGCGCTTTCCCTCGGAACGACAGCACCAGGGCTGAGCGAACCCGTCAGCTATGCCTTTGGCGGTGGCATTTTGGCAGTGGGCGACAAAATTGCCATGATGCCAATTCAACTCGGTACAGCCGACTTTTTGATCCATCACATTCACGCTTTCACCATTCATGTTACCGTGCTGGTGTTGCTCAAGGGAGTCTTGTTTGCCCGTCATTCTCGACTCATTCCGGATAAGGCAAACCTGGGTTTCCGCTTCCCCTGTGATGGGCCGGGTCGAGGCGGCACCTGCCAGGTTTCTGCCTGGGATCATGTCTTCCTGGGACTCTTCTGGATGTATAACTCACTCTCGATTGTGATTTTCCACTTCTTCTGGAAAATGCAGTCAGACGTGTGGGGAACGGTAAATTCAGACGGCACCATTAGTCACATTACGGGCGGCAATTTTGCCCTCTCGTCGATTACAAACAATGGTTGGCTGCGCGATTTCTTGTGGGCCCAGTCTGTGCAGGCAATTGGTTCCTACGGGTCTGCACTCTCAGCCTACGGGTTACTGTTCCTGGGCGGGCACTTTGTCTTTGGCTTTAGCCTGATGTTCCTGTTTAGTGGACGGGGCTATTGGCAAGAACTGATTGAATCGATCGTCTGGGCACACAACAAACTCAAAATTGTGCCCACGATTCAGCCGCGTGCCCTCAGCATTATCCAGGGCAGGGCCGTAGGAGTGGCTCACTATCTCCTGGGAGGAATTGTCACAACCTGGGCATTCTTCCTGGCTCGTATGGCCGCAATTGGATAGAGGCTAAATCCGTTAACTGAAATCTTGCACCAGTGGCAGGAAGCATTGCACTAGAGCCTTGAGATCAATCTCAGGCTCAAAGCTAAAACTCGTTAAAACGAGTTGAAATGGTCTCCTAGTATGCATTTGAGTCAGTTTCAACTGACTTAAGCTATTAGCCCGGAATTGATTCCAGGGCGGGTTATCGGGCAACAGACAACCTGGTGGAAGAGATCTGAGTTAACCCAGGGGTTAGAAACTTCCTCTAGCCCCTACCTCCTACCTCCTCACCGATTCTTTGATTCACTAATTCACAATTACTCACTATGGCGACTAAATTTCCTAAGTTTAGCCAGGAACTCGCACAAGATCCGACCACTCGGCGGCTCTTCTATGCGATCGCCACTGCCCATGACTTTGAAAGTCACGATGGCATGACGGAGGAGAATCTCTACCAAAAGATTTTTGCCTCTCACTTTGGCCATTTGGCAATCATTTTTCTGTGGGCATCTGGCCTTTTGTTCCATGTGGCATGGCAAGGCAACTTTGAACTGTGGACTAAAGACCCGCTGAACGTAAAACCGATCGCCCACGCGATTTGGGATGCTCAATTTGGACCACCTGCAATTCAGGCCTTTACCCGGGCAGGCGCAGCCAACCCCGTAGACATCTGCTATTCCGGGGTATATCACTGGTGGTACACGATTGGACTGCGAACCAATAACGATCTGTTTTTTGGCGCACTGTTTTTGCTGCTGCTGGCAGCCGTCTTCCTCTATGCCGGATGGCTTCACCTCCAGCCCCGATTCCGCCCCAGTTTGTCCTGGTTTAAGAACGCCGAAGCTCGTCTTAACCATCATCTTGCTGGGTTGATTGGCGTGAGTTCTTTAGCCTGGGCGGGGCACCTGATTCATGTGGCCATCCCAGAATCTCGCGGACAGCACGTAGGTTGGGATAACTTATTATCTACACCGCCTCATCCGGCTGGCTTAGCAGCTTTCTTCACGGGCAACTGGGCAGCATATGCTCAAAATCCAGATACCGCTAAGCATCTCTTTGGCACATCTGAAGGTGCAGGAACCGCAATTCTCACTTTCTTAGGCGGCTTTCATCCCCAAACTCAATCTCTGTGGCTGACAGATATGGCGCATCACCATTTGGCGATCGCCGTCATCTTCATCGTTGCGGGTCATATGTACCGCACTAACTTCGGCATTGGGCACAACATCAAAGAAATGATGAATGCCAAGCGCTTCCTCAATGCCAAAGTGGAAGGGCCGTTTAACTTACCTCACCAGGGGTTATATGACACCATGAACAACTCCCTGCACTTCCAGTTGGCGTTTGCCCTGGCTGCGTTGGGAGTTGCCAGTTCTCTGACGGCACAACATATGTACTCGATGCCGCCTTATGCCTTCATTGGCAAAGATTTCACAACCATGTCGGCGCTTTACACCCATCACCAGTACATTGCTGGATTTTTGATGGTAGGAGCGTTTGCTCATGGTGCGATTTTCCTGATTCGAGACTATGATCCCGTTCAAAATAAAGGCAATGTGCTAGATCGGGTCTTGCAGCACAAAGAAGCGATTATTTCTCACCTGAGCTGGGTGTCTTTGTTCCTCGGATTCCATACCCTGGGGCTGTATGTTCATAACGATGTAGAAGTTGCCTTTGGTAGCCCAGAGAAGCAAATCTTGATTGAACCTGTGTTTGCCCAGTTCATTCAAGCCTCTCATGGTAAAGCGCTGTATGGCATTAACACGCTACTCTCAAACCCAGACAGCATCGCCTCTACAGCCTGGCCCAACCATGCTAATGTGTGGCTACCAGGTTGGCTAGAAGCGATCAACAATGGAACAAACTCACTGTTTTTAACCATTGGGCCCGGTGACTTTTATGTTCACCATGCGATCGCCCTCGGTCTACACGTCACCACTCTCATTTTGGTGAAAGGAGCGCTAGATGCTCGCGGCTCCAAACTCATGCCAGACAAGAAAGACTTTGGCTACTCCTTCCCCTGTGATGGTCCAGGGCGAGGCGGCACCTGCGATATTTCCGCCTGGGATTCTTTCTATCTCGCCATGTTCTGGATGCTCAACACCCTGGGTTGGATTACCTTCTACTGGCACTGGAAACATCTCACCATTTGGCAAGGCAACGTCGCCCAGTTCAATGAAAGCTCGACTTACCTGATGGGTTGGTTCCGTGACTATCTCTGGCTCAACTCGGCTCAACTCATCAATGGTTACAATCCTTACGGAATGAACAGTCTAGCAATCTGGGCGTGGATCTTCCTGTTTGGACACTTGGTATGGGCAATCAGCTTCATGTTCCTGATTACCTGGCGAGGCTATTGGCAGGAATTAATTGAAACCTTGATGTGGGCACACGAAAATACACCTTTATCCTTTGGCTATCCCAAAGACAAACCCGTTGCCCTATCTATCGTCCAGGCTCGGCTTGTGGGGCTAACTCACTTTACTGTAGGTTACATAGCCACCTATGGAGCTTTCCTGATCGCTTCAACAGCTAGTAGGTTTGGCTGAACCCCGGCAGAGCAGTAGATATCTGCGCTCTACTGCTCTGCCTTTCTCAGGTTTGAGACGGTTTGAGACTCTCCTCCGTCTCTAGAGTCCTGATCATTGGCTAGCGATCAGGACTTTCTTGCACTTAATAATTTGTAGATATAAGAGAGGAAAGCATGACTGTAACTGGAGATGAGCAAACTTCCTCCTATGTTGGGGAAGACATGATCAAACCTTACAAGGGCGATCCCTGGCGGGGCAACTTATCCACCCCAATCAATGATTCGCCCATTGTCAAAGCCTTTATCCGAAACTTACCCGCTTACCGTCCAGGGTTAACTCCTTTTATGCGAGGTTTAGAAATTGGTATGGCTCACGGATACTTTCTGGTAGGGCCAGAAGTTGTGATTGGCCCACTCCGAGAAACTTCACACGGAGCTAATCTCAGCGGATTGATTACTGCGATTTACATTGCAGCATCCGCCTGTTTGGGAATTTCTATCTTTGCCCTGGCTACGTTTCAGGGAAATCCACGAGGAACCTACAATTCCCACTCCCAAGATGATTTACGTCCTCTAAGGCGAAAAGAAGATTGGTTTCAACTGAATGGCGGCGTTTTTCTAGGCGCGATGGGAGGCGCAGTATTTGCTTACCTTTTGCTGGAAAACTTTGATGACTTAGATTCCATCCTGCGCGGAGGCGTAAACGTAAGCCAAATTCTCTTCCCCTGGCTAGCAGGTTAAACAAGTATTTTCGTAGAGTGTGTTAGCAACAGCGCAGCGCACCAAAGAATTCACCTAATCTACTTCAGGAGAACTCACTATGGCAGACATGACAGAACTGACAGGCGCATACGCAGCTTCATGGCTACCCTGGATCATGATTCCTCTAGTTTTTTACATCCTCCCGTTTCCTATTGTGGCTCTCGTTTTCCTGTGGATTGAAAGAGAAACCACTGAGGAAGAAGCATAAACCTTACATTTGAGAGGCAAGATCCATATGCGACGAATATTTGTGCTGATTTTAGCAGTAGGTATTTGGCTCACAGGTGTGCCAACGGCGGCAGCAGCAAACCAACTGCTGGTTCCCTGTAGCGAATCCGCTGCTTTTGTCCAGCGAATGAACAATGCCCCGGAAGGCTACTACTACACAAAACCGTTTGAAGCTTACTCTTCAGAATTGCTGTGCGGTGAAGACGGATTGCCTCATCTTCCGCTCGATCGGCTCGATCGAGCCATTGATGTAGTAATTCCGATCGCACTGTTTTTGTATGTTGCTGGCTTTATTGGTTGGAGCGGCCGTTCCTATTTACAGACTTCCAACCGATCTAAAACACCAGAGATGATGGAAATCTTTATCGACCCTCCGCTAGCAATCCAGTCGCTCATTAAAGGCTTACTCTGGCCAGCTCTAGCCCTTCAGGAATTTCTCAGCGGTCAGTTAACTGCTAAAGATGAAGAGATTCCGATCTCACCACGCTAATCGAATCGAATCAAAGCAAGGAGTAACATTCATGCAATACTTTCTCAAATATTTGACGAGTGCCCCAATTGTGGCAACCCTTACATTAGTCATCATTGCCACCTTTCTGATCGAGTTGAATTACTTTTTCCCAGGCTTACAATACGGAACTTACTTTCACGCTGTCCCATAAATAAGAACTTTCAGAAATACGCCCAGAATCATTGATTCTGGGCGTGGCGTATGCATTCGCTAGTAACTAGCTAAGGAATCCATGAGAGAATTAAAGCACGCGAATATGAATATTTTGAGAAGCAGCTAACTGTATAATCAGCAAAGGATACTGCTCGTACCTATTCCTCGTTCCTGGCTAAAAGCCAGGAATGCAGTTCTAGAGGCTCTGCCTCTATTCTCCGCTAACGATCGAGGATTAAATAACTTGTGTAGGTTGGTTTGAAGCATGAAGCTCAACATTCTGGAGCGTTGGGTTTCGCAAAGCTTAGCCCAACCTACGAATTTTGCACATTATTTAATTCTCATTCCTAAGGGAGGCAGAGCCTCTGAAACAGCATTTCCAGGCTCCGCCTGGAAACGAGGAAAAAGATCCTCTTAGACATAGCTGTAGCGCATCATACATTTAATCGTAATTCTCTATAAAAAATGCTCTGTCTCCAGACAGAGCATTTTTATAAGCCAGCTATATAAAAATTAGGTAGCTGGCAGTTTTGAAAGGTATTTTAGTAACTCAATTAGAGCAAAAGAATCTGAAGATTTCATGAAGCATCTTAGATGCTTGAACTTTAAGTTTAATTCACGAGTTATTCATGTTTTTTACTTACCTTACAGAGTGAGGTTTGCAAGCGTTGAATGCCAGATAAAAAGCTGTCTAGCCCAAGTAGCTTGGATAGGAGGGCAAATGTCAATTGCCGAAGCCAAACGAGTTTTACTGCTAGATACCGAAGACATCATCCGAGAAGTGATCCAGCTTTGCCTAGAGACACAGGCTGGCTGGCAGGTTTTGCCCGCAGCTTCAGTTCAAGAAGGAATGGCGATCGCTGAAACAGAGCCAATTGATCTGGTGCTGCTCGACCTAGATGGAATGATGTCTGATATAGAGTGGTCTGCAATTTTGCAGCGATTACAGAATAACCCTACCACGCAACACATTCCTGTCATTTTGTTAACAACTACAGCTCCGCCAAAAGAGTTAGAAGGTGCTACAGCGGGAGTAAAAGCTTCTATCGTCAAACCCTTTGATTTGTTAGTTTTGGCGGGTCAAGTTGCAGCCATTTTAGGCTGGAATGGTTAGTAGAAACGAGGCAAGGATAAATCGTAAACTTTGTTGAAGCAAAATTCATTGATTCACAGGTTTTTCATATTTTTCCTTTACTCTTCAAGGAGAGGTTAGCTGATTCCTTAAAGTCATTTGACCTGAGTTAACAACTCTCTAAAAGCTGAGTTTTACAGCAATCTCAACCCGTCAACTTTTTCAAAAAGCCATTCAAACATAGGTTGGCTGGGGCAAAGCATAACCTAATTTTTGCCTGAAGTTTGCCAGATTCATATTTGCTTTAATCAACCTACCTACGATAGATTTCCTGATTCTCAAATTCAGGTTGGGAACAGGCATTTCTAATCGTTTGGTTAATCAGTTTGGGAACGTTTCTTTGCCATTTTTTGTAATTAAATCCAAGCAAATTGCAACAGCAAGGGGAGAATCATGAGCATTGTAACGGAGCTAATTTTAAACGCAGATAGTGAAGCTCGCTATCCTGCACCGAAGGAAATTCGTATCTTTCAGGATTATGTCAAAACAGGTGAACAGCGTATCCGAATTGCCTCAATTTTGGCGGAGAATGAACAGCGAATTGTGCAAAATGGCAGCGCTAGATTTTGGGAGCGGTGTCCGGTTACGCCCAGTAATAGCGGTAACGAGCGTAAGACTGCCTCCTGCCAGCGCGATCAGGGTTGGTACGTTCGCCTGATTGCTTACTCGGTGCTGGCTGGCAGCGAGAAACCGCTAGAGGAAATTGGCACGATTGGTATTAAA
>JAAUQZ010000172.1 GCA_012033355.1 Leptolyngbyaceae cyanobacterium RM1_406_9 | reverse complement strand
GGTAGCCCAAAGCGGGAGAGGGACTTCAATCCGGCTCCCCTTCTCCCTTTTTGGGAGAAGGGGTTGGGGGATGAGGGCAAACTTGCAAAACTGGGATGCACCCAAATCAGTCGTTAATATTCGTGCTATCGGGATCAAAGAAGGAAACCAAGTTCGTATTGGCGGAGAGATTATTGACTTATGAAAACTATTGAAATTAGTGAAATAACTTCCTTACTGGAAAATTATGATGAAACTACGCAACCTTTTATCCTGACGCGCAACGGTCAACCTATTGCCGCTTTGGTTCCTGTAGAAAATATTGATCTGGAAACTCTCAGCTTAAGCTTGAATCCAAAGTTCGCCAGCATCATTGAACAGTCTCGAAGAAGTCAAGAAGAAGCTGGTCAAATCTTTCTAGAAGACATTCCCCTACCCTCAGATTCTTAAATTTGATACGCGATCGCCCCATGTCTAACAGTTTCAATCAGCCTCAAAATCAGGATGCGGTTCTGGGGGGTCAGGGTGCGATTCCAGTAAGCAGCGTTGTCCTGGGTGGATTTGACGGGGTAAAGCGACGGTTAGCTAGCTCAGCCGAACACCGAATTGAAGCGCTACCAGAAGCCTTGAAGTATGGTCAGAGGGGACTATTTCTAGTCGTTAAAGCATTGAACGATCCTTCGGCTGAAGTGCAGCAGGCGGCTTATGTGCTACTGCGGGAAAGACCAGAGCCGCGAGTGCAGCAGGCAGTACGACAGTTTTATCAGCGATCGCACTACACCCGTCTCGAACACGTTCTGTCTCAAGGCAAATGGCAGGAAGCAGACCAGGAAACAAAACTTGCCTTGTTTAAGATCTGCGGACTGACTCTAGATCATCAGTTTCCTGGCTATCAAATTGCCGATATTCCCTGCAACGACCTGCAAATTATTGATCGGCTTTGGCGTAAATACAGTCGCGATCGCTTTGGATTCAGCGTACAGGCAGCAATTTGGCAACCGCTACAAGACCTGCTGTGGGATAAAACCGAGGTCTGGAGCAGATTTGGCAGTCGGGTTGGCTGGCGCACCACCAGCTTTTTGGTAGACCGCCGCTGGAAGCGCTACGACGAAATCACCTTTTCGCTCAGCGCCCCACTGGGGCATCTGCCTTTCCTGGGAGACGAGTTTGGCATTTTTACAGTAGAGGCGATCGCCCAGCGCCTTAACATTTGTCAAATTGGTTGAGGCTAGAAATTTTGAAAGTGTGTTTGTTCCGAAAGACCATATAGACTAGTAGGAAATTAATGTGTTCGGGTCTAGAATCAGCAGTTTTACATGTTTGTGTCTGAGAGTCCTTGCTTGAGCTTGGCGATCGCCCGCCTGAAGGCTGCTGAGCCGGAGCATTATGCGATTTGGGTTTTACAAGCGCCTTTTCCAGGAGGGTATGTTCATCACGACTGCATAGGGTCTGACGAGCTAACCCAAACCTGGCAGGCCTGGCAAGAATTATTTTCGCTGCGGGGGCTACCCGATGTCCCTCGAATCTCTCCTGCCCAACTTCCCCAACCCATTCCATCGCTGACTCCGATAGTAGCGATGCCATCCTCTTCAAATCAGGGAACCAGCTACAGCAGCCGCTTAATGCAGCATTTAGGAATTAGCCTGTGGCGCTGGCTGTTTGACGGCCCGATACAAAGCAGCCTCGACCAGAGTCAGGGAATTGCGATCGGTCAGGGAAACCCGCTGCGACTGCGGCTAGAGATTCGTGACCCCGACCTGATTGAGCTTCCCTGGGAAATTATGCAGCCGCAGCCTGGAAAGCAGGCCATTTCCCTCAGCCAACAAATTCTGTTTAGCCGCACCACCAGCGACGTAGACCCACTTCAGCCGCTGCGTCCAGAGCAAGCCCTTAAGGTTTTGCTGGTTTTAGGTCAGGATGCAGACTCATCTACTTCAGGAAAAAACCCTTCAGCCGCATTGGGACAACCCGCGCTAAAACTCCAACAAGAAGCAGAAGCGCTATCAAAAATTTTGGAACAGTCCGGTGAGGTAGAGGCAAATGACGGATTTACCCTGCCCGTGCCCTGTGAAGTGACCACGCTCCTACAGCCCACCGCCGCCGCCCTAATTGATCATTTGGAAACAGAAACCTATAACGTCTTGTTTTACTCTGGTCACGGAATACCTGCACCAGATGGAGGATTACTGTTTTTGCGATCAGATGCCACCTTAAATGGAACAGAACTGGCTCAAGTGCTGACTCGCTGCCACGTTAAGCTGGCAGTGTTCAATGCCTGCTGGGGGGCACAACCTGACCAGCAGGGTCAGCAGGCGATTCCGCGTAGCAGTCTAGCAGAAGTGCTGATTCATCACGGGGTTCCGGCAGTGCTGGCAATGCGCGACTCGATCGCCGACCGTGAAGCACTCAGCTTTATCCAGGCGTTTGCCCGATCGCTAGCCGAAAGAGCGCCAATTGATGAGGCTGTGGCGATCGCCCGACAGCACCTGCTCACCCTCTACAAATTCAACCAGCCTGCTTGGACGCTGCCCGTCCTCTATATGCATCCAGAGTTTAACGGCGAGTTGATCAGGCCTTTAGCTGAAAACGTCACCGAAATTCCTGACCACTCCCCTAGCTGGATTGGACGGCAAACCCCCGAAGCGTCGCTGCGTTCCTTAGCGGCTCCCAGCCGAATTTGGCGCATTCACGGTGGCAGAATGCGAATTGGCAGTCAGGACGGCAACGATCTGGTGCTGCGGGGTGAACCCGGTGTTTCCCGCAAACACGCTGAGATTTTCTACCGGGATGCTTTCCTGGAGGGCACCGCAGAGCCAACCTACTTCCTTAGAGATTTTTCTCGATTTGGGACGCTCGTGCTGGATGCCAACGGCTGGCATAAGATTCATCACCAGGAAGTTCCCTTGAAATCAAAGACTCAGCTAAAGTTTGGCAGTTCTCAGAGTCAAGCGCTGGAATTCTTGATTGAAGATTCATTTTCCCCTCGATAAGCTCAGCCAATTAGCCGAAATTGCAGCCAATTACGGAACAGGCTCACCCCCGCTTGTAGATATCGATGTTCAGATCTGGTTAGCTATTGCATTCAGGAGCAACTCATGGCAAACGATCAAGTTCGTCCTCACTTCTCATCTTTTCATGCTCAAGCAGAGCGAGAGCTTTTGCAGCTCATTTTGCAGTCAGAGGCTTCCTACCCCTGGAATCCAGCAGATCCAGGTGCAGAAGCCTATTTTGCTGAGCTTGAGCAGGAAGTGGCGGCGGGCTGGTCATCTGTTGAGCTGGCGGCTCAGGGTCAGACTTTATCAAGTCAGCTAGAGCAGCTTTGGGCAACCGTTTTGCCAACAGCCACGATTCAAGCAACCGCAGCCCAGTCACTTAGTGCAGATCTATTCGGGCAGTTTGCGGCTCAGGTGCCTAAATCTTTGCTCGATAAAATTGTTGGTCGCGCTAACCAGATTATTGCAACCAACCTTTCCCTGGCTGATCAGTTGGTGCAGTGTGTACAAGAGCTTTTACCTGAATGGGGGGAGGATGACCTTCAGGTGCTTGCCCGTCCGTTTGCCTATGCCATGCGGGGCGCAGAAACCGAAATGCTAGAAGCTGCCCTGCGCTCGGTTCGATGCGCTGCGTGGACTGAGCTATCAGGAATTGAGCAAGCCCGCTTAAGTTTGGCTATTGCCCGCTATGCGATCGCCCAACTCCCCAACTCCTCTACCCCAGAGTAGGATAGCGGTAAGGATAAGGGATGAAGTTGAACTTTGCCCATCAAAGCTTCGCCGCTTCCTGTCTGTCTTAACCAGAACCTCTACAGTATCCGCGCAGTACACAGGAGTTTCCCATTAAGGGAGTCGTGAGAAGCGAGTGGCAAAGTTTTGCGATCGCGTTGGAGATAGCGTTCTAGCTTTCAAAATTGCCGCAGCTAAGAATGCATAAGACATTACACCCACTAGCGTTAGAATCAGCAGATTCAGCACCCCCGTTGCATTCCATAGGGCATGGAGGGCTGAGGCAGTGAGATAGCCCACGCCCAGGATCTGCCAGCGCTTAGAGGGTTTGAGAATACTTAAACCAATAAAATAGCCAAAGTAGCCGCTGTAGGCCATGTGCCCTGCAACAGAGCCAAGAATGCGAGGAATCAATAGCTGAATCGCGTACACTTCAGCTAAACCCTCTCCCGACTGAATCGATACCTGATTTACAATGCCTGGAACATACTGACCTAATGTTTCTAAAATGGTGAAACCTGCGGCTGAGGCTGCTCCTAGCAAAATGCCGTCTAGCGGTTCCCAAACGCCAATGCGCTCCCGTTGGGGCGATCGCATCTGCCTTCCCCAGGCATAGGCCACAAAGATTGGAATTGCCTTGAGCAACTCCTCCATCAGTCCTGCACCAAAGAACATTCTGACCAGCAAAACCGGAAAGCTGATCGATTCAATGTTTTCTGGCACATTGCCTGGAAGTATGCCGCGAAACACCAGAATAAAAATGCTCAACACCGGACTGATTAACAGCAGCATCGTCAGGATAGCTGCCCCTACCAACAGCCACCAGGGTTTGTGCTTGCCGCAAAGCTGATAAATGAAATAGTACGCGCCGCCTGCCAGCAACAGCGCCAGCAGCAGGTTAAACAAAATGGTGTTGCCGATCGAGGCAAACATCAGCACCACTGTACAAACGATAATGCTGCCCGGTATCAGGTACGCTTTGCGAGTCAAATCTCTTCCCGTAGAAACGATTGGGAAAAGCTGGCTCAGCGTCACGTCTGCGGCGGGCGTTGCACCTAGAGGCTGTGAACCTTGACGAGCCGTGGCCGAGTAAGCCGCTGGGGAGACAACAGGTTGAATCGGAGGAAAGTCTGCGGTGGTGCTACTTGCGGCTACCCGATATTCAAAAATAAACTGAGCGCCATTTTGACCCAGCGTGATGCGATCGCCCTCCTGCAAGGTGCGGCACCCCTGAAGCCTTTGTCCGTTGACATAAGTACCATTGGCACTTCCCAAATCGCAAAGCTGCCAGCATAGCGGCTGTCCAGTGGTTTGATTTGAAGTGAGGCAAACCCTGGCGTGCTGACGGGAAACCCCTCCATAGGTCAAAGAGTCAAGCACAATTTGACATCGAGGATCTCGTCCAATCAGAACTTCTGAAGTAGGCGAAAGAAAATGTAGCAGGGAATTGGCTTCGGGGTTGTCGGTGGAAACTTGACGAAGAATTGCCTTTCGAGAAGATGGTCCCGTCATCGGTGAAGATGTCGCGCTAGGAAGGGTACTAGGAACTAAAGATCCTGCCTTAACTATAAGCTCAACATCCTACGAATTCAGACGGCCTTTCCCGATCATTTTTGATGGCAAGGTTCAGCCTCATCCCTCATCCCTTACTGCTATGGCTACTGGTTTGCTCTTGCATCTCGAACCGCAGCGTAAAATAGCAGCCCTACCGCAGGAATGCTCAATGCCAAAATGATGCTCGTCAATAGCGTACCTAGTTGAGGAGTACCGGAAGAAAGCTCAAAGATTGAACCGACAGCGGCGATCGCTGCGACACAGGAACCGCCGAGGAACAAACTACTCTTTGGGGTCATTTTCGCTCCGTCACCTCTGCTCACCCGACTCCGTTAATTTAGCAGAAAACGGGTTAGCCCACAGCCTTTACAGCCTGAGTTGAAAAGCCATTCTTAGCAAGCTCCTGATTTAGCAGGAGAGCATTGTCAACCCGATCGACAAACATCACCCCGTTCAGGTGGTCCATTTCATGCTGGATTACTCGCGCCAGCAGTCCGTTTGCGGTTAGCTTTTGGGGTCGTCCATTCTCATCCTTATAGGACACCTCAATCACTTCAGGCCGAGTTACATCCAGGAAGACTCCCGGAATGCTCAAACAACCTTCTTGAATGACGCACATATCCCGGCTTTGCTGCTTAACAGTCGGATTAATCAAGACCAGCGGCGGAGTAGTGGGATTGTCTAACTCACAGTCAATTACAATCAGTTGCTTGTGAACTCCAACCTGGGGCGCTGCCAGACCAATTCCATCTTCGCTGTACATGGTTTGCAGCATCTCTTTTGCCAACTGCCGCACTTCGTCATCAACTTTATTAATTCGCTTGGCAGGCTGGCGCAGGACGCGATCGCCCAGATAGTGAAGCTGAAGGGGCGGCTTTGCTAACTTCTTTTTTTCAACCAGAATTTGAGAGGTCATGAAACCGTAGCCTATTACAAATAGTGAATTTCTCTAACTCCATCATAGTGAATCATGCCCATCTCCGGCTGGATCAAGATGAACCTTTTGGTATTCTTTCTCCTTTCCGGTTTCCATTGCAAAACTCAAGAGAGTAGGACATAAGTATCTCTAAATCTCCATGAAAGAAGCTGATTCTCTCTTTGAGCAAGCCTTACGCTTTCATGCGGAGGAAAGGTATGAGGAGCGATCGCCACCTATGACCGGATCTTGCAAAACAAACCTAGCGCTCATCGCGCCTGGAACCATCGCGGGCTGGCGTTAGCTGACCTGGAATTCTACGAAGAAGCGCTGGTTAGCTATGACCAGGCGTTGCGCCATAAGCCGACATACCCAGAAGCCTGGAGCAATCGAGGGGACTGTCTGGCGGCGTTGGGGCGCTACAAGAAGGCGATCGCCAGCTTCGACAAGGCCTTAGAACTGGAGCCAACCTACTTTGAGGCGTGGAATGGCCGCGGCGTGGCGCTGCTAGGCATAGAGCAATATGAAGAAGCGATCGCCAATTTTGACAAAGCGCTAGCCTTTGCGCCGGACGACTGCGAAGCCTGGAATAATCGTGGCATTGCGCTGATTCAGTTTGATCGGTTTGAGGAAGCACTGATTAACTTTGACCAGGCATTGCGGCTAGAACCGGACTACTATCAGGCCTACAGCAACAGGGCGAATGTGCTGCTGCTGCTCCAGCGATTTGAGGAAGCGATCGCCAACTTTGATCAGGCGCTTCAACTGGAACCGAGCGATGCAAGCTCGTGGCACAACCGAGGTATGGCTCTGGCAAGTTTGCAGCGCAACGCCGAAGCCTTTAACAGTTTCGATCGCGCCCTTCAGCTTGGGTTTAGCACGCCCGAAGTGTGGCACAACCGAGGCATGATGTTAGCCAATCTGGGACATCACCAGGAAGCGATCGCCAGCTACGACCGCGCCCTTGAGCAAGCCGACCATGCCGACATCTGGCACCATCGCGGTATGGCGCTACTGAAGTTAGAACGTCACGAAGAGGCGATCGCCAGCTACGACAACGCCCTGAAACTCAATCCAGAACTCTACCTCACTTGGGATAGTCGCGGATTAGCACTCACTGTTTTAGGTCGCCATCCGGAAGCAGTCGCCAGCTTTGACGAAGCCCTTCAGCGCAAACCTGACTACTACCAGGCATGGAACAATCGCGGCATCGCTTTGTATAGCCTGGAACGCTACGACGATGCACTTGCCAGCTACGATCGCGCCCTCTGGCTGAATCCTGAAGTTTCCCAAGCCTGGAATAACCGAGGAAACGCCCTGCGCCGATTGGGACAGCGAGATGAAGCGATCGCCAGCTATGACCATGCCCTCGACCTCAATCCCAACTATGAACTGGCCAAACAAAGTCGAAAATCTGTCCTCAAAGAACTGACAGCCAGCTAAAGGCTTTTATATCAGCATCAAAGCCTTGTGAAGCGGTGCGTTACGGCTACGCCTAACAGCACCCTACATCTAAAGGTTTTTGTATTAGCTCACAATGCTTCTGCAATGGCTGCATTAAGAATGTAAGAGACAACAATGCTTCTGCATCAGTTGCACTAAGAATGTAAAGGGAAACAGTGCCTCTGCATCAGATGATATTTCTTTGGTAATCGCGCAAGTATGGACAAAATTAACCTGAGCGAAAAACTTTCCCAGTTCTCAGAATATTGGTCGCCCAAAACCGTTGCTCAACTAAATCACTACGACATCATGGTTGTTAAAGTCAAAGATGAGTTTGTCTGGCACAAGCATGATGACACCGATGACTTTTTCTTGGTTCTCAAAGGGCGTTTGACGATTCAATTGCGCGATCGCGACATTCACCTCGAACCAGGAGAATTGTTCATCGTACCGCGTGGCGTTGAGCATCGTCCCGTTGCCACCGAAGAAGTGCATCTTCTCTTGATTGAACCAACTGGTACCCCAAACACTGGAGACGAAAAAACAGCAGCCCCTCGACAAACTATCTAAACGATTCTAAAGACTGGCTTTTCCAAATAAATTATGCAAAGCGATCGCTCAGATATGCCTTAATCGGTCTGGGCTTAACCGTTTGCCAGGGATAGCGCGGCTGGAGCTTGTTGAGCGGAAAGCTAGCCAAACGAGTTTCAATATGGGCTTGCTCCTCGGCAGTTAGTTCAAACATTTCGTAAACGGTTTGGTCGATTTGTGCCAGAGCCGCAAAGAAATCGGACTCAACCTGTTGAAAGCTAGCTAATCTCTGCCGATAGGTTTGCATGACAGCAGCATAATCTTGAGGAACGAGGAGTTTTTGAATGATGGCTCTAGAAATGGTGGCTTCTTCATCAGCGTTGAGCGTTAAAAGTTTGTAAACCAGTTCGGTTACATCCGCGTCTACCAGTTCCAGAGAAAACAATCCGGCTCGAATGCAGTTTCCATCCAGGCTCAGTTCTTCTACCTGCACATCTTCAGGACTCCAGTTAGAAAAGTTGAGGTTTAAGTGGCGATCGCTCAACTTATATCGACTCGTCTCAAGTCGAGTTTCAACCTCAGACAACAGCCATTCATCAGGATTGTTTTTGGCTCTAGCTGCTAACTTTTCTAGACCGTCATAGCCTTCTACTAGCCGCTGCGCGATCGTCGAATCTAGATCTTTGACCCAGGGCAACGCTTCAAGAGTACGTGGGTAAACATGGGCACGGGATGAGCCTTCTAATACTCCTGTCCGTAGTCTCACCAAATAATAGAAACGAGCTAACTTACTGTTGATATAAGCAACAACTGTTTTAGGATCAAGTCCAATTTTTGGCACTGCAACGATTAGAGAATCAACAGCAGCAATCACGTCACTGTTAACAAGAGTTGCTGTAGGAGCTAAACCGATATTAGTTACAGCTAGGAAAGATTCAAGTCTCTTACTTGCCCATAGACTTAACTTACCATAGGGCCTTTCCCTAACTGCATTTAAGCTAACCCAACCAACAGGCTCTCCTGACCAGCCTATTGATATACTACGTCCTGCAATAACCTGAACAGAATCTTCTCCTGTGGATTCTGCTGTAACTGCTGTCCCTCCACGTTGAATTCCATAAGTAAACCAAAATGGGCGATTGTTTCGGCTCAGTTGCCGCATAACCGCTTCTTTTAACTCCACAATTTTCTCGCCATTTCCATTTGGATATAGCCTTTTTAGAATCGGTATGTCTTCATGGTGTAACAGTGGCAATAAATAGTTTCCCCACAAACCTTCTGCTGTGTCACTAAGGTCAATATCTGTAATTCTTGGGCTGACTTTAGCATCAAAAAAATCTTTGTACTTAATTCTGTTTGATGACTTGTCGCTTGGCCAACTTGAAGGAACAAATAATTCAATCTCATCCTCCTCCTGTGCTAAAGTTTTCTCGATAATCAACAGCATTGGAATTACGTTTGCATCCCACTGTTTTCCAGCAAACTCCAGCCACACAACTTTCCGTAAAGCCGCATTTCGACGAGGATATAAGAGTTTCCATACCTTTGCGGCTGCTTCTGAGTTAGCGTAGCCGCCACTCACGACCATGCCTAACCATCCGCCTGCTTCCAGCGATTCAGTCAGGGCACGGTAGAGAAACACCAAGCCTGTATCTGCATTTTGTCCCCAAACTTGATGCCACAGGCCGCGCATCTCATCGTTATATTTGACTCGCTCGGCTCGAATGTAAGGCGGATTTCCGACGATGTATTTCCACTGTTCGCTATCTCGCTCTAACGAACCGGGTGCAAGCAAATCGACTCCCGATTGCCCCACCAATCTAGCTCTCGCAACAGACTGTTGATGTTATAGATGTGAATTTTGGGAACATCTCCAGGCTGGACTGATGGCTTGTAGCGAACTAGCGCCCACATCAGCTGAAAGTGACTGATAAATGCCGCAAACGGGTTAAGGTCAAACCCCCAAACGCTAGTTTGTAACTCTTGCAAAACCGTATTTGTATCTAGCCCTCTCGCCTTTGCGTCTTCCAAACAGCGATGAATATACCGCACTAAAAACGAACCGCTTCCACAGGACGGATCGAGCAATTTTCCCTCACCATGACTGAAAACAGTTTGTGCTAATAGCCAATCAACGATGGAAGCGGGTGTGTAAAACTCGCCTAGCCGCTTGCGTTTTGCAGTGGGTAAGAAGGTCTGGTAGATATCTCCTAAGATCTCCTCTGACAAACCCGAAAAATCGTAGGCATTAAACCTCAAAATTAAGCGTTGTAATGCTTCATCTAACGCGCCGTTCGTTTCATAAATCCAGTCAAACAAGTTGCGTTCAAAGGGTTCATGATAGAGCCGTCCGATGTCTTCAGCAACTAGCTGCACCAGTGCTTTTGCATCCCCCGTTAAGTGATCGACAAATGCTGCCCAGTCCTGTGGCCCACCGTTAGATAAGCGGCGTTTTTTGGTCAGCTTTAAGTCTTCAACCAGCCGTAAGAACAGCACTCTAGCAACCAATACTGCAACGGAGTCGGCAACAAAAGATTCTCGAATTCGCTCTTCAACCTGTTTGCCTTTTGCGTTGACATCGCGCCCATACTGATCTTCAAATCGGGGCAAGATGTCTTCAAACAAATGTCGGTGAAAGTCAAATCGAAACCGCAGCCGAACGAGCGATCGCCGCTGTGTATCACTGGTATAGAGCGGGTTTTGCTGAACTTCTCGTTCCTGACGTTTGAATTCTACATATTGCTGAATTAAGGTGGCGATCGCCCTTCTGCGGCTTCCCCCAATTCAGTAAAGCTAGTTTGTAAATCTTGCCGCAATCGGTCTAACGTTTCAGGTGCATCTAGCTTCAGATAAACATAGGGTAATTGCCCCTGAATAAAAGTTGTCCATTGATTTTGATGCGTTGCCTGTTCGTAGGAAAGAAACTTGAGCGTTTCCCGCAGTTCCTCAAAGGAGATTTCAGATAAATTGCACGGTTCTGCAAACTCTGAAACCGCTTCACCTGTTGGTAAAACGATCCAAAGATAACGAGCGGTGAGAAACAAAACATATCGAGTTAAACCCTCAACATACTTCCGTTTTTGATTCCACAGCTTGCGTCGTCCACTTTCCGTATTGAGTTCTGCATCGTCTTTCTTTAAGTCTCCAACGACCCAGGCAGTTTTTTCAGGAGTTAGCAGCTTAATATCTGGATATCCTCCGCCCCCTGCATCTTCAGTAATGACTCGATCTTTGGGATAGTCCAGCAAACCTGCTAACAGATCTCGCACGTCCGGGTTGTAAGATCTTTCGGGTCGATTCCAATCCAAAGCCAGCCATTTTGCTAGAGGATCTGCTGGTTGTCTTTTTGACCTGCCGCTTTTAGACAAAACAATGAACCTCTCTTGATCTAAACGCTTTGGATAGGGGTCAACAGACGAACAGATTGTCACTTTTCTTGAATAGTGTCAACATGAATCAAGTTAATGCTTGAGCCAGATAAAACCTGTGCAAATCCAGAGCGACAGAGCTAAAGTTGGCGATCGCCCCTCCCTCGCTAATTCCCTTCAACAGCGGCGACAAAAACTGGCGGCATTAGTAAACTTCCCAGTCGTGTTGTGGTCTGGGCGCAGCAGTTCTCGCGAACTTTCCGGCGAATGTGTTTTCCGTTTCGGGCAAGCAGTCATTTCCTTTACT
>JAAUQZ010000171.1 GCA_012033355.1 Leptolyngbyaceae cyanobacterium RM1_406_9 | reverse complement strand
TTGGGTATATCCCAGTTTTGCAAGTTTGCCCTCATCCCCCAGCCCCTTCTCCCAAAAAGGGAGAAGGGGAGCCGGATTGGAAGTCCCTCTCCCTCTCTGGGAGAGGGATTTAGGGTGAGGGCTGCAAAAGTGGGATGCACCCGCTCCAACGAGGTAGAGGGCTTAAGCCTCTTTCAAAACGAGAGGTTGTCCCGCGCAAGCAAGTTAAATAGATATCACATCCGCCTTATAAAGAAATAGCCTTCAAGCGAAAGGTCAGATCGTAGCTGTTAATACTAAACATTTGAATCTTTAACAATTCACTCTTTAGTGAGACTTTCTATCCTTCAAAAGATAGATTTTTATAGCGTTATTTACTTCAATTCGAGTCTGTACTAATTCTTTATAAAGCTGAACTGAACAGGGGGCTTAAGCCCCTTGCCTCACCAGATTTTATTACTTTTACATAAAGCGACTCGGATTTGAAATACTTAATCCTTCCTGCTATTAAATCTCTTTTTATTCGCGAATGAAATTTAACAAAAGAAGTTTTAGCTTAATACTTTGCTTTTGTACGCTTAAGTACATAAGCTCAAGGGAGAAATGGTGAAACCTATACCCGGTCAATAAGCTGCTTAGAGTTAGATACAGCAGGAGGGTGGCTCTGGCTGGAATCTCCCTCAAAGTATTCCCAATGAAATACACCTATACACCTAGAGTCTCCTTCTCCCGATAGACCGGAGGCCTAAGCAAATTGTCTAGTATTTTCGCAGGTGAAGCTGTTAACGATCCCTATTTATCAAAAATACTTGTTTGGAGTTCTACCTCGTTCTAGAAAGTCAAAAGGTTAGAGATGAACACGATCCGCGTAGCCCTGGTTGAGGACCATACTTTGACTCGCGTTGGCATTCGCACCGCACTACAGCAGCGAGATCAAATTGCAGTAGTAGGCGAGGCGAGTAATGCTTTATCCGCACTTGAACTGCTCAAAATCACTCCCACAGACGTTGCGATTGTGGATGTGGGTTTACCAGGCATGGATGGAATTGAGTTGACTCAGCGTCTTAAGAATGCCTCTCCCATAGGGGAAACGCCTGAAACAAAAGTTTTAATCATGACCATGCAGGACGATGAAGAGGTCGTCATGTCTGCTTTCGCAGCGGGGGCAGACTCCTACTGCATGAAAGATATCAGCATCAATGATTTGGTAGAGGCAATTCGAGTTACCTCTCAGGGCGATTCCTGGATCGATCCATCCGTTGCTCGCGTTGTGCTGCGCCAGACTCGTGAGGCTCAGGCTCAGGCTTTTTCTAAAGCCGAGTCAGGCACGATCGCCATTAAAGCAATGGATAATGAGTACGATCAGGTTGTCCAGGCTTACCCATTAACTGAGCGAGAGTTGGAAGTTTTAGAGTTAATCGTAGACGGATGCAGCAATGCCAAGATCGCTGAGCGGCTTTATATCACCGTTGGAACGGTAAAAACTCACGTGCGAAATATTTTGAATAAGCTCTGTGCTGATGATCGCACTCAGCTAGCGGTGCGGGCGCTTCGTTCTGGGCTCGTTAAGTGAGCTATCTTACTTATCTACCCGGACATGAGATCTCCAACTTCTCAAAGAAGTTGGAGATCTTCTGAAGCTATTCTTCACGATGCAGTTTATCAGCTGCGTCATGAAGATGAGTGCTACTGTCGGCGTTCTTCGATAGCAGAGCGAATGTTATTGCGTAACTGCTGCCGTTGTTCGGGCGTGAGAATTTCACCAATTTGAGTGCGAACGGATTGAAAGACTGGGCGCAGTTGTTCTTTTTGCTGATCGGTGAGGTCTAGGGCGGCGATCGCACTTCTCAGATTCTGCTCCTCTGTCAGTGTGCTGATGAACTGTTCCCGCTGTTGTTCTGTTAAGATCCCTTCTACTTGAGTTCGGGTTTGTTGACGCAAGTCGTCTAGTTGAGTTTGCTGCTGTTCGGTCAGTTCAATTCCTTCTAAAACGGGAAATCCTTCTGTTTGCGCTCTCACCAAACCAGGCGTTAAGGGAGTCAGAAGCAGAGCGGTTCCGGCTGCAAAAGCGATGAGTTTAAGTTTCATGGGTGTTTCCTCGGTTGAGTTGTCCCCATCCTAAGCGCTCCTTAAGTGACATCGCCTGATGCAGATGTCCTGAATTGTCTGGGAGAATTGCCCTGATCGGATAGGACAATTGCCTCTTGCCACAACCGTCTCAAAATCACTAAGGTGAGGGTTGTTGTCCTTTTCCTTGATGCGCCTGCCCCGCCACACTCGCAACCATCCCTTACACTTCTTGGTTTACTTGGAGTGGGTCTTGCTGCTGCTTGTTGGGCTACGTGAGTTTTCGCCGATATGGGTCTATCAGTCGCCGCGTGTGGTGTGGCTCAACTGGGTAGGATTGGGGTTATTCACTTTAGCCGGATGGTGGCTACCTCAACGTTTAGCGGGGCGATCGCTCTACACGATTCTGCAAGTTGGGTTGATTTTGCTGGTGTCACTAGTGGGTGGCATTCGGCTGTTTCCGCTGCTGTTTGTCGTTTTGGTAATTCGCAGCAGCTTTATCTTTAAGCCCCGCACCTGTTTAGCCGTGACGGGCGTTGCTCTGATGTTTTGTGTACTGGTGTTGCTCTTACGCTTTCAGTCTTTAGAGTTGTTGCCAACAGTCGCTAATTTACCCCGATTGAGGCGGTTCTGGTTAGGCAGGATTCTCGTGGCAGGGCTAACTTTAGTGTTTTTGCAACTGTTGATGTATGCAGTAGTGTCAGAGCGCCAAAGTCGCGAAAAGCTGATGGTGGCTCACGCCAAGCTTCAGCAATATGCTTCAGAGATTGAAAACCTGGCAACGGTGCAGGAACGTAACCGGATTGCGCGTGAAATTCACGATTCATTGGGGCATTCACTCACTGTATTTAATCTACATTTAGAGGCGGCACTGCGGCTGTTGCAGTCTAACCCCGATGAAGCACGGGAACTGCTGATCGAAGCAAAGCAACTGAGTTCAACGGCGCTGCGAGAAGTGCGTGAATCGGTGGCAACGTTGCGCGATCCGTTGCAGGGGCGATCGCTCAAAGGGGCGATCGCCTTACTCATCAACGACTTTCAGCGCTCCACTCATATTTCCCCTAACTTTCACTATCAGATTGACGTTCCCCTTTCCTCCAAATTGGAAATTGCAATCTATCGAATCGCGCAAGAAGCGCTCACCAATATCTGTAAATATGCTGCTGCAACTCAGGTCGATCTGTTGATGCAAACGGAAGTTTTAGTTAGAACACCTGAAGCCGCAACAGTGCATATCCTGATTCAGGATAATGGAAAAGGGTTTGACTCTACTCAAACAACCACTGGTTTTGGAATTCAGGGAATGCAGGAACGCACGTTAGCACTGGCGGGAAAGTTTACGCTAACGACTGCTCCAGGCGAAGGCTGCCGAATTGAAGCTGTTTTTTCTTTATCACTTTATGATTCGTCTATTGCTGGTGGATGACCAACCGCTGCTGCGGCGTGGAATGAAGGCACTCCTGAAAACAGATAGTGAGTTAGAAGTGATTGGAGAAGCCAGTCATGGAGAAGAGGCGATCGCCTTTCTAGAAAACTGTGCAACTCAAACAGCCGCCCTTCTTCCTCACGGATGTCCCGATGTGGTGTTAATGGACGTGCGAATGCCTATCATGGACGGAGTTGCAGCAACCTCAGCCATTTGTGAGCGATTTGCCTTTGCTAAAGTTTTGATTTTAACTACTTTTGATGACCAGGAATATGTGGTTCAAGCATTGCGGTATGGCGCGTCGGGCTATTTGCTCAAGGACACTCCATTTGAGGAACTGACGCAAGCCATTCGCCTGGTTCATAAAGGCTATACGCAGCTCAGTCCCGGTCTGGCTGGAAAAATTGTTGCCCAAGCCCCGCTGCCGCCCCCAAACTTGATGAATTTAACTCCCAGGGAACAAGAAATCCTACATTGGATTGCCAAAGGAGCCAGCAATCGAGAAATTGCTCAGGCGCTTTACATTTCAGAAAAAACAGTTCGCAATCATATCACTCACATTTTGAGTACATTGGGACTGCGCGATCGCACTCAGGCAGCGCTTTACGTCCATTCGATTGAATTAGGCGATCGCCCTAACTAGCGCCCATACCAGATTGCTTCAATAGTTTGGGCAATTTCTATGGCTTGCGATCGCCATGCCGCATCATTCATCAGCACAGTTACGTGTCCCAGCTTGCGCCCCGGTCGAGATTCCGTTTTGCCATACCAATGCACATGGACATTGGGAATTTGCGATAGCCGCTGGCGTTTCTCCAAATACTCACTTTGAGAATGCTCGTAGCCCAGCAGATTTACCATAACGGCTGCCTCAGTTTGCAGGGCCGGACTGCCCAGCGGCAAACCGCATACGGCTCGAAGATGCTGCTCAAACTGGGAGGTGACACAGGCATCCAGGGTGTAATGTCCAGAATTGTGAGTGCGGGGCGCAATCTCATTGACCAGTACTTTGCCGTCACGAGTTAAAAACAATTCGATGCCAAAAATGCCAATCACATCCAGTTGGGTGAGGAGGGTGTGGGCGATCGCCTTCACTTCTGCTTCCACCGCTGCCAGATCAGATGTAACCAGCACTCGCCGACAAACCTGTTCCTCCTGCTGAGTTTCTACAACGGGATAGGTGACAATCTCACCTGTCACCCCCCGCGCCGCCATAACCGCCAGTTCTCGTTCAAATGGCACAAACTCCTCGACCAGCCAGGGTTGCGGTGCCGACTGCGCCAAGATTTCCTCCAGGTCAGCCTGACTGTTGAGAATAAAAGTTCCCTGTCCGTCATAGCCGTGCCGACGCGCCTTTAGCACAGTGGGATAGCTGAGCCATCTTGCAGAAAGCAGATCTGCGGCTTCTAGCGTTGAGAATTCAGGAGTGGGTAGCCCAATATTGCGCAAATAGCAGCGCTGGTGGTATTTGTCTAGCAGTGGAGCCAAAGCAGACAGCCGGGGACAGAAACGAGTGCCCTGCTTTTCTAGGTGCGTCAGAGCTTCCAGGTCAATAAACTCATTTTCAAACGTGATTACGTCACACTGAGCCGCAAGCTGAGCAGTCGCAGTGGCATCGTCAATCGGGGCGAGAATAGTTTGAGTAGCGATCGCCACAGCCGGGTCACTCGCCTGCGGAGTTTGCACGATTAAATCGACTGAGAGCGATCGCGCCGCCTCTGCCATCATCCAGGCGAGCTGCCCGCCGCCAATGACACCAACCCGCATATTCAAGGGCAACCTAGAGACTTGCGTGTACCGACACCCGTTTTAGAATTAATGCCGCTGGCCCGTTCGCACAACTGCTTCACCTGTGCCCCGTCCAGAATGGCATCGCTAAAATCGGCTCCCGCAATATTCACATCGTCAAACGTCGAGCGCAGCAAAATCGCCTCGGTGAATACCGCATCACTAAAATCGGCTCCCGCAAAATTTACCTGGTCTGCCATTGCATTAGCCAGATCTGCACCGTGCAGATTGGCCTTGGTCATCACAGAAGCGCTAAACACCGCCCCTCGTACATCCGCATTGCTGAAATTAGTGAACTCCAGATTTGCGTTAGAAAATTCCGATGCCTGCAAGCTCTGCCCCGAAAAATCTCGCCCTTTTAGCTCTGCATTGCTGAAGGACATGGGCATTGTCCAGTCTGCCAAAGCCGGAAGACTCCAGCCCCAGAGCATCAGAGACAGTAAAAATGCTGTTAGTTTTTGCCAAGTCATGGTTCGCCAGGTCATGGTTAGAGTATACACAGTGGACATTAAAGAGGAATTTAGCGTGAAGTACAGCATCTTACATGGATTGAGGAGTGCCCGTATACGGCAGAGCTTGCTGTATGCAGACTAACGCAAACCAGGCGACTGAAAATCTTTCAGGTTAAACAAAAACGGTACGCCGCCCGATTCGCCATTGGTCACTAAAACGTTGGGCATTTGAGCACCGCCCTCCCGCCATGCTTCGATCGCCTCTTTTAGCAACACCAATTCGCCGCCTTCTGCTTTTAGTGTCTCTGCCAGGAGCCGCTGTGCCTCTGCTCGTCCTTTAGCGCGGTTGATGTCTGCCTGAGCTACCTGGGATGCTTCTTGAGCGACATAAACTCCTCGTTGGGCCCGCTGTTCAGCAATTTGCTTTTCCTCAACCGCCTGCGAAAATTCTTTCGAGAAGCTGAGGTCGATCACGCTGGTATCTAGCACGATGACGGCATATTTTTCCAGGCGATCGCTCAATGCCGTATCAAAGTCCTGCTTCAGTTCATCCCGCTTTGTGATGGCTTCTTCCACCGTTCGACGGGCAGCAGCAATCTTAAAAGATTCTTGAGTTTGGGGCGCGATGATTTTAGAAACGAGGTTTTGCAAGGTTCCCTGCGTCCGTCGAATTTGCACCACCTGTGTTGGGTCAAGCCGAAAGTTAATCGCAAAGCTAGCCGTCAAGTCCTGAAGATCCTTTGTTGAGCTTTGAGCCGGAACCTCAAATTTCTGCACCGTCACGTCATACACATCAACCGCTGAAATGAGCGGTGGCTTGAAGTGTAGCCCTTCCAGCAGAGCGCCATCTCTAGCTTTGCCCAAAATGCTGATTACGCCTGCTTGCCCTGGATTGACAATGACGAAAGAGTTGAGTCCGATAAACAGAATCGCGGCTACAACGACTCCCAAGATCAAACCCGACAAATTCTGTGTGTATTGGTTCTTCAAATCTCTATCTCCATTAATGAACCGTTTCCTGCTTAAAGGCTAGCAGGGGATGGGGAGGAGCAGGGGATGGGGAGCGTGGAAAGCGGAATGATTAATCAAGTTTGAGGGCGTTTACAGGCACGTCTCCCAGGATGGGACGGTTCTGAGGCGGGCAACCCAACCTGCGGCTTTTTGCGCGTCGGTGAGGTTTTCCTCAAAGGAGTCGTGGCAGGCTTCTGCCTGTTCCTGGTTGCAGCAGGCGATGCAGGAAGAAATAATGCCCGACGGATCGACTTGTTCGTTGACCCAAATCGTCATGGTGTTTTGCTCCGAAGGCTTCGCTCTAAAGATGGATAGCTAAGGCAGATCACAGAACTGCCAATCTGGTTGTATCGGAGAAATCAGCGCAAAGCAAGAAGTTTCAACAGTTTTCAATAGTTATGAATAAATTTGGGCAAGGTTAGCGATCGCCTCTCTCGTCATCCGACAAATTCTCCAGTCCGGCAAGATCGTTGCGCCTATGTGCTGGTAGAAGGCGATCGCCCGCTCGTTCCAGGTAGCGACCAGCCATTCCAGACGACCACAGTGGCGATCGAGGGCAATCTGGGCCAGTTTTGCTAGCAGGGTTTTGCCGATTCCCTGAGTCCGATATTCGGGTAAAACGAACAGGTCTTCCAGGTAAATTCCAGGCTGCGTCAAAAAGGTGGAATAGTTGGGGGAAAAGCTGGCAAACCCAATCAGTTGCCCTGCTTGCTCAACCACCAGTCCTTCCAGATAAGGGCGGGAACCAAATAGGTGCTGGCTCAGGGTATCGGGGTCACTGCTGAACTGGTGAAGCTGACGGTCAAACTTAGCTTTGGATTGAATGAGTTGAAACAGTTCCGGCAGATCGTCCGGCACAACTGGGCGAATTTGTGCTTCTAAATTGTCCGCTCCCAAGCTGACGGTGTGCAGCAAACGGTCACGGGTAACGCGACAGATGCGGGTTTCTTCTTTAATCGTGGCTCCAATCTTGCGATAGAAGGCGATCGCAGGCTGATTCCAGTCCAGCACCGACCATTCCAGCCGCCCTCCGTTACGCTCCAGAACCCGTTGTGCCAGGTGTGACAACAGCGCCTTCCCGATTCCTTGCCCCCGATATTCGGGCAGCACAAACAGATCTTCCAAGTAGATTCCAGGTTGGGTCAAAAATGTGGAATAGCTGCTAAAGAACAGGGCAAACCCGATGGGCAAACTTTCCTGTTCGGCGAGAATAGCCTCAACGCAAGACCCCCCAAACAGATGCTCCGCCAGTGCCTCAGCGCTTCCTACAACGGCATCCGCAAGTTTTTCATATTCCGCCAAAGCTTGAATCAGCCCGAATAGGGTTGGTACGTCATCAGCGGTAGCCGAACGAATTTGCATCGCAGTCTGCATGGTAGGGGAATTAGGCATAGAAGAAGGTGCAGCAAAAAATTTCCTTCTTACCCTACCGCGATCGCCCACTATCAGCGCAATCGACCCGCAGCATTCCTATCATCGAAAACTTTCATAGGTCGCACCCACTAGCGCAACCAGCCCTTCAGCCGAGCCGCAACCTGGGGACGGCGCAGCTTTCGCATGGCTTTCGTTTGAATTTGGCGCACCCGTTCCCGCGACAGGTTAAACAAACCACCTACTTCTTCCAATGTATGTGCCTCACCCGTAGCTAGCCCGTAACGCAAGGAAATAATATCTTTCTCGCGCTCCGTCAGCACGTCGCCCAGTACGCTGTAGATCTCCTGACGCATCATCGTCTCGCTCATTTGCGCCTCTGGCGACTGGGTAGTGCTATCTTCGAGCAATTCCATTAACTCGGTGTCTTCCCCTTTACCAACCCGGTGGTTAAGCGACAGAGAACGCCGCCGCACCTGTTGCAGATTTCGCAGTTGCTCAGGGGTTAGCTCTATGGCTTCTGCCAGTTCAATTTCGGTGGGGTTGCGGTTTAGCTCTTTTCGCAGATCGCGGTGCGCCTTTTTCAGCTTGTTCAGCTTTTCAACAATGTGGATGGGCAAGCGAATTGTGCGGGCATCGTTGGCGATCGTGCGCGTAATTCCCTGCCGAATCCACCAGTAAGCATAGGTTGAGAATTTATAGCCCTTGTCAGGATCAAACTTTTCGGTGGCGCGATTCAGCCCCAGTGCGCCTTCTTGAATCAAATCCAGGAAAGGTACGCCTCGGTTAAGATAGCGCTTGGCGATCGACACGACCAGCCGCAGGTTTGAGCGAATCATTTTGCGTTTGGCAGTGCGGCTGCGATAAAGCTGATGTTCAAGCTGCCGCTCGTTTAGCCCCAGGCTGCTGGCAACGTCGGCTTTATTGGGATTGCGGCCCAGCTCGTCGCGAAGGCGATCGCGCAACTGCTCTACTTCTGCCAAAAACTGCACTCGTCGCGCCAGTTCCACTTCCTCATTTGGCTTGAGCAACGGATAACGCGCCATTTCCTTAAAGAAAGCACCCACTGCGTCATCTGAAACCGTTTTGCGGTAGCCCGGAGAGTAAACCGCTGCTAAAACATCTGGCTCGTTGTCAACATCAAGCGCATCTAGCTCATTCATTTCTTGCCCCTGCAATCCTTCAAACACTTCTGTTTGAGTAGCGGTGGGCGAGGCTCCACTGCCTTCTGCAAAAACACTTTTCATTCTTAGAGCATTTTCCGTTGGCATACCAGTTTTGTTGGAATGAGAGTTGCTTGTTACTTGCCCTGAATTAGGATTGAATATTGCTGTCATATTAAGACGGTCATCCTACTTATCATTCTGTTTACAATCAGTGAGATACCAAATTTAAGAAATGCCAAATTCAACGGGCCAACTACTTGGCAAACTATCCTCAGAGCTTCTATACCCAATTTATCAACCAGGGAAAACTTTATGCTTCCTTTTCTTCTTTTTTAGATCTAACTGCCGAACAGACTTCAAATCAACAACTGAGGCTCAAATATGGCTCGAAGGATTTAGTTTGAAAGCTAATCGAATAAACCCTACTCAGACAACAGGCTACGATCTGACATTGTAATGCCTTGTGCTAAACCTACCTGAAACTACAGTCTTAGCTGTTTTCCTAGCTACAAAATCGACTCACGTTTTTTGCCGCTGCTTCAGGCTCTCTAGGTTAAATAGTAGTACCAACGATCACTCAACTCTAAAATTCACAGATTAGAATGCACCGTTGCACACCCAAACGGGTGACATAGACTTTGGCTAGAAATCGTGGTGTAATCAGATTGAAATATGATAGTCATTTGTAGCAAGCACCCCTAAATTTGGCAAGCATTGCTTAAACGAATTGACTGTTCAAACTGAAGCTACTATAGCAACCTCTACAAGTATCCCTGAACCATTAGGCTCTCATGGGCCTGGTAAGAACCTATCTATCAATAGAGATAAAAAACAACGAATGGTCTACCTGGATAGGGTGAGTCTATCCTGGCTCTTAAGCAATCTATTTTGAGGTTTTATAGATTTCTTTCAATCCTATTAATAGGTTTTAACAGGTTGCTCAGATTTTCTTAAAACTTCTTCAAGCCCGCTAAATTTTGGGTGCATCCCACTTTTTAGCCCTCACCCTAAATCCCTATCCCAATTCGGGGAGGGGTTTCCAATCCGGCTCCCCTTCTCCCTTTTTGGCAAAAGGGGTTGGGGGATGGGGGCAAGCTTGCAAAACCAGGATGCGCCCAACGTAAGGGTTGAACTCTACTTCAAATCAGCAGCGCCGTTCTAAACGAGACTGTTCTAAACTAAATGAGAACAGGGCTGCCGCAGTTGATCTGAAGGCTACCTGTATCCCTTTTTTCTAGTATTCGTTCATGCCTCAAAACTTGCTTGTGTCGGTGATGCCCGCTAACGATGCGCCGCTTCCCAAAATTGCCCGTAGCGTCACCACCGCCGAAGCTAGAGGCACCTATGTAGGACATCCAGGACATCCAGAGTGGGTTGAGGTTTTGGTAGATTGTCCGGGCGCACAGGGGCTGTTTACCTACCGGGCTGGTGAGGTGCAGGTGCAGCCGGGAGATATTTTAAGTGTGCCGTTTGGCACACAGCAGGTTGGAGCGATCGCCATTCGCCTCATCGCTCAGCCATCGTCTGACCTGGACTTATCTTCCATTCGGGCGGTCGAAGAAGTTGTCAGTCCTGGCTTTTTCCCGCCCACCTACTGGGCCCTGCTGTATCAGGTGTCAGACTATTACTGTGCGTCTGTGATGCAGGTGATTAAGGTGGCGCTGCCGCCGGGGTTGTTGGGGCGATCGCAGCGCCGCATTCGGCTGACGGATGCAGCTAAGTCCCTATCTGCATCGAGTGCGGCGGATGCGGCTGCGATCGGTCAGCTCGATCCCGCTGCGGTACTGGTGCTCAATCGGCTTCAGGCGCAAAAGACGGAGACTACACCTGGCAATATTTGCAGCGCCAGGTGCGCGGGGCAAATCGGGGACTGCGGCAACTATTGCAGCTAGGCTGGGTAGAGAGCTATCTGGAACCCCCTGCTCCTGTGCGTCCGAAACGGCAGCAGGCGGTTGTGCTGACTGCCAACCCACCAGACCTTCCCCTCAGCCCCAAGCAACAGGAAATTGTAGACGTACTGAAGCGGCGCGGTGGCGACCTGTGGCTCCAAGAACTCTTGCAGCTTTGCCACACTAGTTCCTCGGTGCTGAAAGCGCTGGCCCAAAAAGGGGTTGTGGTAATTCAACCGCGAGAAGTGCTGCGAACCGAGGCTGGATTGCCGCTGCAATTAGACTCTCCCAAACCGTTGACAGCCGCCCAGGGGAAAGCTCTCACGGCGATCGCCTCTCTCCAGGGCTATGCTCAGGTGCTGCTGCATGGCGTAACCGGGTCGGGAAAGACTGAGGTGTATTTGCAGGCGATCGCCCCCCTCTTGCAGCAGGGAAAGTCTGCCCTGGTACTGGTTCCTGAAATTGGCCTAACGCCACAACTGACCGATCGCTTCCGGGCCCGCTTTGGCGCAAAGGTAAGGGTCTACCACAGCGCCCTGTCCGATGGCGAACGCTATGACACCTGGCGGCAAATGCTCAGCGGCACTCCCCAAGTCGTAATCGGCACCCGCTCCGCCGTCTTCGCACGCCCTCGCCTCATCTGAGGTACTAACTCCTGCTCGACGAAGAACATGATGGCAGCTTCAAGCAAGATCAGCCTAC
>JAAUQZ010000170.1 GCA_012033355.1 Leptolyngbyaceae cyanobacterium RM1_406_9 | reverse complement strand
GTCCAATGAGCATTTTGAGAATCGAGTGGCGATCGCCTGGGCTAACTTCAACCCAACCCAACCCGTTTGGATTGAAGCCGAAAGCCGTCGCATCGGAGTCTGTCGTGTACCTGATGCTCTCTTTCAGCAAATGATGCAAGCTCCCATCATTCAGGTGGTTCGCCCTCGTGCAGAGCGATTGGCGCTTTTGGTGGAGGTCTACGGTTCGGCGGATACAGAGGAACTGATCGCCGCGACAGAGCGGATTCGTAAACGTCTGGGCGGATTGCGAACTCAGCAGGCGATCGCCCTACTCCAGCAGCGTCAGCTTGCTCAGGCTTTTGACCTGGTTCTGGAATACTACGACAAAACCTACCAATACGATTTGGAGAAGCGAAACGTGCCAATCCATAGCGTTGACGTTACAGGTTTATTAGATGCAGAAAGTGCAGCACTTCTACTCGAAAAAGCAAAATTCTACTGTCAAGCACTTTATTAAACAACTTTGCCTAACTCTAAACGCTTTCCAATAAATTGAAGACAGGCATAAAGAATCAAATTTTCGCCAACTAGCTCTGACAATTCTTCGTAGGCGATCCGCAAATTTTCAATTGGCACTCCCCCAAATTTTGCATATTCAATACTTTGATAAGAGCCAGCATCAAGTAGGACATCTTTGAGAATTTCAGACCCATATCCACCCAGGACAAAAATTGCAATACCCAGTAACACCAGGTAGGTTTCCCTGCGAGCGTGTTGCCAAAGCCGAATAAAACTCTGACAGTGCCACGTCATGATGACGGTAAATAGGCTGAGATAAAGCCATTTCCAGTTCTGACCTGCTAGCAGTCGATGGAACTGCAAGTGAAGCTTGAAAACTTCATCAACTGCGGCATAGGAAACTAGTACTGCGAACGTAATTAAGAAAGCTAAGGAAGGAACTTGGGCAGGCACTTTGCGGCAGCGGTTCAATAACTTCCTGGAAGCAGAACGGTTTGATTCGCCAATAGAAACCCACTGGAAATATCGCTGTACCAGTATCCATAGAATGATTAGAGCGATCGCCAAAAAATGCAGCGCTTGCAGCAAGGATGGCACCGTAGCCTGCCCATTAAAATCAAACGACGAATAAGCAGTACCCGTCGCCCTAATGCTGCCTAGATAAATCAGTAGAATGATCGCCTCAACCGTCAGCAGGCTGATCAACAATCGCTGACTGGTTCGCCGCACGACATGAGATGACATTGCTTACTTTGCTGCACTGGGAAGCGCTGGCGTTGAAACTGGGGCAAGACGGCTAATTCCCTGCTGCACCAAAGTTTGAAGGAAGGCAGTCCGTTGGTTGTCCTGAAATACAGCTTTTAGTTTTTGAGTGAGACGATCAACCTGGAATGGGGCTGCATTCGGGTCAAGGACGTGGCTTTGTTCCTGAAAATATTCGATCAGGCTCAGCCCTGCCAAACGAGTCAGGTAAGCAGCGCTAACCCCTTCCATCAAGCTACCTGCTACAAAGGTAACGGCATGGCTCTTGAGCAGCGGACTAATTGCCTGAGCCGATAGCTCAACCAGCCCCAACTTGACCATCAGGTCTGCTAACGTACCCGCAGCCGTCTTTGCCTGCTGCAAAGAAAACTTTTGCTGATAGATTTCGCCCAAGTCAACAATTAATTGAGTGTTGACAGCAGCAGTCGCCAGTAAATCTAAACTTGGTACAGGGTTAGCAAAGGCAGCGGCGGCAGCAATCCACTGAGATTGCTCAATCAGGGGCAGGGCGCGATCGCGTCTCACCCCATTCAGCGCATTCTGAACATCAAGCCGAAGTGAATTGACCTGACGCAGCACAGTAGAGAGGATGAGCCGCTCACTTTCTTCAGCTAAAACTTGAGTCAGGCGATCGCTTAACCCACTAACATCCACAGCGGGCTGCTCCAGTCGCTCCTGAACAGTTCCAGACTGATATTGACGCACTTTAACCGGAGCAGGAGCAGTGGCGATCGCCATCACATCATCTGCGGTTAATTGTCCCTGCACCCTTGCCCGAATTTGTTGCAGCACCAGCGGACGCTCGTCGGGTAAATACTGATCTTGTTTGTTGAACAACAGCAAAACCCGCTGCTGCCGCGCTAGCAACTGCTGGATTGTCTGGTATTCTGGGCTGGTCAAATCACCAGCCGTGACAAACAGCACCAGGTCGGCTGAATCAATTTCTGGCGCTAGTGCTGCTCCAACTTCTTCCGGTTCAGCAAACAGCCCGGCCGTGTCGCCGATCGAAATCTTTTGAACCTGAGGCATCCAGTTCTCAGTCAGATATTGAGCTAGGGCTGTTTTACCAACGGCTTGTCCGCCTGCGATCGCCAACCGAATCTCGCTGCGTTCCAGTTCGGCGGTTAGCTGCGTCAGTTTTTCCTGAAAGCGAGTGAGCGTGGAAACTTGAACTTCTGAGGTGGCTTCTGCTGACAGTTGTTTCACCAAAGTTTCGACTGCCAACAGCGCTTTTTCTACGGCCGTCCGGTCAACGGGTAAGGCTGGAGTCGTCAGGTCAAGTGATTTGAGCGATCGCTTGCGGAGCCACCAAAAGCCAGAACTGAGAGCAATCGCTCCCCAAATAGTGGTGCCGCTAAAATCAGCAATTCCTGGGTGGATGCCATGCAATAGCCAGACCCCAGCCGTCAACCCCAATCCCCCCACCAAAATGGGTTTCCGCAGCTTAAAATTCATTTAAATTTTGCCTCTCAATCCTGTGCCTTCGCTAGTACTTTCATTCTACTGAGTCGAAGTCCTGCTTCTGGACGGAATAGTTAGAATCGCTACGATTTTTCATACACGAAAGCCCTGCAAATCTGAAATTGCAGGGCTTTCGGTGATTTGGTGGCGGGGAGCGGATTTGAACCACTGACCTTCGGGTTATGAGCCCGACGAGCTACCAGGCTGCTCTACCCCGCATCGCCTTTTCAAGTATAGCAGGCTTTTTGCAAATGTGGTGTGCTTTTTGCGGGGTTAAAGCAGGGAAAGTTCACCAACAACATCTAACCGTTTAAAGTTACCCAGGCTCATGTAGGTTTCTGAAAGAGTTTCGGCGATCGCCGGACTGATCCAGCCCATCTGCTTCAAGATGTGGATTGCCACCGCATATTTGGCCCGCTTTGCCCCGTCCATCACTTTAATTGCCAACCCCAATCCTTCGCCCAGCCTGGAAATACACTGGATTCCTTCAGAACCAGACTTACTCACCAGTTCCCCTTCTGATAGACGCATCAACTCCGTATCAAACTCGCCATCCCCTGCCACCATAGTGGGGTGATGGATCATCGCTCGGACGATACGCTCCATATCCAAGTTATCTCCCGAAGCAAGCAGAGCATATAAAATAGCCATCTGCCCTAGCTGCATAAAATAGGTAGGCGCACCACAATCATCGTGAGCGCTGATAAATTCTTCGGCAGGCATTCGCAGCAGGTCAGCAACTTTTCCCAGGATCAACCGCTGAACCGGATGGTTGCGCTGAAGATAGCTGTTTAGCGACCAGTTGCGCTGCTGACAAACCGCTAGCATTCCAGCGTGTTTCCCGGAGCAGTTATGTTGCAAAGGGCTGTGCTTTCCTTCGGGAATCGGGCATTGCAGCATTGTCGGATCAATGTCACAGCGCCAGAGTATATTAAATACCTGTCTAGCCTGCTCGGTAGTGCCCTTGTGAGAGCTACAGATAATTGCCAGGTCGCGATCGCTCAGTCCATAGCGCTCCATCGTGCCCGTCGTCGTTACTGCTAGAGCTTGAAAAGGTTTCAACGCCGAACGCACAAAAGCAGCCGTCTCCGAGTTGCCTGCTACTGACAAAACTCGCCCCCGGTCATCACACACCACCGCATGAACGTGATGCCTGGATTCAATAATTCCTTCTCGCAGTAGCCGGACTTCTAGCTCTGCTGCCTGTGTTCGCTTTCCCATAGTCATGGCTAAACTGTGACACACTCTAAACTGCCGTGCAACCCCTCACTATAGCGCTTTGGTTGAACAGACAACCTAATCCAGGTGTAAATTTAAGCGTAGAAGGCACTAATCCAGCCAAACTTACGCCCCAAAATTAGCAACGCCTGCAAGATTCTGTTATTGCTAGAGCAATAAGTCAGCCGCATTACCCATCTGAGCAGAGGTCATCACAGGATCTTGATAGAGCGGCACCGTAAACGTAACGGTAGAACCTAACCCTTCACCCATACTGTAAAAATTCACCACGCCGCTCATCGCTTCTACAAGTTTCTGAGAAATTGCCAACCCCAGACCCGTTCCGCCATACTGACGAGTGCGAGAGCCATCCAACTGGCTAAAAGATTGAAACAGCTTGTCCTGCTTCTCTAACGAAACGCCAATACCCGTGTCAGCAACGCTGATCTTGACCATGCCAGGTTTTTCCTGATTTTGAACCACAACTTTCTTGTGGATGACCTCAGCACTAATCGTCACACCGCCTTGATGGGTAAATTTAATCGCATTGCCAACCAGGTTGAGCATCACCTGCAACAACCGCTGATAGTTGCCCATCAAAACTACTTCGTCACGGGTTGCAGGAGTGCGAATCTCAAAGCTCAGGTTCTTCTGTTGAGCCTGGGTTCGCGTGAAGTTTTCTACGTCATTGAGCAGGTCGTCGAGCTTGACCGGGTTCAGGTCTAGCTCCATTTTGCCTGCTTCAATCTTGGCAATATCGAGAATGTCATTGATGATACTGAGCAGATGAACAGCCGAATGGTAAGCCTCCTCAATGAATTCGCTTTGTTCGGCTGGGTCGTCGGCCATGCCATCCATGATCAGCTTCAAGAAGCCAATCATGCCGTTTAGTGGAGTCCGCAATTCGTGAGACGTGTTGGCTAAAAATTCGCTTTTCAGCCGAGAAGCTTCTTCTGCTTGATGGCGAGCTTCTTCCAGTTCGCGGTGCTTTTGCAGCAGTCTGGCGTTTGCTTCCTGAAGCTCAACCGCAAGCGTCTGACTTTCTGCAAACAGAGTGGCGTGGGCAATATCGGTACCAACCTGATCGGCAAGCTCTTGTACCAGCTTGATTTCTACTTCACTCAAAGCTTGATTTTGGTCAAACTGATGCAGGATGATTAAGCCGTTTGGCTGGTCTTTGTAGCAGGTTGCAACCGCCAGAACTGAGTATCGTTGCTGGCTCGACTGATCGGTACAGGTCAAAAAAGCTGGCTTTAGCGTTGCCAGAGCCTGACCGAGATGAAGTTCTTCTGTCAGTTGTAGCGTTGAACCCAGCATAGACTCAACGTCAGGTTGGCGGTATTCTGCGACAACTTCTACCTCAGTGTCGAGCGGCTGATAGGAGCAAACCAGGCATCGACTTACGGCAAGCGCTTCTCCTAAGCCGCTTACGGTCTGCTGCCAAATCAGTTGCAGGTCAAGTGTGCGGCGGACATTCCAGGCAACTTGAGTTAGCAGTTTCTGATATCGTTCTGGGTTAGCAACCGCGACGGGATGAGCGAAAGAATTCACTAGCTCTAGGGCCTGACTTTCTGGACAAGGGTGAAGCAAACGTCCAGTTACGATAGCGCTAGTTGCAGTGCCATGAGGCAGCAAAAGCGGGCTGATGGTTAGGTCAAATATGAGATACTGGCTAGCGCAGCGGAACGGATAGCTGAATTCTTCAGGGGTCAGGTTTTCCAGGACGTGACGCACTCGGCTGAGGTAAGGGCGATCGCCACTGGGCTAAAAGCTTCACCAATTCGGTGCCCAACAACCTGGCTTAAATCCAAGTGGTATTGAGATGCATCTCGCCAATAAAACGACAAATACTGACCCGTAACATCCTGAGTAAAAACCAGGTCAACGCCAGGAGCCTGTGAGCAGCCGTCTTGCTTTTTGCCAGCCATCAAGTCTGTAGACTCAGTCAGGGGAAGCATAGAATCACTGTGCGGAGCCATCAGCGCAGAACTGGAAACTACAAAATGTAAAGATTAAGCATTTGCCTGAATTACTGAGGATAGATGCAGCTCGTAGATGCCTGTGTACCCGCTCAAAGCTTTGAAACGGGATTCCGATTTTCGCCCTCACCCAATTTACTCGCATTTAGAGAAGTGTCACCCACTTTATTAACCAATCCTAGTAATTTCTAGTAAGTTGAGTTAACTCTCCCACAAAGATAGGTCGATTTGAAGTCAACCTACACAGCGTTCAATCATTCCACTCACCGCGCGGTGGAATAGGTGGATTGCGCTGTAGCGTCCGAGTCAGGTCATCGTCTCGCCGCGCACCGCCGCGCAGCCATTGCCTGACAGCGACCTCAATTACTTTACTGGGGTCGTTAGTCAAATGGCTAATCTGGTCAAACAATTCGGCATCCATTTGGATTGAGAGCTTTACTTTGTCAGATAACTGCTCAGCATTGGCAGCAGGTTCATTCATAAAATAAAGAAGTCCTCTTTTAACGCAAGACACTTCAGGTTCCACTAATTCGTTATTCTACGTTGCCCTCTTCGGCAAAACTACAAATCAGGTACGGAATTGCTGATTCTATAAACTTGAATTAAGTAATCTCTATCACAATCTTACCCTTGCCAGAAAGAAGTGGGGGGAAGTAGCTGACTCTGCTTGACCTTTACTCCCTTCCATATATGGCAATCCTCTTTAATTTATGAAAAAATGATTCGTGAAAGAGTTCGCCCTTCAGGCGGGCACTTTCACGAATCATTTAGGATCGCTATAGATAGAAATTTTGATGTAGCTGTCGTTAGAACTTATGCATTTTGCTATGCAACAGGGGGTCTAAGCCCCTTATTTAACGTGGCGATCGCCTAATTTTGTATACCCGCGTAAGTCCTGTGCAGTTTTACGCCCCTATCTATGAAAAAGCTAAAGTATGCTTGATTGAGACGGAAGCATTACAATACTTTAAGTAACTTTAGTGTCAGGCAAGGTCAGCGCAAGCTTTGCAGGCAGATACTGGGTTAACCATCTGGGTTAAACCCGGAGCTGGGTTAAACCACCTCATCTGCTATCGCAGGATTAAAAGCAGGCGCTTGTCTCAAATCTAAGCGGCAGCCTACTCCGTCTACTACTACATTTTTGCTCGTTTGCTGAGGTCTATGACTGACGTACCCGTCTCTCGTATCCGTAACTTTTCTATCATTGCCCACATTGATCACGGTAAGTCTACCCTGGCAGATCGTCTGCTTCAGGTAACTGGCACCGTGAGCGATCGCGAGATGAAGCAGCAGTTTCTCGACAACATGGAGTTGGAGAGAGAACGGGGCATCACTATCAAGCTGCAAGCCGCCCGAATGAACTACACTGCACGGGATGGGCAACAATACGTTCTCAATCTGATTGATACGCCAGGGCACGTTGATTTTTCCTATGAGGTGTCGCGATCGCTTGCTGCCTGTGAAGGGGCCTTGCTGGTCGTCGATGCCTCTCAGGGGGTAGAAGCGCAAACGCTAGCAAACGTCTATCTGGCGTTGGAACACAATCTGGAAATTATTCCCGTCCTTAACAAAATTGACTTGCCGGGCGCTGAGCCAGAGCGAGTCAAAGCAGAAATTGAAGAAATTATCGGACTCGATTGCAGCGGTGCAATTCTTGCATCAGCTAAAGAAGGAATTGGGATTACCGAAATCTTGGAGTCAATTGTCTATCTGGTACCGCCGCCTCGCGATACGGTAGAGCAGCCGCTCCGCGCTCTGATTTTTGACAGCTATTACGACAGCTACCGGGGTGTAATTGTTTATTTCCGAGTAATGGATGGAACCGTGAGGAAGGGCGATCGCGTCCGCCTCATGGCATCTAAAAAAGAATATGAGATTGACGAACTGGGCGTACTGTCCCCCACCCAAATTCAAGTTGACGAACTACACGCTGGGGAAGTAGGCTACATCGCTGCCGCTATCAAATCGGTCGAGGATGCCCGCGTCGGTGACACCCTCACCCTGGCAAAGAATCCTGCCTCTGCCATGCTTCCTGGCTACACCGAAGCCAAACCAATGGTATTCTGCGGACTATTTCCTACCGATGCCGACCAGTTTGAAGACTTGCGAGAGGCGCTCGAAAAGCTCCGTCTTAGCGATGCCGCCCTGCAATATGAGCCGGAAACCTCCAGCGCAATGGGCTTTGGCTTTCGCTGTGGCTTCTTGGGGCTGCTGCACATGGAGATTGTCCAGGAACGCCTGGAGCGCGAATACGGGCTAGATCTGATTACAACAGCGCCATCCGTTATTTACCAGGTGACTAAAATTGACGGCGAAGTGGTCATGATCGACAACCCTAGCCTCCTGCCCGACCCTCAACAGCGTGAAAAAATCGAAGAACCCTACGTCAAAGTCGATATGATCACGCCAGAGGAGTTTGTTGGCTCTCTAATGGAGCTAAGCCAGAGTCGGCGCGGCGACTTTAAAGATATGAAGTATCTGGCTCAAGGGCGCACGACCCTGACTTACGAGTTGCCTTTGGCCGAAGTCGTGACTGACTTTTTGATCAAATGAAGTCGCGATCGCGCGGTTACGCCAGCATGGAGTACCACCTGATTGGGTACCGAGAAAATCCTTTGGCAAAGCTGGACATTCTAATTAACGGCGATCCTGTTGACCCCCTGGCAACCATCGTTCACCGTGATAAGGCTTATTACGTTGGCAAAGCCCTAGTCGAAAAGCTCAAAGAACTAATCCCGCGTCATCAGTTCAAAATTCCGATTCAAGCCTCTATTGGCAGTCGAGTCATCGCCAGTGAGAACATTCCGGCTTTGCGTAAAGACGTGCTGGCAAAGTGTTATGGCGGTGATATCAGCCGAAAGAAGAAGCTATTGCAGAAGCAGGCTAAAGGTAAAAAACGCCTGAAGTCAATCGGGACAGTAGACGTACCTCAAGAAGCATTTATGGCAGTACTGAAGCTCTAGATGCATATTTGAAGACAGCGATGGGAACCCTGAATTTATAAAATTCTTCAACAATGATTAATAGAGCGTTGAAGATTTGGTGAATCCTACAGTCTGTAGCTTCGCCAGACCTTAAATCTCTGTTAAGTTGCTTACGAAGCGGTAAAAACATTGTCAGGACTGGACGATACTTTGATTCCAGGTTAGCTTGAAGCTTAAATCCTGACGGGTGAGGGTGCAGGTCTAGTGACCATTTTGAACAGTTTAGCCCTCCTACTTCAAATACCTGTAGCTGCAACATTATGCGAATCCTAGTCACGGGTGGTGCGGGTTTTATTGGCTCCCACCTTATTGATCGCTTGCTCGAAGATGAGCACGAAGTCATCTGTCTAGACAATTTCTACACAGGTCACAAGCGAAATCTGCTCCGCTGGTTGAATCATCCCTACTTCGAGTTGATTCGTCACGACATCACTGAACCGATTCGGTTAGAAGCCGATCAGATTTACCATCTGGCTTGCCCAGCCTCTCCAGTACACTACCAGTACAACCCAGTCAAAACCATCAAAACGAATGTGATGGGAACGCTGAATATGCTGGGTTTAGCAAAGCGGGTCAAAGCGAGATTCTTGCTCGCCTCGACCTCCGAAGTCTATGGTGATCCAGAAGTTCACCCGCAGACAGAAGAATATCGCGGTAACGTTAACCCAATCGGCATCCGCAGTTGCTATGACGAGGGCAAGCGAGTTGCAGAAACCCTAGCGTTTGACTATCACCGCCAGAATGATGTGGAAATCCGCGTTGCTCGGATTTTTAACACCTACGGCCCCAGAATGTTAGAAAACGACGGTCGGGTGGTTAGCAATTTTGTAGTACAAGCACTGCGAAATCAGCCTTTAACTGTTTATGGGGAAGGGTCACAAACGCGCAGTTTTTGCTACGTCTCTGACTTGGTAGAGGGGTTGATGCGGCTGATGAACGGTGATCACACTGGTCCAGTCAACCTGGGTAACCCAGATGAGTACACAATTTTGGAATTGGCTCAAGCAGTACAGCAGATGGTTAATCCTGATGCAGAAATTAAGTTTGAACCTTTGCCACAAGATGATCCCCGTCGCCGCAAGCCAGACATTACCAGAGCTAAAACCTGGTTAGGCTGGCAGCCTACAGTTCCCTTGAAGGAGGGCTTGCAATTGACGGTAGAAGATTTTCGGACTCGAGTTGGCGATCGCAGTCTTCAGCCGATTTCTAAGTAATCCCTTTAGGGAATTGTCAGTCAGTCTGGCAATTCCCTACCTTAAGGAACAACAGTTTCTAGCTGTAGGTAGGGATCAGTTATAGCTTTTCGCACACTCTATCGTTTCACTAACCTGCTCTTTCGCGAGGATGCACCCCTATGCGTGTTTGTGTCATTGGTACAGGATATGTTGGCTTGGTCACCGGAGTTTGTTTGGCGCACATTGGGCATGAAGTCATTTGCGTTGACAACAATGAAGAGAAAGTCAAGCTGATGCAGTCAGGGCAATCTCCCATCTTTGAACCTGGCTTATCAGAACTGATGCAAAGTGCGATTCAGGCTCAGCGCATTTCGTTTACTAGCGATTTGGCTGCTGGTGTATCTCATGGCGAGATCTTATTTATTGCGGTTGGTACCCCTCCTTTGCCTACCGGAGAAAGTGATACCCGCTATGTCGAGGCAGTCGCTCGTGGAATTGGCTCAAACCTGAACGGCGGCTATAAGGTGATTGTGAACAAGTCAACTGTGCCCATTGGTTCTGGTGACTGGGTACGAATGATTGTACTGGATGGCATTGCTGAGCGGCAAAAATCCCTGGTTCCTGCGGGTGGAGTGCCGGAAGAACTTCCTCCGGTTGAAATCGAAGCGGACTTCGATGTGGTGAGCAACCCAGAGTTTCTGCGGGAAGGGTCTGCTGTGTTCGATACCTTTAACCCTGACCGGATTGTGTTAGGCAGCAACAGCCAAAAGGCGATCGCCATGATGAAAGAGCTATATGCTCCAATTGTGTCTCGCCAGTTTGCTGCAGATCAGTCGCTGCCGACTGTTCCTGTAGTTGTCACCGACATTAGCTCGGCTGAGATGGTGAAGTATGCCTCAAATGCTTTCCTGGCAACCAAAATCAGCTTCATTAACGAAGTTGCAAATATTTGCGATCGCGTGGGTGCAGATGTCACTCAGGTCGCCAAAGGTATCGGTTTAGATTCCCGAATTGGCAGCAAGTTTCTGCAAGCAGGCATTGGCTGGGGTGGTTCTTGCTTTCCCAAAGATGTGTCAGCGCTGATTCACACAGCAGATGACTATGGCTATGAAGCTCAGCTACTCAAGGCGGCAGTGAGTGTCAACCAGCGTCAGCGGTTAATTACTATTGAAAAGCTTCAGCAAGTACTAAAGATTCTCAAGGGTAAGACCGTAGGCTTGCTGGGTCTGACCTTTAAGCCGGACACCGATGATATGCGTGATGCTCCTGCACTCGACCTGATCGAGAACTTATCTCGTCTTGGTACAAAGGTCAAAGCTTTTGACCCGCTGGTTTCACAAACTGGAATGCGTCACGGTTTATCAAACGTGATTGTAGAAACTGACCCAGAGCGGCTAGCTGATGGCTGTGATGCGCTGGTTCTTGTAACGGACTGGGCACAATTCCGTACGTTGGATTATGCCAAGATGTCTAAGCTGATGAATAATCCAGTGATTATCGATGGTCGTAACTTCCTGGATCAAGAATCACTGGAAGCAGTTGGTTTCCGCTATGTAGGGATTGGCCGCTAGTCCAAACGAGGCTCTCCGCTGCGGAACAAGGGGCTTAAGCCCCTTGTTGTCTGCTTTTCACCGATATTGCTTCTAGCTAAGTTTTAACCAATTGAGATAACGTTTGGTAAGGGGTAGGCACAATTGCCTGCCCCTGTTTCTTATGCGTCTGAGCGTTGGTAAGGCTAAGAGGATGTTTGAAAAGTTGTAGGGGGTCAGATGTTACGCCAATCGCCTTATCATGATCCGGATCATAGCCAGGTAAATAAACGTTTCCGATGTTTCTGGCAGCAACTCATAATCTCGGACTA
>JAAUQZ010000169.1 GCA_012033355.1 Leptolyngbyaceae cyanobacterium RM1_406_9 | reverse complement strand
GAGAAGGGGAGCCGGATTGAAGTCCCTCTCCCGCTTTTGGGAGAGGGATTTAGGGTGAGGGCTACAAAAGTGGGATGCACCCCCTCAGATAAGGGAGAAAACAAATTTAGGCTAGTAGCTTCAGCTCTTGATATTTGAGGTTGAGGCTTAGCTGTATGAATGGATTTGAAGAATAAGGAGTTTATTGAGAGGAATTCGACTTCAGTAGGGTCTACAACCGGAATTCTTGTGGGATCTAAGACTGAGATCTTTAAAGTTTCTATTTGAGGAACAGATGTTGTCATATAGGTTGCGTATTTCTGAGGGAGTGATTTGACAGTATCCTAATCAAAATAAATCAGCAATCTATGTCTTAAGGAATACTGATGTTTTAAGAATTATCTCGTCACCAAGTTTTGGCTGGGTAACGGCGCACTGGAAGCTCTGGCTTTCAGATTGCTTGAGCAAATAGGCATACTGAGATCTTGTACCGACGGTAGGAGGCATTGCCCTAGAGCCTTGAGATCAATCTCAGGCTCAAATCTAAAACTCGTTAAAACGAGTTGGAAGGAGCTTCTGGTTAGCATTTGAGTCAGTTGAAACTGACTTAAGCTTTTAGTTCAGAATTGATTCCAAGGCGGGGCGTTAGGTAACTGGAATCTAGGCTGAAACTAATCCGAGTTGCTGCATCACTTCCAATAAATTGCACTCATACCACCACTCTGCAATCTTATCGTCAGCAATCCGCAGCAAAGTGAAATCATTAACCTTAACAGACTTACCCGTTGGTGGAGTTCCCAAAAACTCGCCCGTATGAGTTCCTTGAATTGTTGTACGGTACACAACTTTGTCTCCTTCAGCAACGATATCTTCCATCGTTTGGCGGATATCAGGAAATCCTTGAAAGAGGCTTTTATTAAATGTTTTGTTTGCCGCTAAACCAATGATTGGCTCTGCTGCACTGTTGAAGTGATAGACAACATCGGCATTCATCAACTCATCCCAAGTTGTTTGCCAATTGGGATTTGTGCCCCACCCATCCTGGGCAAAGCGTAGAGCGATCGCTTTGTTTCGTTCGACTAAAGTAGTCATAAATTTCCTTCAATACGCTACCGTATGGATACAGATTAAAGTTGTCTCACAAAAATGTCAATACGCTACCGTATGGAGAAGAAATCCGAACCCTCAAACTTGACTCGACAGGATTGGATCGACCAGGGACTCAAAACTTTGGCAGAAACAGGAGTTGAAACAGTTCGAGTCGAGCCACTTGCCAAACTTTTGGGAGTAACTAAGGGAAGTTTTTACTGGCACTTTAAGAATAGAGAAGACTTGTTGGAAGCGGTTTTGCAAGAATGGGTTAAGCGCCAAACCAACAGCGTCATTGAACGAGTCGAAGCAATGGGAATCGACGCAGCAACGAAACTGCTCCACCTATTTGAGTTGGCGGTTCAGGATGATGGTCGGGCAGAAAACGCGATTCGGGCTTGGGCTACAATTGACTTCAAAATTACTGCTGTTCTTGCCGAAGTTGATCAGCGCCGTTTGAACTATACAAAAGACTTATTTCTACAAGTTGGCTTTGCGCCATTTGAGGCAATGGTACGCGCTCGAATGGTCTACTATGCACTAGTTGGTGAATTTACGATTGGGGCACGAAGCAACCAAGCTGAACGATTAGCTGAAATACGATTACAGCACAAAATTCTTACGCAACGAAGCTGAATCTTATTTGTTCCACAGCCGTGTGGTTTGACCCAGCTTAAGGGTGGATTAGCTTGTGGGCGTGCTTCGACTGCGCTCAACACACGTGATTTGAGGGGTGAGCGGAGCCGAACCCCGGACTAATGCCTCAAAAGCTAGTGGAAAGCCATCTCCTGGTATTTTTGAATGCTGACCAACAAATTTTAAGAACTGTCCCCAGCGATAATCCAGTAGCATAACAAGCGATCGCCACCTCAACAAGGAGCTTAAGCCCCTCATTCTTCAGTTAGGTACGTGAGTCCTGGAGTAGTGCGGCATCGTTAAGGAAAGGCTTGGAAATTAAATAAACTGCACATTTTGTGGGGCGGGCATCTTGCCCGTCCGGGCGGGTGAGACACCCACCCCACAAGTCACTGAATCCGCAATCTCAAGGAGCAGTGCGGAATCGTTGAGGAGCAGTGCAGAATCATTGAGGAGCAGTGCGGGATCGTTTATCTCGTTACCAACCTCCGACTTGGTAACGGCGCACCGAAAGCTCCAGCTTTCAGATTGTCCGTGCAAGTAGGGACGTAAAGATTGAGAACGGGAAGCTGGAGCTTCCCGCCTTGCATTGCCAAGTGGAGCTTGGCAGCGAGTATAGACGAGTGTAAAAACTGACTAGAACCCAGCAGAACCTCATTTCAACTCGTTTTAACGAGTTTTAGCTTTGAGCCTGAGATTGATCTCAAGGCTCCAGTGCAATGCTTCCTGCCGCTAGTGCAACTCAGTCCTACGAATTGGGTAGCTCGTATTGACCCACAATCCGCTTAGCGTAATCGGGGACGTGCGCCTCTAGCTTCTCTGGATGATTGCGCTTGACGTACAGGTAATTGCGGGTGAAGTGGGAGTCAATCGAGAAGCGGGCATATTCCAACCCTTTTGGTCCGACTCTCTCAATCACAACGCCCATCAGTTTAGCCGCCCACATCGGCAGAGTTACCCCTTTGTCATAGGCGGGAATGCTTTGCTGGACGGCATTGTGGCGATCGCCCCCACTCATCACGGGCTGTGTCTCAAGCTGATCCCAAACCAGATCGAGCATCGTTTGACCGCGATCGTTTCGCACCACAATCCACTGCCAGCCAAACGGCGCACCCATGTAGCCAACCACCAGATCGGCCAGCGAATTGACATAATCAAAACAACTCATGCAGGACGGCGCAAACACATCCTTAAGCTGATTCGTTTTCAAGCCAAAAAAGGGCACCGTTTCTACCGAGCCGTCTTCATGCTTGAAATGCACCCGAAAATCCTGCATAAACTCGTAATGCACTACGGTTTCGGGCGATCGGCTGGTCGTTTCCAGGAATTTCTGCAAACCAGCGCGGGTGACGTTATCGACGCAGGGCGTACCCAACACGTACAGCTTTTCCAAGCCCAACTCTTTTTCAACCGCCCGGAGCGCCTGAATCTGGCAACCCACGCCAATCACCAACAGTCGCTTCATCCCAGACTGCTCAACTTGCTCCAGCACCGACAGATTGGGCGACAGCGTAGGCTTATTCACCCGTGCTGCCAAAATTTCTTCGGGCGTGCGGGCAATCACGGGCATGGGTTGAAAGCGATCTTCCTTTGTGTTTTGCACACACACCACGCCTTCGACCATCCCCCGGTTTAGCATTTGAATCGCAATGGAGCTAACGATTCCCGTCCACTGTGCGCCTTCGATTGGCTCGGTTTTTCGCGCCGCCATCATGCCCTGGCTTACGCCAAAATACCAGTCATCAGGGTTATCGAGGTTGCGCGATCGCCCATGTGTCTGCTCTTCCAACTCACCAATCTGCTGATTTAGAAAAGCACAGGCTTCTTTCACGTGCTGAATGTAGTAGGTGTCACACAGCCCACACTCGCTACACAGTTCTTTGGCAGGGCGGATGCTACTCGGCTTTAACGCCTTCGCTTTTCGTTTGGGGGAATCAGTTAGCGTCATCTTAAATGCGGTTGATTAAACACAGCTTTTCTTAAAATACCGTTGTGGGGATGATTTGAGTGCGATCGCCCTTCCCGTGACACATTAATTATGGTTTCGGCTTTCCTGATGTGGCGATCGCCCACCTGATTCCCCAGTTCCTTCAACGCGCCAAAACCGTTGGAGTCACCCAAGCGCTAGCAGAATTTGAACGGGTGATTTTGGAGGGCAATAAATAAGCAGACCGCGCAAATTGAAAGACTCAGGAACGCCGATGTTCTGAACCCGTTTTAACGAGTTGTGAGAAGCGGGAGTTTGTCTTACGGGCTAAAGTGTGGCGATCGCCATACTCTACGATTTTTCCGTGTTCTAGAATCAAAATTTGGTTAGCACGCTGCACCGTTTGTAGTCGATGGGCGATGATGATTCCGGTTCGTCCATCCAGTAGGCGATCGACCGCCTGTTCAATTAACTGTTCGGTCGCGGGATCAAGCCGAGAAGAGGCTTCGTCTAAAATCACCAGTCCAGGATTTTTAAGAAATACACGAGCGAATGCTAAAAGTTGGGCTTGTCCTGCCGAAAGTCCACCGCTATCTGAGCCTAATCGAGTATCCAATCCAGAGGGTAAAGACTGTAGCCACTCCATCAGTCCTAACTGTGCCAACATTTCCAAAATTTTTGCATCTTGAATATCAGAATCAAAAAACGTCAGGTTATCACGAACGCTGGCTTGAAATAATTGAATGTCCTGTGTGACTAATCCGATCCGCTGTCGAAGATTGGGTAGAGAGGCTTGAGCAATTGAAACTCCACCAATGCTAATCTTGCCAGATTGAATGTCATAAAGTCTCAGCAGCAATCGGGCGATTGTCGTTTTGCCGCTGCCGGTGCGTCCGAGCAGCCCAAGTACTTGACCCGCAGGGAGATGAAAGGAAATATTCTGTAGTTGAGGGGAAGGGGGAAGATCATTCTGAGTTCTATCTTCTACCTCATAATTGAACCAAACGCGATCGAATGTGACTGATAAAGCTCCTGTAGGTAAGGGTGCATCACCTCCCATTCTCAAGCAAGATTGGGTTTGAAGTAGAGCTTGGATGCGGTGAATGCTGGCTTCTACTTGCTGAAGTTCTTCTAGTTCTTCTCGAATGCGTTCGATCGGCTGATTGAGTAAGTTGGTGTAGTGAAAAATCAGATAGGCCGTGCCGATGGTGATGGCATTTTGATTCCAAAGATACGCAGCTACCGCAAGGGCGATCGCATTTCCAGTTGTGAACAATCCAACAGACGTTGCCCACAGCACTGTGCTAGCGAACCTGGCTTTTTGATAAATTGGCAACCAGCGCTGCAAGATCTGATGAAAGCGATACATCACATAGCTAACTGCACCATTAGCGCGAATATCTTCTCTACCCGCTAAATGCTCTCCCAGAAAACCAAAGAACTCTGCTCCTAACTGGCGATATTCTGCCCAGGGCATTACCGCAAAGGAACGCAAACTCAACAGCAGTGACAATGCCATGATTGAAAAGAGGCTAAGGCTTAGCCCTGCTCGCCAGTCCTCAAAAAACAACACCAGTAGGATACCGACAAGTAAGATCCCATTGCCTAGTATGTGGATCACTAACTGTGAGAAGAATCGGGATAGCGTCGTTACGTCACCGTCTACCCGCTCTAGCAACTCACCTGGAGTATGAGACTTGTGAAAGGAGAGGTCAAGCTGAAGGCAGTGTTCTACTAAATCTGTTCGCAGTGCATTGGTCGCTGTCCATGCCACATTCTCACCAAAGTAGGTTGCTACAATAGTGAGAACCTGGGTCAGCAATGCCACACCGATAAACAGCAGCGCCGCGATCAATAAAGCTTGGGTAGCCCCCCCTGCGGTGGCTGTATCAATAAAATAACCCAGCAGTTGAGGGCTGAGAATTTGTAATCCAATACTCCCCAGCAGTGTTACTCCTAGCCCAATTACAGAAGCTTGCTGCGGTTTAAGATAGTTTTTGAGTAGAGAACGATATTGTTTGAGGGGAAGGCTCATCCCACAGTTGCTCTGGTGCGATCGCTAGTTAGTACGATCAAGAACGTAGAGTAGCTTAGCGCAAAGCGAGTTGATATCAAAAGCGATTTTGACTCCTAGACGGAGTTTTTTGATGCCTAGACGGAATTATGGCTGCAAACAATCTCGCTGCACAAATCGCGATCGGACTAAGTAAAAGCCAAAGTTTTGTACCTACCAGGCTGACACTCCGGAGGTTGGGCGTAAAGGATGAGGAACTAGGTGGGAACACTGAAGCGGGAAAAGGTGTTGACTAGAACTTCATCGCTTACGTTAGGATCGGACTCATGACGGATGGACAAAAACCAAACAAACCCTTATTTTCACAGTATTACCTGGAGCATCGAATTCAGGAGTGCCCAGAATGGCAGAGCGATGTGGCTGAGGGATTTGGGCGGTTACAGACGCTTTATCGAGAAAAGCGATTGATTCTAAGCAGCTTAAATGAGGCGCAAACTGAGAGTGAACTGATTCAGCCCATCCTGGATGTTTTAGGGTTTCAATATATTGTACAGACGACGACTCGCAGCCGAGGACGGGCAGAGCGACCAGACTATGCCGTATTTCTGACGAATAGGCAAAAGACGGATGCCTACCAACACCTGAACGATGAAACTGCATTTTATAGCCGGGTGAGTGCGATCGCCGAGGCAAAGTACTGGGAGCGTCCGCTGAGCAAGGTTTCTGCTAACGATAAGCGAGATCTGTTTAAGAATGAGAACCCTTCGTTTCAGATTACCAACTATCTCACGGGCACCGGGGTAGACTGGGGGATTTTGACCAATGGACGCGACTGGCGGCTGTATTATCGGCAGGCTTCTTCGACGGCAACGGAGTTTTATCAGGTTGATCTGGTGACGCTGCTAGAGTCAAATGACCTGGAGCAGTTTAAGTATTTCTGGCTATTTTTTTGTCGGGCGGCGTTTGAGAAAGACCCGCATGGCAAAAATTTCTTAGAGCGAGTGCGAGAGGGTAGCACTACCTACGCTACGCGCATTGGCAATGAGTTAAAGGCGCTGGTGTTTGATCAGGTGTTTCCAGGGCTGGCGGGTGGCTTTGTCACGGATGCGATGCGTCGAGGTGAGCAAATCACCGCAGAACAGGTGTATGAAGCGACGCTATCGTTTCTCTATAAGCTGCTGTTTTTGCTGTATGCCGAAGCCCGAAATCTTTTACCCATTGACCGCGATTACCGAGATTACAGTTTGATCAAGCTGACTCAAGAAGTCGCCCAGGGCATCGATCGCCAAAAGAAATGGAGCCAAACGTCTAGCGGAATGTACGATCGCCTGCTGAGTCTATTTCAAATTGTCGATCGGGGCGATGCAGGGCTGGGTGTGCCGCGCTATAACGGCGGTTTGTTTCATTTTGATTTTAGTCAAGCCAATGACCAAGTTGAGTATCGCGCTAACTATTTCTTAGAACGGTTTAAGCTCTCGGATGCGGTGTTAGCGCCAGTTTTGGATAAGCTGGCTCGGTTTGAGGGTAGCCCAATTGACTACAGTTTCTTGGGTGTGCGCCAGTTGGGGTCGATTTATGAGGGGCTGTTGGAATATCGGGTGGTGATTGAGGATGCTCCAAATGGACGGGTGCATCTGGAGAATGATAAGGGCGATCGCAAGTCAACGGGTTCTTATTACACGCCTGACTATATTGTGAAATACATTGTCAGCCACACGCTAAAGCCGATTTTGGAGGGGCGATCGCAGCGGTTTAGCGAACTGATGACCCAACTGACTCAACTGCATGAGCAGATGAAAGATAAGCGGTTGGGGGTGCAGAGCATCAATGGCATCAAAAAAGAGGTGCAGCGGTTAGAGCGCGAAGCCCAAAGCACGCTCTTAGATATCAAGGTGTGTGATCCGGCAATGGGAAGCGGTCACTTTTTAGTCGAAGCGGTGGACTATCTCACCGATGAACTGATTCGCATTTTGACACTGCATCCCGAACACAATCCCGTCCTAGAAATGCTGGAGCAAACCCGCAGCAGCATTTTGCAAAACCTGGATCAGCAGGGCATTACGATTAATCCCGATCGCCTAGAGCCAACTCAACTGTTGCAGCGGGTGGTAATGAAGCGCTGCATTTATGGAGTAGATTTAAACCCAATGGCGGTGGAGTTGGCAAAGGTGAGTTTGTGGCTGCACTCGTTTACGATCGGCGCACCATTGAGCTTTTTAGATCATCACTTACGCTGCGGTAACTCGCTAGTGGGGGCGATGGCAAAACAGGCAGCAGATGCAATGGCGCAGGATGATAGCGGGCAAATCAACCTGTTTGAAGGACCGTTTCGAGGTTTGTTACGAGCCGCAGAGATTATGCGCGGCGTGAGTGTGTTGAGTGATGCCACCTTTGCCGAAGTGGAACAAAGTGAAAACTTATTTCGGGAGTTTGCCGCAGCCGCCCAACCCTACAAGCGCCTGCTGGATGTGTATATCTCACCTCACTTTGGCTCAAAGCGGGCGGCTCACACGCTGCGGGTCTATGGAACGGAATTGCTGAAGTCCATTAAGGGAGAAAAGGGAATTAAACTCAACAAACAGGATGCTGCTGTGCTGGATGAAGCGGAACAACTGTTTCTCACCAAGCACTGTTTTCACTGGGATCTGGAGTTTCCAGAAGTATTTTTAGATTTAGCCAATGCAGATTGGAAGGATAATCCGGGTTTTGATGCAGTAGTGGGCAATCCGCCCTATGTGCGTCAGGAAGGATTGAGTGAATTTAAGCCCTTTTTCCAAGCCTGGTATGAGAGCTATAGCGGGGTTGCCGATCTCTACACTTATTTCTACGAGAAAGGGTTGAAGGTGCTGCGGCGAGGTGGGCTATCATCTTACATTGTCACCAATAAATGGTTACGAGCAGGCTATGGAGAGCCGTTACGAAGGTTTTTCGCGGCAAATAGTCAATTTGTAGAAATTGTTGATTTTGGTCACGCCCCGATTTTTGCAGATGCCGATACGTTTCCCTGTATTGTGGTGGTGCAAAAACCTCTGACATTGAGCGACACCCCCGTAGGGGCGAAGCATTCGGACGATAGCTTATCTGCCAATTCCAGTATTAATGTGCCGAATGCTTCGCCCCTACCCAATTCCTCGCCACCCACAGATCAAACGGTGCGAATCTGCCCTGTGCCGCGTGAGATGCTATCGGAAATTGACCTGGATAACTACGTGACAGCGGAAGGCTACGATGTGCCCTGGTCAAGGTTTGGTGAAGCCCCCTGGAGTTTGGAACGACCTGATGTTGCGACATTAATGGAGAAGATTCAACGGATAGGGCAGACACTTTCTAGTTTGATTCATATCAAACCTTACCGAGGTATTTTAACTGGCTTTAATGATGCTTTTGTAATCGATAAGTATACAAGGGACAAGTTGATTCAGCAGCATCAAGATTGTGAGTCAATTATAAAACCTTATCTTCGTGGACAAGGTATTGATAGATGGAATCTTTTACCAGAAGAGGAATGGCTCATTGTATTAAAATCTAGTGCAAATCATAAGTGGCTTTGGAGTAATAGCCCCGAACAATCCGAAAGTATATTTAAGGAATCTTTTCCCTCTATTTATAAGCATTTCAGTCCATTCATAAATCAACTTAAGAGAAGAAGTGATCAGGGAAAGTATTGGTGGGAACTTCGAGCCTGTGCGTATTACGATGAGTTTGATAAGCCTAAAATTACTTATCAGGTCATTCAATTCCTATCACAATATGCACTTGATGATTTAGGAAGATATGGGAACGATAAAACTTATTTCTTGCCAACCAATGATTTATACTTGCTTGGTGTACTGAATAGTCTTTTGATGTGGTGGCATAATTGGCGGTTTTTCGGGCACATGAAAGATGAAGCCTTGAATCCTGCAAACTTTCTAATGGAAACCCTTCCGATCGCTCCACCTACTGATGAAATCCGTGAACAAACCGAACCTAAAGTTCAGCGGCTCATTGACCTCACCAAAACGAATCAACAGTCCTATCGAGATGTATTGGACTGGATGCAGTCGCGATTTGAGATCAGCAAACTGGGGCAAAAACTAGAGCGATTTGCCACCCTCAGCGAAGATGAGTTTTTAGCCGAACTGCGAAAACGTATTCCTAAAAAAGGCAAAACAGGCGACCCGCTGGGCGTAGCTGGGCAAAAAGAAGTGAAGCAACTCTACAGTGACTATGCATTGCCCATGCAAACCCGTAACCGCGAGATTTTGCAACTCGAACATCAGGTTTCTGACCTGGTTAACCAGGCATACGGACTCACCCCCGAAGACATTGATCTCATGTGGCGCACCGCCCCACCGCGAATGCCAATTCAACGCAATTCTCAGACGGTAGTAGATGAGAGGCGATCGCCTGATTGATACAATCGTCTACAGGTTATATGGGCTGACTCAAGCGGAAGTGGCGATCGTTGAGGGCAAGTCAACTGATACAGTCTACAATTGAATCAACCAATGCTTCCCGCTTTAGCCATGCGTGCAATCGAAACCACAGGTATTCTAACTACTCAGGGGCAGCTTCATCTTGATCGTCCCTTTCCACAGGATAAATCAAGTCGAGTGCGTGTTATTGTGCTGATGCCAGATGAAGAACCAGATGAAGAAACCTGGCTAAAAGCCGTTTCAAGTAACCCAAGCTTTGCGTTTTTGAACGACCCAGAAGAAGACATCTATACCCTAGCGGATGGAAAGCCCGTGAACGATGAGAGGTAAAGTTGTTCTAATCCTGTTTCCCTTTGATGACTTATCTTCGATTCAGCGAGAATTAGGATCTCTAACCTCAGAAACTCAGGCCTATATTGCAAATGTTCTGTGTCGCCTCCTTCATAAATAGGTTGGCACATTGCTCATGTTCAACTATCAAGAATGGGGAGCGATCGCCTGATTGATACAATCGTCTACAAGTTGTATGGGCTGACTGAAGCAGAAGTGGCGATCGTTGAGGGCAGATAGTAGCCTGTTGATAGGCAATGGAGAGAAAACTATGACAGAACCCCACACATCAACCGTAAATACTCAACTAGTCGAATCGCTGATTCAGGTGATTCAATCTCTCTCTACTACCGAACAAGCTCTACTGCTTGACAAGTTGCCGGGCGAAAGTCCTGTTCCCTCTACACTCGAAATGATGCATCTTGTGGAGCAAGGAGGTGCTTTTGATTTTTGGCATAATGAGTCTGATCTCTACAGTTTGGATGATGGAGAGCCTATTATATGGTCATAAAGGGCGAGGTTATACTGATAAGCTTTCCATTTACTGATCTGAGTCAAACCAAGCTTCGCCCTGCAATTGTTTTATGGAGTAATTCCGTTAGTAACGATATTGTTATTTGTGCAATTACGTCTCAAAACATAGATTCCTTTGATGAAGGAGAATTTCTACTGGATGCTACCGATCCAGAGTTTTCACAAACAGGATTACGGATTTCATCAAAAGTTAGAACAACCCGCATTGCAACCCTCGATCGTCAATTAGCTGTTAGGAAACTCGGTTATTTGAGTAGTCAACAAGTCCAACAATTAAATACCCAAATTATTCTAAATACCCAAATTATTCAGTCCTTTCGGCTTGATTAATGTAAGTTACATGAGTTGACTGAAGTAGAAGGGGCGATCGCTGAGGGAAAAATCTAGGGGTGCCGACTTAACAAATCAGCGATGAAAAGTACCAGATATTTTGATGAATTTGCCTCTCAGAAGCATTCTGAAGTTCGGCGAGAGTGGATAGAGCGTGTATTGGCTAATCCAATTAAGCGGGAAGTACAATCAAATAATCGCATTGCTTACTGGGGCAACATTGAAGAAGCGGAAGGGCGAGTTTTACGAGTCATTACACTAAATGATGGGGAAACGGTTCACAATGCTTTTTTTGATCGTAACTTTTATAAACGACAACAGCGAGGCGAGGAACCACAATGAAGATCCAATATTTTCCTGAAACTGATACATTGGCGATCGAGTTAACCAGTAAAGTGGTTGCCTCTACCGATGCAATTACTGAAGACCTCATCTTGGATTATGATGACCAGGGTAAGGTGGTTGCAATTACAATTGATAACTGTTCTAAAAATGTAGATGCCGTTAATCTCCAAACTTTCAACCTACCGCTTACGACCGCATAATACATCAATAGAATTCTGTTTGTTCGCCAGATGCCTAGGGGTGCATCCCACTTTTGTAGCCCTCACCCTAAATCCCTCTCCCAAAGCGGGCTACCGTGTATACAGAAGTTCCCCTTAAACTATTTGAATCAGATTCGGGGTGGAGTCAATGCTAGAAAATCTCATCCTCATCATGACTCA
>JAAUQZ010000168.1 GCA_012033355.1 Leptolyngbyaceae cyanobacterium RM1_406_9 | reverse complement strand
CTTTGGCTTTGCTATCAATCGATAGCCTCAACGACTTAGGATTGGCACTGCGACGCTCATGCAAGCCGAGTTGTACGCTATGCCGATTCCATCCTAAAGTGGTTTCCGTTTTCCGGGCTGACCCCCCAAAATAGTCTTCAGCCACTTTTGCCATAAAGTCTCGCTTCCGGTGTCCACTCAGCTTTTGAGCAGCATCTTTAACGGTTGCTTTGATCGTGTCATTGAGCATCATTGGAGAGTTTCCTTCTCTAGACATTCTGAGCAAGGGAAGAAACTCCCTGCTCGATATCTTGCTAGAGTGACTGGTATCTTATTTATTTGCAAGCCCCTAAAGGCACATCGTTAGACAAGCTCCATGCAAAAACCAATCGAACTGGATTGAAATTGCCAGATCTGTGCGAAAACAGCCAAAATTACGGAGGTTGTCTGTTCCTCCCAAACTGCACTAAGTTGAACTCCGGCACTGTAGGGTAAAACATTGACGCTTGCACCTGTGTCTAGCAATGCTGAAACTTCTATCGATGCACCTTGATACGTGAGGGACAATGGCAGTTGAGGTAGCGCATCGGGAATGCTGAACGCATCAAATCCTTCTGTAAAGTTAAATCGTTGGGCGTTACGCATTGTGCGGTGCTTGCTCCAAATCTAGGGGAGTTGAGCAAGTTTCTGAGCAGCTTCATGTGTATTAAGAGGTGACCAGAGTAAGTATGTTGCTCCTGGTTATAGACTTGGCTCCTCTTCCTTAGCTAGTTCTGCGACAAGAAATTGCATCACCTTCAACTTGTCTGCGCGCGGCAAACTTCTTAAAGTGGGGAATAGCTCTGCTATAGCAATCCTAAGTAGGTTGTGAAAGGCGCACCCCAGAGGGGTGCGCCTTTCACAACCCGCTCGTCCTACAGCCTATTTAGGCTGGCTATATGGTCATATGGCTTAGAGGAGTGCATTACCACCATTCCATTTTTCCATAAACTCCCTAACCCTAGCTTACGGAAGCAGCACCCATCGGGACTATGAAGGCGAATAATGCTTCGACGCTAGTGTATAACAGCTATTCAAGACTTCGGAGTAACCCTTGCTCTAGAACTATTTCTACGCCCAGGGTTTTGTATCCAGCATCGTCAAATAAGACAACCATTTTGTCTTCTTCGTAGCGCATCACCATTCCCTCACCTAACGATTGGTGTGTAATACGACTGTTGAGTGGAAAGGGCTGTTTCTCATCTTGACTGGTGATTCCAGCTTCGCAGCGATCGCACCTTCCACAAGGCTCACCCAACTCTTCTCCAAAGTAGTTGAGTACATATTGTCGTCGGCAGTCTTGCACTTCAGCATAGCCACGCATCATCTCCAGGCGCGATCGCTCATACTGTTGATGTCGTTCCTGTACCTCGATTGCTTCTGCTGCAACCTGAGTTAAATCGGGGGAAGATTCGGTTGCAGTAACTTCACCCGATGGGAGAATGGCGATCGCATCCACTGCTTCTAAATGTCCCAATGCAGTTTGCAGCTTAGATCTAGAAAGATTTGTTTGTGTTTTTAGAGCGTTGAGATCAATCGTTTCTTCCTGCGCTTGAACTACAGTAGCAACCTGCTCTACTTGTTCCAAATCGATTTGTCCACTGCTAGCAAAGAAGCGACGTAAATTCAAATCATCAGGGTGATAAAACAGGATGGCTCTGGCTGACTCACCATCTCGTCCGGCCCGCCCAATCTCTTGATAGTAAGCATCCACCGAATCACTAATGCTGTGGTGAAACACAAAGCGCACATTCGGTTTATCTACACCCATCCCAAAGGCAGTGGTTGCAACGATCACTTCCGCCTCATCTTCCATAAAGGCAGTTTGTGCAGCTTCCCGCTCTTTTGGTTTCATTCCAGCGTGATAAAAGATGGCATTAATGTTTTGCGCCTGGAGTAATTCTGCAACTTCCTCTGCCTGTTTACGGGTTGCAGTATAGACAATACCGGGCTTTTCAGCGTTAACAACCGCTTTAATGAGTGCCTGCTGTTTCTCACTTTTGTCCTCAAACCGCAACACTCCCAGCCAAATGTTAGGGCGATCGAACCCCTGGACTATAATCTGTGGATCACGCATCTCCAAACGCTCAACAATCTCTGCCCTCACGGGCGGTGCAGCCGTTGCGGTAAGTGCTAGCACCAGTGGATGATCTAACGCTTCGATAATGGTGCCTAACCGCAGGTAATCAGGGCGAAAATCATGTCCCCACTCACTAATGCAGTGGGCTTCATCTACCACGAATAGAGAAGGCTTGGCTGCCTGTAGTTTCTCTAAAGTTTCTGGATTATTGAACTGTTCTGGAGCCAGAAACATAAACTCTAGATCGCCTTCCTCCAGGTCTTCAAAGGCTTCGGTGCGATCGCCCACCCCCATCGTAGAATTTACCTGGACGGCACCACCTACATCTTGCTCTGCGATCGCTTCTACCTGGTCTTGCTGTAAGGCAATCAAAGGTGAGATCACTACCGTTGCACCGGGAATCAACAGTGCCGCGATCTGATAAATTGCAGACTTACCGGACCCTGTTGGCATCACTGCCAGCGTATCGTGACCGTTAAGCAACGCATGAATTGCCGTTTCTTGACCGTCCCGCAAGGTCTCGTATCCAAACCGTTCTTTGGCAACCCGCCGCACTCGTTGAACATTCTTTTTGCTCATCATCATTCCCTTTCCCTAGATGTCTGCTCAGATCTGCGACTCCTCAAAGAAGTCGCAGATCTGAAGTGATTTAGTGCTGTTTTCGCTGTAGACGAACGTAACGAGTGTTGCTATGGCGCTCCGTCTGTCTAGGGTATGGCTTTAAGATGAGACTTTGAAGACTCCAATCTAATGCAGAGTGCAGGATGAACAGAACGGAAGCTAAAAGTAAACAAGCTGCCGATTTTTTGATTCTTTCCAACGGCCCAGGTGAGCTAACTACCTGGGTACGACCTGTGGTGAAAGCCTTACGTCAACAACTAGGGGAAGATGGCAATCAGGTAAGAATTTCGCTGGTTTTATCTCCTTGCCCCAATGCTAGTGGTCGAGAAGTGGCGATCGCCCAACGCTATAGCGAAATCGACCGCATTCAAGCAGCCGAACATTTTTTTTCGTTTTTGCTTCAAGGCAAAACAGCAGCAAATTGGGACTGGCGCGATCGCGGCGTGGTTGTGTTTCTGGGGGGCGATCAGTTCTTCCCGGTAATAATTGGTAAACGTTTGGGCTATCGCACTGTCATTTATGGAGAATGGGAAACCCGCTGGCACCGATGGATCAATCGCTTTGGTGTAATGAAACCTGAGCTAATCGACCAGGCACCGCGCCAATATGCTCACAAGTTTGCCGTTGTTGGTGACTTGATGGCAGATACCGCAACCATTGGGAATCAACCTTTAAAGCACGCTCCAGAGGTGGAGCTAATTGGACTATTGCCTGGTTCAAAGGCGGCAAAGCTAGCTCAGGGTGTACCGCTATCATTGGCGATCGCCCATCATCTGCACGCCGCCCGTCCTCAAACCCAATTCGTTATTCCGGTTGCTCCAACGCTGGAACTGCAAACGCTAGCGCGGTTTGCTGACCCCCAGCACAACCCGATAACTCAGCAGTTTGGCAACCTGTCGGCTGAACTGATTACCCATCAAGGGCAAGCTTTCCTCACAACCTCAAATGGACTGCAAGTTGAGCTATGTACAGATTCGCCTGCCTATGATCTGCTGGCGCAGTGTCGCCTTTGCTTAACCACTGTAGGAGCCAACACCGCAGAACTCGGTTCCCTGGCAGTCCCGATGATTGTCCTGCTGCCAACTCAACAGCTTGATGCAATGCGGGCATGGGACGGTCTCCCTGGACTGCTGGCAAATCTGCCTGGAGTGGGTGCCGCTTTCGCCAGGTTCATCAACTGGCTGTTTTGCAAAATCTCGACTGTTAGCATGGCCTAACATTTGGGCAGGAGAGGAAATTGTACCGGAGTTAGTCGGGCAACTTCAGCCGCAGCAAGTTGCTGATCTTGCGCTTGACTTACTCGCCCACCCTGAAAAGTTAGAGCAAATGCGCGATCGCCTCCGCCAAAGTCGAGGAGAATCAGGGGCAGCAGGCAAACTGGCGACTCTGGTAATTGAGGAACTCAATCGAGTTGGTGATTAAACCCTCCGTAAGTCAGAAGACAGACTTGAAGCAGGCAGGATAAGTTACGATTCATAAAATAATAACTACCAGGACAAGCCTGTGGTTCCTCTACGCGACGATAACCCAACGCAAATCACTCCATACGTCACCTACGGGCTTATTCTGCTCAATGTTCTGGTTTTTTTCTATGAAGCTAGCCTGTCGCCACCCGCACTGGAGGCATTTTTTCGAGAATGGGCTGTTGTTCCTGCGGAGTTGACTGCTAGCTTTCAGGGAGCAGCTACTTCTACTACTCGTCCAGAGTGGCTAACCCTAATCACCGCTCAATTTCTGCACGGCGGTTTCCTCCACTTGGGGGGAAATATGCTCTACTTGTGGATCTTTGGCAACAATATTGAAGAACGCTTAGGACGAGTTAAGTACATCGTCTTTTACCTGCTGTGCGGCATTCTGGCTTCCTTGGCGCAGTGGTATTTCGCTCAAACGTCTAATATTCCTTCTTTGGGTGCGAGTGGGGCGATCGCAGGTGTAATGGGAGCCTACATTCTCAGATTCCCTCAAGCCAGGGTACTGACGCTGATTCCACTGGGCTTTTTACTCTACCCGATTCGCATTCCGGCTCTCTTCTTCCTGGGGATTTGGTTTGTGCAGCAAGCGCTCTACGGCTTGGTCAGCCTGAATGCCCCCACCAACATCGGCATGGAAAGCGGCGGTATTGCTTACTGGGCACACGCTGGCGGATTTGTTGTGGGTGCAGTGTTAGGGCCATTATTTGGTCTGTTTAGCGATGCAGGTAAAGCCCCTTACCGTCGCTACCGCTAAACTTGGACTTGCGATGCCACGTTGATCAGTATTAAGATTATAGACTGTGTTGAATTAAGCCAGGCCATGCCCAAACTCAAAACTCGTAAGTCTGCTGCAAAGCGTTTTCGGCGTAGCGGTAGCGGTAAGCTAATGCGTCGAAAAGCCTTCAAAAACCATATGCTCGAACACAAGAGCGCAACTCGCAGAAGTCGCCTTTCCAAGATTGCGCTGGTTGACGAGCGCGATGCTGAAAACGTTGAACTGATGCTCCCCTACCTTTAGGGGTTACGGGCTAGGAGCTAGGGGCTAGAAGTTCCCGAATTCTGAAGCTCTTTTTCCACAACCGCCCCCAAGTGTTTCGTGTACATCGATATCGATAAGGATTTCTAACAATGACAAGGGTTAAGCGCGGGAATGTGGCTCGTAAACGCCGCAACAAGATTCTGAAACTCGCCAAAGGGTTTCGCGGCTCCCATTCCAAGCTATTTCGGACTGCTAACCAGCAGGTAATGAAGGCGTTGCGAAACGCATATCGCGATCGCCGCAAGCGCAAGCGTGATTTTCGTCGGCTGTGGATTACTCGCATCAACGCAGCCGCTCGGTTGCACGGTATGAGCTATAGCCAACTCATCGGCAATTTGAAGAAGGCAGACGTTCAAATCAACCGCAAGATGCTGGCTCAGATGGCAATCCTCGATCCGACAGGTTTTGGCAAAGTGGTTGAGGTCGCTGCGGCTCAGACTCAACGCAAATCTGCTTAAGAATAAGACACTGTAGGGGTTTGGCAATGCCAAACCCCTACAAAATTTCAGGCTTGGCAATGCCAAACCCCTACAAAATTTCAGGCTTGGCAATGCCAAACCCCTGCAAAATTTCAGACCTATTTCTATCCTCAAGCCAGGTAGATTTCTACTGTGCGAAACCCGATTCTTAATCTCAGTCTTGGTCTTGGCTTGAGCATTAGGCTAATTGCAGGAAATTTGTGGGCTGCTCAGCTTGTTGAGGCAGCAGAGCTAGAAGAAATTCAGGAACGAGGCTACCTGATCGTAGCGGTTAAGGACAATGTGCCGCCATTAGGGTTTAGAAACGAGGCAGGCGAGCTGATAGGGTTAGAGGTTGACTTAGCGCGTCGGTTGGCACAAGAGCTTCTAGGGCGATCAGATGCGGTCGTGCTGCAACCTGTAGCCAATCAGGAGCGGCTGAATGCGGTGTTGCAAGGTGAGGTAGACATGGCGATCGCCAGAGTCACCGTTACCGCTTCTCGCTCTCGCGTTATCGACTTCAGCCTTCCTTACTACCTGGATGGCACCGCTCTAGTCACTCCAGATTCGTCAGTGCAGCAGTTTTCAGACTTGCGCGGGCAAACGATTGCCGTCCTCAATGGTTCCAGCACAATTGCTGTGGTGCGATCGCGCCTTCCGACCGTTCGCTTAACCGGAGTTGACTCTTACCAGGCAGCCCAGTCCCTCTTAGAATCTGGAGAAGCGATCGCCTTTGCTGCTGATGCTAGCGTTCTCAGCGGTTGGGTGCAGGAACACCCTGGCTATCACCTGTTGCCAACGCTGCTATCCGCAGAAGCCTTATCCGTCGTCATGCCCAGAGGTGTACAGTATGACGATTTGCGTCGCCGAGTGAACGAGGCGATCGCCCGTCTTCACGAAGAAGGTTGGCTAGAAGAACGCGCTCGCTACTGGGGACTGCCGTAGGAAGGATGAGGGATGAGGGATGAGGGATGAGGGATGAAGAAGAGAACCCGTTTCATCCCTCATCCCTGCTTCTGCTGTACCCTGAGAAAGCAGGAGTAAAAGATTTTTTAGTTGATGGCAGGTTATGGACGATAGCATTCTTCCAGTTGTTTATCTCGGCATCCTGGTGGTTTTGCTGTCTGGTGCAGGCGTAGCACTGTTTCGCCAGGTGCTTAAAACTCGTAAGGTTGAAACCACACTCTCCCGATTGCAGAACAAGCTCAACAAAGAGAAAGGCACTGCCCAGGAATATTACGAGTTAGGCAGCATTTTTCTAGATAAAAAGCTGTACTCCCAGGCGATCGCCCAGTTCCAGAAAGCCCTCAAAGCAAAAGACCTGGAGCCGGGAGAAAACGCAGCGCTGGTGTTTAATGCGCTGGGGTTTACCTACGCCGCTCAAGAGCAGTATGACCTGGCAATTCGACAATATAAAGATGCGCTAGAGCAAAGCCCAGGCTACGTGACTGCCCTAAACAACATGGGCTTTGCCTACGAAAAAAAGCAGTTGATTGCTCAGGCCGTCGAAGCCTATGAAGCAGCCTTGAAAAGCGATCCTAAAAATGCGATCGCCAAACGACGCTCTGAGGCACTCAAAAAGCGGATTGCCTCGCCAGCTTGAGTTGTCTTTGTCATTTGACAGCAATGCTCTAACCGTAGGATGGGCAATGTAGAGCATACCCATCGTGTTTTAGATGCAACTAGCGAATGACCGGGACCCATGACAAAAGATAAAGGGCGATCTGCACAGCGCTTTGATACCGTTGGGGCTACGCTGGTTATGCTTTCAGCCACTGGCTTTGCAACGCTGCCAATTCTGGGAAAGTTTGCCTACGCAGATGGACTGGATTTACCCAGCACTTTATTCTGGCGCTTTGCCGGAGCAGCGGCTGTGCTGTGGGTATGGATGCTGTGGCAGGGGCGCTGGCGACTGCCGATGCGACAGGCGATCGCCTCCATACTTCTAGGCGCAATTGGGTTTGCCATTCAGTCAGGTTTGTTTTTTGCAGCGCTAAACTACGCGGGAGCAGGCATTACGTCTCTGCTGCTTTACACATATCCTGCCTTTGTTACCCTGCTGGGCTGGTGGCTGGAAGGCGATCGCCCTAGTTCTCCCCAGCTTGCTGCTCTGGTTCTGGCGTTTATGGGTTGTTTGCTGACCATTGATTTGAGTGGGGCAAGCGCTACACCTGTGGGGTTAGGGTTGGCGATCGCCTCTGGAGCCTGGTATGCTCTCTATCTAACTTTTAGCGCCCGCATCATTCGCTCCGTTCCACCCGTAACCATGACGGCTTACCTATCAACGGGGGCAGGCTTCTCGTTCATTAGTATCGCCTTGTTAGGAAGCGGGTTGGATTTTCCTCACAACTTGCCATCAGGGTTGACCCTCACGGGCATTGTCCTGATTGCGACCGTCATTCCCATCGTCAGTATATTCGAAGGAATTCGGCGACTCGGCACCTCTCAAGCTGCAATCCTTTCCACATTAGAACCCATCGTTACGGTTCTATTAGGCATTGCTTTTCTCAATGAAGCATTGTCAATTCAACAAATTCTTGGGGGATTGCTGGTAATTTTCTCTGTTATTGTCCTGCAAGCTTTTCCGCAAAAACGTCGAGGCAGTTAGTTAAATCAAATAGTTAAATCAAATCTCGCACTAGCCCAACATAAACGCCCTGAATATCCACCACAGAAACATTCACGTCGGTAGGCGGATACATCGAGTTGGCAGGCTTCAGCGTCACAGTGTTGGACTTGCGGAAAAAGCATTTTAAGGTCGTTTTTCCTTCCACTCTGGCTGCAACGATCGTGCCGTTCTTGATTGCCTTCTGGTCAAAAGGCGGCTTCATAATCACAACATCGCCATTGTCAATCAATGCGCCGATCATGCTGTCTCCCCGCACTCTTAAAGCAAAGCATTGAGCAACCTCATGCACAGACATTCTTCTAAATTGCGGAAAGCAGAACAGGTTAATTCGCTCAACTTCCTGATCGGGAAAAACTTCGGTCAAACTGTGAGCTGAAATCGTTCCCCAAATGGGCACCATCCCTACCTTTGGATAGAGCAGTTGATAGGCGCGAGAATGGCTGCCGCTCCAGTCTAGCCAGCCTTTTTCCTTCAGCTTCTTTAGGTGATAGCGTACCGCAGACACCGATTTCCAACCGATCGCCTCCCGCAACTGTTGGGTCGAGGGGGAATATTGGTGCTGAAAAATGTATTCTTCAAGCCAATCTAAAAGTCGCTGCTGAACTTCGGTGAGCGGTTCCATAGGAGTGTGTAAAAACGGAACATTTGTACTACTATACCTGCATTCTCCAGCTTATGATGCAAACTGAGAACGAAAAAGTCCAGACAAGCCATAAGTTCATTGGGTGTCCGTGCAAAATCTGCGGTAAGATTAAAGGCTGCATCAAAATCATCACGCCTGCTGCGAAGGAGATACCTCTATGGCTCGTATGTACTACGACGCTGACGCAAATTTAGACCTTTTATCTGGAAAAACCGTTGCCATCATTGGTTACGGTTCTCAGGGTCATGCTCACGCCCTTAACCTCAAAGACAGCGGCGTTAACGTCATCGTTGGTCTATATGCAGGGAGCCGTTCAGCAGCCAAAGCAGAAGCAGAAGGGCTAACCGTCAAGCCAGTGGCCGATGCAGCCGCGGCCGCAGATTTTATTATGATTCTGCTGCCTGACGAGGTGCAAAAAACCGTTTATAAGCAGGAAATTGAGCCACATCTAACCGCAGGCAAAGTGCTGGCCTTTGCTCACGGCTTTAACATTCACTTCGCTCAAGTCGTGCCTCCTGCTGATGTGGACGTGGTGATGATTGCGCCTAAAGGCCCCGGACATCTGGTGCGGCGTACCTATGAGCAAGGCGAAGGCGTTCCCTGTTTGTTTGCCATTTATCAGGATGCGACAGGGCAAGCCCGCGATCGCGCCATGTCCTACGCTAAAGGCATCGGCGGCACCCGTGCTGGAATTCTAGAAACCACCTTCCGTGAAGAAACCGAGACGGATCTCTTTGGCGAACAGGTTGTCCTGTGCGGTGGCTTGAGTGCCCTGATCAAAGCCGGGTTTGAAACCCTGGTCGAAGCAGGCTATCAGCCCGAACTGGCATACTTTGAATGCTTGCATGAAGTCAAGCTAATCGTAGACCTGGTGGTGGAAGGCGGCTTAGCCAAAATGCGCGACAGCATTTCTAACACCGCTGAATACGGCGACTATACCCGCGGCCCACGCATTGTCACTGACGACACCCGCGCTGAAATGCGCCAGATTCTCAAGGAAATCCAAACGGGACAGTTTGCTCGTGAGTTCGTCCTGGAAAACCTCTCAGGCAAAGCCGGGTTCACCGCTATGCGCCGCCGTGAAGCCGAACATCCGATCGAGGAAGTGGGTAAGGATTTGCGGGCGATGTTTAGCTGGCTGAAGAAGGTGTAGGGGAAGTGGCTAGGGGCTGTCTCGTTCCCAGGCTCTGCCTGGGAATGCCCATTCAGGAGGCTCTGCCTCGTCGTTGACTTGAGGCGAAGCCTCAGGTTTGCATTTCCAGGCGGAGCCTGGAAACGAGGAATTCCTTGGACCCTAGCCCCTATTCCAAAATCGGACGCTTCTCACTCCAGCGATTCACCGATTCAATCTGAGCTGCCAGCGCAATGATCGTAGCTTCGGCGGCGGGGCGACCGACAATTTGTATGCCGATGGGTAAGCCTTCTGGGGTGAAGGTGGCGGGAATGGCGATCGCAGGTTGTCCACTGGCATTAAACGGAGGACAGGGCGCAATCCAGTGAATAATCCGCCGGAGCGTCTCCTCTGGACTTAAGTTTGCAAATTCGCCAATGCGGATGGGGGGATGCAGGTAAACAGGCAGCACCAGTACGTCGTAGTTTTCAAAGAAGGCGACAATGCGACGGGCGATCGCCTGCATTGCCCAGACTGCGCGTAAGTAGTCGCCACTGGAGTCATTGTGAGACAGCAGCCAGCGGTTAAACGAGCCAAGCGCTTCAGCGGGAATGCCCGACGCGGCAACCCCCGATCGCCAAATTAGGCTAAACGGCTCAATCAAATCGCTGCAATCGGGGCAGGCTTGCTCAACGGTGTGCCCTAACTCTTGAATCAGGTTGACGGTTTCTAAGACCGCTTGCTGTCCCACCGGATCAGCTTCTCCAATCGGGTAAATTCCCGGACTAAAGGCGACTTTGAGCGGCTGAGCCAATCCCTGCTGCGAGGTTTCAATGAACAGCGTGCTGGGAGTGGGCAACCAGTAGGGATCGCCTGTTTCATAGCCTGCCATCACATCCAGTAAGGCGGCTGCATCAGTGACGGTGCGGGCGATCGGGCCGTTAGTCGCAATACCGCTCTGACAGTCGCCCACTGGCGCATAGGAAACTCGCCCTCGTGACGGCTTAATGCCCACTAAGTTACAGCAGGAGGCCGGCCCACGAATCGAGCCACCACCGTCAGAGCCTTGAGCAATCGAGCAAAAGCCACTGGCGATCGCCGCTGCTGCCCCACCGCTTGACCCTCCTGATGTGTAGTCCAAATTCCAGGGATTGCGGGTTGGCGGAAACCCTTCCGGCTCCGTGTAAGGAAGCGACCCCACCTCAGAAGTTGCCGTCTTGCCGAGAATAACGAATCCGGCTTGCTTCATTCGACTGACAACTGCTGCATCATGGGGAGCAACCTGCTCCTTGAGCATTGGGTTGCCGTAGCTACAGGGCACCCCCGCCAGCGCATTCAAATCTTTAATCGCTGTGGGCACACCAAAGAAAGGCGGAAATTTTTCTTCCGGGTCAGCCTGAGCCAGCGCTTCAGTTTTAGCCTTTGCATCTTCCAGCGCTAGATCAGCAATCACCGTGAAATAGCTGCCGATGCGGGAGTCTAGCCGTTCAATTCGCTCCAGGTAAAGCTGTACCAGTTCCAGCGGCGAGATTTCTTTTTTACGAATCAGCCGAGCCTGCTCGAGCGCAGAGGCAAATGCTAAATCAACTGAGTTCATAGTCAATCCATAAGTCCTGATGCTGACTTTACCAGTGAATTGCAGATTTCGGCGCTAGAAACTACCAGATTAGGAATTGGCTAAAGAAAAGACTGGAAATTAAAAACTGCACATTTTGTAGGACGGGCATCTTGCCCGTCCGAGCAGGTGAGACACTCATCCCGCAGATTACTTAATCTGCAATCTTGACCATTACCCACATCTCTGACTTCTGCCCAACATTCCCGACCGCTTCCCGAACATTCCCGACCGCTTCCCGAACGTTCCCGACCGCTTCCCAAACGTTCCCGACCACCGCCGCATCATTCCCGACCA
>JAAUQZ010000167.1 GCA_012033355.1 Leptolyngbyaceae cyanobacterium RM1_406_9 | reverse complement strand
AACGTTGCCTTTTTGGGCATTGACTAGAGCGCTATCGAGTTTAGGGAGCTTCAAAATACGCTTTGAAGCTCTTTTTAACTGAGAGCCTGCTTGATTTTACGCAAATCCTGCTTTTAGTTAACTGTAGGATGTGTTAGAGGATGTTTGAAAAGTCTAATTTGTTACCCAAAGGCTTGTAGGGGCCTGGCATTCGGGCAAGAATTTTCGGTTTATTCCAGAGTCTACCTGCCGAATGCTACGCCCTTACAGGGGAGATTTGCTACTTTTCAGACTCCCTCTTAGGCGTTAGCCGCAGCGCATCAATTTTCAGAGACGATGCGTTACGCTGCGCTAACACATCCTACGCAAGAATTGCGAGTTATTAAATCCACGATCTTAAACAGCGATCGCCATTTATTGCCCCTTGTGTAATGTGCATCTTGTCTACGGAAAAGGCTCTTATGTGATGAGATTTAAATGCTATTACAAGAATTAATAGTTTATTTTAGGCAATTGCAAACCGCAGCAATATGAGCCAAACAGATAGTCAAACAGCCAGCCAAACAGAAGAACACTACTTAAAGCGAGAGCTTTATGACCTAATCCAAAGCGATCGCTCTATTTTTGACTTTTTACATCAAAGCTCACTGGATGGCATCTGGTACTGGGATATTACCAGTCCAGAGCATGAATGGATGAGTCCTGGCTTTTGGCAACTGTTGGGATATGACCCCACGCAGAAGAAGCATTTAGCCTCTGAGTGGCAGGATTTGATCAACCCAGACGATTTGAAACAAGCTCTACTAAATTTTGAATTGCACTGTCGAGACGCTAACCATTCCTATGATCAGGTTGTGCGCTATCGTCATGCAAATGGTTCAACAGTCTGGGTTCGCTGTCGTGGCATTGCGATTCGAGATCAAGCAGGCAACCCAATCAGAATGTTGGGGGCGCACAACGATATTACCAATCTAAAAGCGGCAGAAGAAACCTTGCAGAAACGAAACATTGAGTTAGAACAGATGCATCAGGTGATTGCCACTCAGGTGATTGAATTGCAGCAAGTCAATAAGCAACTGCAATGCGAGGTGGCAGAGCGGCAGCAGGCTGAGTCTGCTTTAGAAGAATTGAATGCCCAACTAGAGGCACGAATTGCAGATCAAACGAATCAGCTAAAGCAGATGTTGCTCCGACTGCAAGCCAGTGAAACTCAACTCAGTCGTGCCATCTTGAACGCACCTTTCCCGATGATCATTCATGCTGAAGGGGGAGAAGTTTTGCTGATCAATCATATCTGGACAGAGATTACAGGCTATACCCGTGCCGAAATTCCTACCCTGTTCGACTGGGCTGAAAAAGCTTATGGCGATCGCAAACACGCGGTTATGACTGCGATTGATCGGCTCTATCAGCTAGAGGGGCGTGTCGATGAGGGTGAGTTTACGATCATGACTAAAACGGGCGATCGCCGAATTTGGGAGTTTAGTTCATCCTCGTTAGGGAAAGCACCTGATGGACGACAATTAGTACTTTCAATGGCAGTCGATCGCACCTTTCAAAAGCAGCAGGCTGAAAAAATCCAAGAGACAGCCCGACAGCGAGAAACGCTGATCCGAGAAATTCACCATCGAGTCAAAAACAACCTGCAAGTTGTTTCAGGATTACTGTATCTGCAATCGCATCAAGTCGAGGATGAAAAAACCTTAAAAATATTGCAGAACAGCCAGGATCGCATCCACTCGATGTCGTTAATTCATGAAAAACTATATGGCTCTGCCAATCTGAGTCAAATTGATTTCTTAGATTACGTGAAAAGCCTGACCCAAGACTTGTGGATGTCCCACTTACCAGTCTCCAATCGAATTTCACTCTCATTAAATTTGCATCCAGTTCTGTTAAACATTGACACCGCCATGCGCTGTGGACTGGTTGTGAATGAACTGGTTTCTAATGCCCTAAAGCACGCCTTTCCAGGCGAACAGACGGGCGAAATTCAAATCGCCTTCTCTCAAGTTGGGGAGAGTTTATTCGAGCTAGTTGTGAGCGATAATGGGATAGGTCTAACCCAAAGCCTTGATTTCAGTCGAAAGAAATCGTTAGGACTATGGCTAGTACATTCGCTGGTAACTCAGCAAATGCGAGGATCACTAGATGTGTTAGAGCCTGACAAAGGATTAACGTTTAAGATTAATTTTGAGAGCAAAAATGATTTAATCCTGACTACCAATTAGCTCCAGTTTATGACACTAGCAAAGATTTTGGTCGTCGAAGATGAAGTCATTACAGCAGAGGTAATTGCCGAGCAACTGCGACGACTTGGCTATACCGTCACCGATACCGTAGGGACAGTTGCAGGTTTGACAGCTAGCCTCAATCAAACGCTTCCTGACTTGATCATTATGGATATTGTGCTGGAGGGTGAAGAATTAGATGGCATCACCATCGTCGAATACGTTCGACAGCAGTTTAACATTCCGGTGGTCTATCTCACTGCTCATTCAGACAGCGATACTTTAGAACGGGCCAAGCGAACTGAGCCACTAGGATATATTGTTAAACCATTCAGACCTCAAGATCTGCGGGTTACTGTTGAAATCGCTCTGCATAAATATCAGATTGAGCAACAGTTGATTGAGCGGGAGAAATTCTTCTCCACAATTCTTCAATCTGCGGGCGACGCTATTATTACGACCGATGCCTCAGGCAAGATTACTTATCTTAATCCGGCCGCAGAAACCCTAACAGGATGGACGCAAACTGAAGCCGTTGGGCAAACAGCGGTGCGGGTTATCCGTCTAGTCAATGCAGCAACTGGAGAGTCCGTAGCAAACAACCCGGTCACTCAAGTCTTGCAAGAGGGTCGAACGCTGTATCTAGAGGAAGGACTGGCGCTAGTGGCTAGAGACGGAAGTCAAACTTCCATTTCAGACAGTGCCTCCCCAATTGCCTCAAATGCTGAAGCACCGACAGGGGTAGTGCTGGTGATTTCAGACGCAAGCGATCGCCAGCGAATTGACCAGCTTGAGGACGAAGTGCGAGAACGTCAACGATCCGAAGATGAGACGCTAGAAATTTTGACAGCAGAGCGAGAGTTGAATGAACTTAAATCTAATCTAATCGCTACCATTTCTCACGAGTTTCGCACGCCTTTGACCATTATCTTGACCTCAACAGAGTTATTGTCTCGTTTTGATGCTCAGATAAAACCAGGAATGCGAGAAGCTTACCTGAGTCGAATTCGATCGGCTACAAAGCGACTGAATCAGCTAGTTGAAGACGTGATGACATTCAGCCAAGCAGAAGCTGGAGTTTTGTGTCTGAGTGTAGCGCTTCTGAATGTGGTTTCTTTTGTCCAGGAAATAATTGAAGAACAACTGCTCATTCATGAGCGTTCTCATCAATTTAACTATGCTCATGAAGGTTCTGAAGTTGAAGTCTGTCTAGATGAAGTCCTCCTGCGTCACGTTTTGACTAATTTGTTAGAAAATGCAGTGAAATATTCTCCTCAGCAAAGCACCGTGACTGTACGCAGTCGCTGTGATGAAAACCAGGCTGTTTTTGAAATACAAGATCAAGGAATTGGCATTCCCACCGCAGATCAGCAACAACTATTTTCCCCCTTTTTTCGTGCCAGTAACGTTGGCACTATTCCAGGCACAGGAATGGGACTGAGTATTGTTAAAAAGTGCGTAGATCTTCATCAAGGTTTGCTTACTGTCGAGAGCGAAGTTAATTTTGGAACTAAATTTACTGTCACTTTACCTACCATAAGCCAATCACAGCTTGGTTTGATAGATCCGTAGCAAGGAATGAATGGCGGTAGCTGTTCACATCGGTAGTCGCCACAATTGAATTTTAGATTCGACAATCGGAGTCGTTTGAATTTGCTGTTTTTCAAATTGCTCTAGCAGTTCATCGGATGGGTCAAACAGAAATTTTTGCCTGAAGGAAGTTGGAATTTGAGGAACCTGGTCAGAGTCTAATAGCAACAGCTTTGTGTCTGCGTCTAGCTGATAGCTGAGGGTTAATACGCGAATCGCAGAGGTGTTGCTGATTACCAGTGGATCAGTAGCCTGGTTAATTACCTGGGATATAGATAAATAATCCTCAGTTTTACTGTCTTTATTCCAGGTCACTTGTTGAGGCAAATCATTTAAGCAGCCCATGATTCCGCCTAAAATCAAGGCGGCTAAACCAAGCTGCCAAATTGCTTTGTGTAATCGCTTAAGCGTGTTGATTTGGGTGGCAAAGAGATAGGCGATCGCCATCTGAATTCCCAAATAAGCCGGAATTAAATAGCGAATTCGAGTAGACTGAGTGCCACCTAATATCAAATCTGGCAGCATCAAGGGAATCGCCGTTGTACCAATCAGCGTTAGAAGAAACAAACGAGTCCGCCTGGAAGCATGACGACCCAAAAAATAAAGTGATGCAAAGGTTACAACGACTAAAATTAGCTGAGAGAATCCTAAATCTACTTGAAAATAGTCGGAGAAAAAGTTACGAAACCAGCGATCTAGGGCAGACCATCGATCGATTGAAGCATCAAAATCGGCACTTAAGAAAACGCGATTTAGACTCCGCGACCAGACAAAGAATAAATAGAACGGAGAAGTTTCTTTAATGGCTGCGTCAACAATCTTGCCAAGCTGTGAAAGATTTACAATTGCAACGAGTACCCAGGGTAAAAAGCCTAAAACTCCAATCAGTGATGCCCGTAAGTAAGAGGTCGTTGTTTTGCTGTGTCGAAAGTTTTCGTGAACGAATACAAAAAGACTCTGGGCGATCGCCACCCAAATAAACAGTAAATGGGAATATAACCCCAAAGCGACGGTCGCTGCATATACTTTCCAGCTTGCTTGAGTCTGAAGCCGTGTTGCTCTGAGTAAAGCTGCACCCGATAGCACAATTGCCAGAATCCACAGGCTGTATTCTCTGGCTTCCTGAGCATAGAGAACGTGTAAAGGTGAGACTGCAACAATCGCAAGAATGAGCGATCGCGTTAGAGATAATTCAAAAAGTTCTGCACAAAGCCAATAGAGACAGGGCAAGGTGAGAATGCTTAGAACGACGGATAAACTTCTGAAGACTGCAACCGAGTTGCCAAACCATTGCGTCCAAAACTGGGTCCAAATTCTGACCAGGAGATAGTACAGAGGCGGATGTTCTGGATGGGTTGATAAAGCTTTAACGGTATCAATTAAGGTTTTTCAGGAGTGGGAAACTGGTATATCTGTAATTCCTGAGATGCGATGATTTGGTTATTAAAGATCTGCTGCTCAACTTCTTCCTGGCTGTAACCTGACGATCGCAAGGAGGTTGCAACTTCATCGCCCCAATACAGCTTTTGGTCTAAATTAACGCATCTAAAGAATACGCCTATCAGCAACAGAAAGATGACCCAAAACCTGAGCTTAAATGGGGCAAATACCCGATGCTTGAATAATTTTTCCATCGGCTGCGACCGTTTTATTTTCGTCAAGGAGAGGTTTATTTATGGTATCAGCGCTGCTGCTTGTCTAAAGGTTTTCCGGGCTACTGCTTGTTCGTTTTAAGCGACGTAGTTTGCCCAAATACTGACTGAGAAAAGGAAGTCCGGCGATCGCAGGCAAGAGATAGCGTGACGTACACAACAACCCTAGCGCAGCGGCAGTTGGCGTATCGAGGAACGGCTGATAAAACGCAATAATCGCAGCGTCACGGGTGCCCACTCCCGCAAAGGTAAGCGGCAGTAGTCCTGCCAAAATTGCCAGGGGAGCCAGTGCCAGGTTTGCCAGGAAAGGAGTCCAGGCTCTAAGCGCAAAGATAAAGAACCAGATTTGCAGCAAATGTAAAAACCAGATCAAGACTGAGGTGCCGACGATTTTTAATAGGTGGAGGCGATCGCCCCAAAAGTAGGCGTGCATGGTTGCCCAGGCATTACCCAGTGCTTCAAGGTTGGCTTTTGTCTGTTTGGGCGAAATCAACTGCCCCAACCGAAAGAAAAACTGAGCAAATCTGCGCGACCCCAGTAGCAGCAGTCCGACAATCAGCCCGGATACAACGCTTAAAGTCATCACCCCAAAAATCCAGCCCTTTTGCGGATAAAGCACCAGCCCCAGGGCACACCACAGCAGCAGCGACAGCAGATCACAGGCTTTTTCAAACACCACCAGGGAAACCGCGAGAGAGCCGTCCAGGTGTCCGCGATCGCGCATAAAGTAAGCTTTGGCAATGTCGCCCATTTTCGAGGGCAGCACCATATTCAGCACACAGGCAACCAGAATCAGGCGATTCGCTTCCCAGAACGGCAACGGGGGGGCAACTTGTTTGTCGCGCTCGTGGGGCATGAGTTGCTGGAGTCGCCAGCCCGTCATCAGCGTCAGCGGCACGACCATTCCCAGACTGATTGCTAGCCAGAGGCGATCGCTCTGCTGAAACACCTGCACCAGCCCACGAGTGTCAATTTGCCAGTAAATCACACCCAGGATCAGCAAACTAACTGCCAGGGAAATCAAGCGTTTCATGAGCCTGAACCTGCCGTCCAACGGGCGCTGATTTGCAGCTTGCGATCGAGCGGTTGACGGCTCACTGGAAGCAATGTAGGCTGCCATTCTTCGGGGCTAAAGCTGTCTGCACTGGCGACGTGGCGCAGGTTTTGACGCGGACTGGTGGTGGCGATCGCCCCCTCCCATGTTTCTATCTGATCCTGAAGCTGCACACCTGTAGAACTAATCCGCACCCGCCGTTCAAACTGCGGCCCATCTGCCTTGCCCGATCGAAAAATCATCTTCTGCTTCAGAAATGGAACCAGCTTTTCGCCCAATAGCCACGCTAATAACCGCAGAATGGCGTGTTTGACTGGAGTCGCCACATGAAACTGGGTTTTCTGACAGTTGCCGCGAATGCAAATTTCCCGCTCCTGTCGCTGAATTGTCCACTCGTCTGACCACCAGTTGCTGGTCCAAAGTTGCCCTTTTGCAGCTATCCGCCAGCCGTGATCAACGATGGGCGGTTGATTTTGACGATGAATTCTAACTAAGCCACCTTTACGTGCGGCGACGTAGGCATTCCACTGGCGATCGCCCGACCAATAAACCCAATAGCCACAGCCCTCTAGCCAAACTTCAGGTTGAAAAGCTGGAGCCTGAGCCGCCTGCATTGCGTCCAAATGGGGCAAACTTCGCACAATGCTGGCAAACACATAGTGACAGTGATAGCGATCGTCCGTTGCCCAAATCGGGTGAGTCGGCTGTCCTAAATCTCGAAACAGCGTTTCAACTAACCAGCCTGCCAGGGGATTGCGAGTTGCGGCTCGGACTAATCCATAGGGCACCACATAATCGGTGTTGCGACAGTTCAAGGTAGAAGGCAATCGACCATCCGCACCGACAAGTTGAGCGAGGAAGGCGATCGCCCTATCTATTGCCTGAGTTGCCCGTTCATCACAAGTCACATCATAGTAATCAGCCAACGTATCCAGGGTGACGGTCAGATAGCCAAAGTCTGGCCCACCATATTCGTTAAACCAACCTTCGAGATGCTGCGACTGAAAGAGGCGATCGGCGATTGGTTGAATTGAGCCTGGATCAACGATTCCTATCTTTGCCGCCAGTGCAATCCCTGCCAGCCCTGCTGCCTGCTGGTTCATTGCCTTTTGCTCGACCCGCCCCGCTAGCTTTTGAGCCAGTTGCTTCAGGGGAGCCTGATTTACAGAATTGAATAAATGCGGGGCACTGGTTTGCCAGTCATACAGCACTCGACCCGCCGCATAAAGCCCAAACGCCGCCGCCGGAAAGCTGCGCTCAAACGGGTAATATTCATCCACCCCACCCTGACGATCGACCTGCCGCGCCAGCGCATTCACCGCACCCACACACCAGCGCTCAATCACCTCAGGTAAAGCGTTACTTGCAATTTGCCCAGTTCGCACTGCCTCCAGTGTAAAAACGCCCTGCTGAAGAATCGCCGAGGGAAAATCGCGGATTTTGTAATGCCAATAGTTGCGATCAAAGCAGCCAAAGGTGGGTGAATCGGAATCCCGATCCATCTGAGTCAACACCCGTGCCATCTGGCAGTTGACGTAGTGGTGAAATTGGGAGGGTAAATCAGACATTCTTGAGGGCGATCGCACAGCTTGGAAGAGTTCTAAAGAACCGCTATAAAAGCCTATCACTCTCACCAAGTCTTACTGAGATCTAGGGTGAATTCAGGTAACAGTGACTCACCGCTTAGGATCTCAGGACTTTCTAAAGTCTCAACTGCTGCACCAGGGCGATAGATGTAAACCGATCGCTGCGGACGGTCAATTAACCAGCCCAGCCGAACGCCGTTCTCAAGGTACTTTTTCATTTTTGCTTGCAGTTCGGTCAAGTTATCGGAGGGCGTGCTGCTTCGCAGATACCATAAGGGTCGCAACTCCACCACAAAATCAGGACAAATCGGCGCAAACCCTTCTTGCTGCTCAGGGGTTAGTGAATTCCAGTGGTCTAGTAGAAGTCAGGCTGTGTCGGGCGATCGCTTTGCTCCATTTGGCAACGTGAAACCTGTACTGGAGTCAAACCCAATGCCAGTGCCATCTTGATCCGTCCAGTTGACTAACTGTTGAATCAGCTTAAAGTTCCGCCCTCCTGTAGCCGATCCGGTTGGCGGCATGATGATCAGATCTCCTGTAGCGGTGCGTTCAATGTGCAGGTCGCGGTTAAGCTGACAAAATTCAAAAAACTGCTCATCGGTCTTCTTAACCACTGGATGCAGCCGCACTACCAAAGGAGATTGTTCTACTGTTAACATATCTGTCGTACAAATCGCCTCAGCTCAAATTCGATCAGCAGATAGAACTAAGCTAGCGCACATGGAGTAAGTTCCAATCGAGGCAACTTAAATACTTTGAGGCATGATAGAAAATCAAACGTGTCAATTTCTACTTTTGTCAACTGAATGCCGTTTACCAACTTCACGAACCCTCACAAGAGTCCAGTCGATGTTCCAGAAGACTATCGGAAGCATCCAAATTTGTCTAAATTGTTCAAGACAGATGGTACATACGTCCGTCCGGCAGAAGACCCCGTAACCATTTGGGCGATCGCTCTCTTACATCAAGAATACGGTGTTCCACTAGATGCCCTCGAACTGGAACTGTATGCCGATTTTTCTGAAGGGACGCATCAGGGCGGACGGCGATATCAGGGACGGGCGGATGTGATTGTTTATGATGACCGTTATATCAGCGCAGGGGGCGGGTTAGATGTTGCTTTCATTATGGTGGAGGCGATGGAGCCAGGGAAGAAGTTTGAGGGCACGGAACCAGAAGGCTGGGTAGAACACTTAAATCGCCTCAATGCTTACATGAGTGCGTCGCCCTCGGCTCGGTATGCCATCTTAACCAGTGGCACGAATACTAAAATCTATCGCCGTGATCTGGAGTATCCCCGTGCGCTTCAGGAAATCGGGGATTTGCCGAAGTATGAAAGTGCGCGATCGGCGGCAGAGCATAGCCCGTTTAAGGTGATCCTCAATCCCAGTGAGCCGGATGGGATTCAAACCGGTTTGCAACCCTTGACTCGTGACAAGTTTCGGGAGGTGTTGGGAGATACGCGATCGGGGTGTCACTCGATCTTGCGGGATAACGAGGGATTGCAGCCCCAGGAAGCGGTGGATGCAATGGTCAAGTTTTTGTTTGCTAAGTGGTATGACGAGCAGGCAACGATTGACCTGGTAAAAGCAACGGGGGAGATGCGCTCCTATGTGTTCAGCTATAAGCAGGGGGAAACTGACCCAGAGCGTTTGATGGTGCAGGTGCGGGATACGTTTGAAAAGGCGAAACAGTGGGAGCGGGAGACGTTACGGGAAAAGTTTGGCGATAATCTGGGCATTCGATTGGCGTTTAATGAGTCAGATGCACTGGAGTTTAAACCTCATACGACGCAGTTAATTGTTGAGCGGTTGCAGCCCTGGAGTTTGCGGAAATCTACAGCAGATGTGAAAGGCGGCGTATTTGAGGATTTTCTGGGGAAGACGTTTCGGGATGACCTGGGGCAGTATTTCACACCGACTCCAGTAATTAACCTGATGGTGGGGATTTTGCAGCCGACAGTGCATGATTTTGTCGGTGATCCAGCGTGTGGCTCGGCGCGGATGTTGACCCATGTGCTGGACTATGTGCGAAAGCAGGAATTGGCACGGGCAGAGGCGGAAGGGTTGGAGGTGACAAACCCAGATGAACCAACGCAGGAGTTTTTAGAGTTCCGCGAAAATCGGTTATTTGGGGCGGAGATTTCTCGCAATGTGATGCACGTAGCGCGGGTGAATTGCCTGATGAATGGAGCGCAGTATGCAGATTTGAAGGTAATCGATGCACTGCAACCGTTGGGCAGCATTACGGGCGGCATTATGGAGGGTTTGCCGAATCGACCGGGGTTTTATCCGGGTGGGTTAACGATGATTTTAACTAATCCCCCGTTTGGCTCGAAGGTGACCAGTGCGGCAATCCTCAAAGACTTAGCATCACGGGATGGAGTTAGTAAGAAAGATAAAAAGGTAGTCAATAGCCTTCCCCAAGAAATTGTTTTTATCAATCGTTGTCTAGAATTTCTAAAGCCTGGTGGAAAGCTTGGAATTGTTTTACCTGATGGTGTTTTAGCAAACAGTTCAACTCAAGATGTGCGAAATTGGATTACTCGGTGGGCAAACCTGAAAGCAGTTGTGAGTTTGCCACAAGAAACCTTTTCTCCTTATGGAGCAGGCGTAAAATCTAGTATTCTCTTTCTCGAAAAGAAACCCATATCAATCACTACTCAAAATCAGCTTGAGCTTGAGCAAAGTGTGGAGAGAGAACAAGAATACCCTAAAAATAAGTGGGTTTACTCTGCTCATTCGCAGCTATCTCTTGAAGTAGAAGAGAAAATTAATTCGACTCAGTTTGATGTCGTCACTCTTGGAGAATTAGCAGAGGAGATATCGGACGGATTACATTCAGTTCGTCATTATGTTGATGATGGTATTACTTTACTAGCAGTTGGAAACATTACTGAGTACGGATTGGACTTTTCTGAACGAAGAATGGTGACTCAGGAGGAGCATAATAAACTTAAACGTTCTCAGGTTCAACAAGGAGATTTGTTAGTTACGATTACAGGGAGACTTGGTACCACTTTAGTGTACGAATCGGCTGAACCTGCAAATTTAAGTGCTCACGTAGCGAGAGTTAAAGTCAAAAAGGATGTTGCAGACTCTTATTATCTAGCTGCTTATCTCAACTCTAAAGTTGGCAAACAGTTAATAGATGAGTTTTCAATTGGCAGCATTTATCCGCATATTAATATTAACCGTTTGAAAAATGTTCGTGTTATCCTTCCTTCCCGATCGCTCCAAGACCAGATTGCCCAGGTGATGCAGGAGGCTTATGGCGATCGTCAGAAAAAGTTGGAGGAAGCTAGAAGATTACTGCAAGGGATTGATGAATACGTATTTAATATTTTGAATTTAGCACCTGAAAGTGTTGAAGAAGAAACAAGATTTCTTAAATCAATTTCAACCATTCAAGGTGGAAGATTTGATGTTGAATTCAATATGGGTTTCCATAAATTTGACCCATACATGGAGCAAGTTTTACCTGTAGCAGCGGTTGCAACATTTCCAAAAGAAACGCGAGATCCAACTACTGCACCTGATACTACGTTTAATTATATCGACATTGCTAGCATTGATATTGAACTCGGTAAAATTCGAGAAGTGGCAGAAGTACTTGGAGCCGATGCACCAAGTCGTGCCAGACAAGTTGTACATACTGGAGACATTATTATCTCTACTGTGCGCCCTACCAGAGGTGCAACGGCACTAATTTCAGAATCTATGGATGGCTTTATATGCTCTACAGGATTTTCTATTGTTCACCCTAATGAAAAAGTTACTTCTGAGTATTTGCACACTGCTTTGCGCTTGCATACAACACTCGAACAATTTGGGCGTAGATCAGCAGGCTCATCATACCCAGCCAGGGTATATCCCAGTTTTGTCAAGTTTGCCCTCATCTCCCAGCCCCTTCTCCCAAAAAGGGAGAAGGGGAGCCGGATTGGAAGTCCCTCTCCCTCTCTGGGAGAGGG
>JAAUQZ010000166.1 GCA_012033355.1 Leptolyngbyaceae cyanobacterium RM1_406_9 | reverse complement strand
CATCAAATGTGCTGCGCTCAATCGGATGATTCAGATCGCTAAACCCGATAGCTACAAGGTTGAAGCTTAATACCAAGACGATCTTAAGGCGGATCTGACCGTTTTTCTATTCATGCAACAAAGCCCTACTGCAATCTCAAAACTGTTGCCTGTAGACCAGATTGCTCAAACAGTGGTGAAATGGTTCAGCGTCAGCGAAAATCAGGTGGCAGAAATCCTGGAAAGCGTTCGGGCACAGCTACCCACTACCGAAGCGCTGATGATTGGCAAACCCCAGGCTGGCAAAAGCTCGATTGTGCGCGGCTTAACGGGCGTTTCCGCGGAAATCGTCGGGCAAGGATTTCGCCCCCACACGCAGCACACGGAACGCTATGCCTATCCCTCGAATGATTTACCGCTGTTAATCTTTACAGACACTGTTGGGCTAGGCGATGTCAACCAAGAGACAGACGCAATCATTCAAGAACTGGTGAGTGATTTGGAGGAGGGCGATCGCCGTGCCAGAGTTCTCATTCTCACGATAAAAATCAACGACTTTGCTACCGACACCCTGCGGCACATTGCTCAACAGTTGCGCCAAAAGTATCCAGAGATTCCCTGTTTGCTAGTCGTGACCTGCCTGCACGAGGTCTATCCTCCCAATACGGCTGACCATCCTCCTTACCCGCCCGATTTTGCTGAGGTCAATCGCGCCTTCACAACCATTCAACAAACCTTTGCGGACGTGTGCGATCGCTCCGTTCTAATCGACTTTACTTTAGAAGAAGATGGCTACATCCCAGTTTTCTACGGCTTAGAGGCATTCCGCGATACCTTAGCTGAGCTGTTACCTGAAGCCGAAGCTCAAGCGATTTACCAACTGCTTGACAAGGGAGCAGGCGACCAGATTGGCAACCTGTATCGAGATACGGCTCGTCGCTATATGCTGGCGTTTGCAACGATGGCAGCAGCGATCGCCGCCATTCCCCTCCCCTTTGCCACTATGCCCGTGCTGACTGCCCTCCAGGTGTCAATGGTGGGTTTGTTAGGGAAACACTATGGACAGACGCTTACGCCCTCACAGGCGGGTGGGGTGGTGAGTGCGATCGCAGGTGGCTTTTTGGCTCAGGCGATCGGTCGAGAGCTAATCAAATTTCTCCCCGGTTTTGGCAGCGTCATTGCCGCATCCTGGGCGGCTGCCTACACCTGGTCACTGGGCGAAGGAGCCTGTGTCTACTTTGGCGACCTGATGGGCGGTAAGAAACCCGACCCACAGAAGATTCAGGCGGTGATGCAAGAAGCTTTCAAATCTGCAAAAGAGCGTTTCAAAGGCATCAAAACTTGACCGGATTTGCTATTTGCCTTCCTTACGAATTTGCTAACCAGTTCTCTAGATCTGCCATGCTGGAGAAATCGAGTAGAGCTTCTCCCAGTGCTTCAATTTGTTCAATTGGCAATGCTTCAATTTGTGTAATTAGAGGCTCTGGTACTTCTCCAACTCGTCGTTTGAGGAGTCGAAGAATGAGCGACCCTTGCGGTATCGGCAAAGCCGCACGCTCTGCCTGCTCTCCCCAACTGGTTGTGATCTCCATAACGCGCTCCTGCTCTACTGCATCCAATTTACCAATCTCTTCAGTTTGTCCTCACCATACGTTTCCAGGAACTCTACGAAGAATGTAGTCAGCAGTTCTTTGAAAAGGCGATCGCGGTCAATCATGAAATTGATAGGGCAAAACTTTTATACAGCCTTAGCTATCTCACTTGCATTCCTCTCTGATTTTTACTCAGGTTCGTCTTTCTGAAAATAACCAGTAAAGATTACAAGAAATATAGATCTGAGCGCTGCATTTTTACTTGTTTCAGTGCTATTCAATTGTCTCAACTCTGACATTGCAGTTGAGTAGTTTACGGATACGACGTAACTCTCGGTGCCAGGTGACAGATCCTCGAAATATCTGTTTCTTCGTAGCGAGAGGCTTTAAAGCAAACCTTTTGGACTAAACTGAAGCTTTTATCCGCCGCAATCCACAAGTCTTAATGCAAGGGAGGGAAAGAAATACTCTTCCCACATGAAACAAATTTCACCTTTACAAACAGGAAGATGCCCCTCCTTTGCTGAGGTGTCAAAAATTACCTCCGAGTATGACACCAGATGCTCTCCACTTATCCACTCAGCTCGATAGCAGAACTCTTCCCAAATATCGTCACCTGGATACTGACCATTTAGCGTTGCGCCACATTCAACGTAAATTTGCTTCTGTACACTGAAGCCGAACTTGCCTTTACTATACTTCAGCCAGAGTCGATCAATGGTCTTAAGATCAACACAGGGAAAGTTTGGAAGTTCATCTCTATTGAACCAGTCTCCCTCTGTCTTACCTACTGCCTGAATCATGACTTTGTAAGTTTCCTGGTCGGCTTGCTTCCAGTTGCCTGCTTTCAGAAGATTTCTTAGCCTACGGTACTGAATTTTCTTTTCCGACTCCAAAGGAATATCATCTTCCGATTCTATTGGTTGAACAGGCGTAAACGGAAAGATAATGGTTTCGTCCACTATACCTCCAATTGATAGGGTGGCTGCTGTCTCCATTCCCGATCGCGCTGTGGATGATTCTGTCGAAGCTGAGGTCGGTGAAACGATCGCCCCTCCTCGCATTCGGATACGGATTTCAGTAAGCGCATCAATAATCTGGCTATCCATTCCCCGTGCTGCTACATTTGCCCGAAAGAACATTTGCTCTGCCAGTTGCAGATTTCCAGCGAATGCCAATCTGTATCCTTCATGCTTCATTAGATCAATGTCAGCCTGTCGCGCACACTGCGGTATGAGAATGAAGTGCTGCTTTTCAATCGGGTCAACGCTGATGCGAGGCACTTGTGCTGGAGCTTTGCCGTAGCGCTGACAGAGTTCTGGAACACGCTGCTTGAGATAGTTTCCTAACCGCTCTACGGTGGCGCAACTCCTTTCTCCTGTAAGCTGCATGGACTCCAGCAGCGCATAGGTAAAGACTCCCTGCTGAAGCTCTTCCACCTCCCAGGACTTTTGGGTTGGGTTGCACGATGAGATGGTGATGACTCCCTGCTGCTCGGTTGGGTCAATGCCTCTTGCCCCTCGACTGCCCTCACTGCGACAGGCATCCAGCAACAGGATCACATTATCGGCTCCGCTGCGAGTTAACCACTGCCGCACTTCATCTACTAGCAAGCCCGCAATGACTTTGTTGCCTCTGGCGTTGGCATCCATCGGCATCAGATAGTCTTTGTCGGCGTGACGTTCGCCATGTCCGGCAAAGAAAAACCAGCAGTTGTCGCCCGTCGAGAGGAACGGTTTCTCAAAGCGGTCTTGCAAGAAGGTGATCAGGTTGCCGTAGGCAGGCAGGGTGGGAATGACTGCCCCATTCGGCATCACCAGCGGGGGCGAATCATCTGTGAAGCAGCAGATTTCATCAAACTTCGCGTCTTCAAAAAAGGCTTTGACGGTTTCTGCGTCGCGTTTTGCATACTTCAACGGAGCAAAGTTGAGAGGATTGTACCCGTTGATGCCGATGACCAGTGCCCAGTTTTTTGCCATCTTGCTCGATCCACTAGGGCTGTATTGCCGATCGCTTAAATTTCAAGGTTAGAGCGCCACTGCCGCCTACTTTTGTCCCTGATCCTAACAGGCTCAACTGTCCTTCACCATTGACTTCTACCGATAGCTCGATTTCGTCCAGTTCCATCCCGCCAATTTCTTGAGCTTTTGCCTGAGCTTGCTTTAACACTCGCCCCATTGTGTCGAGAAAATCGGCAACTCCTTTCTCTAGCTTCTCGACCGGAACGGGAATACCAGGGCGATCGCCCGACAGCGAGGGTGGCATTGGCTGATCAAAAGGATTTCGAGCAGTGGTGCCTCCCCGATCGCCCGATGAAACAGTATCCCTCACATTCTCATCCGTCACAATCCAGATATAGTTTTCTGCCATTGCCCATGTGATTTTCTACACCCACAAGTGTAGCTTCTTATTCGAGAACTACAGGTAGGGGCGGTTCGCGAACCGCCCCTACGGGAGCGTTTATGTGTAGTCCAAATCTAGAGAATCGATATCAAAACCTCGTCAACGACGGTTTGACCTGCATTGATGAAGGTCAAACCGTCATCAATGCAGGTCAAAGCCTCATTAATGAGGGTTGAAATGTCATCAGCGAAGGTCAAAGCGTCATTGATGAAGGTTGAAGTGTCATCCACGAAGGTCAGAGTGTTGTCGATGAGGGTCAAAGTGTCATCGATGAAGGTCAGAGCGTCATTGATGAAGGTTGAAGTGCTGTCAACGAAGGTCAAAATGTCATCAACGAGGGTTTTACCTTCATTCACAAGGGTCAGAGTGTCGTTGATGGGGGCGATCGCTGAGATCTTGCACCAGTGGCAGGAAGCATTGCCCTAGAGCCTTGAGATCAATCTCAGGCTCAAAGCTAAAACTCGTTAAAACGAGTTGGAACAATCTTCTGGTGTGCATTTGAGTCAGTTTCAACTGACTTGAGCGATTAGCCCGGAATTGATTCCAGGGCGGGTCATCGGGCAACAGATCAGCTTGGTGCAAGATCTGAGATCGCTCACTATTCCTGGTTTCTAGCCTCTGGCTGGGAAGCTGACCTGGAAGTGCCTCCATTTCCTTTGTTCAGCGGCAGGAACTTTTTCGCTAGGATGGCTTTCTTGGTGCTGGTTAACTTTTAGCCGGATATAGCCCGATCGCCAGAGTTGTCATTTAGGGGCGATCGCGGTAAATGTAAGAAAACTTCAAGAAAGCAGACTATTTAACGCATGGAAGCACGGTTCGTTAGAACGCTGGTTTTGTTTGTGATTCTCACCCTGGTCTTTGGGGTGCTGGAGCGCTTTTTCCCAAGCATTCCTGACCAACCCAAGTGGCGACGGGGGGTGTGGCTCGATACTTTCTACTGGTTTTTCACGCCGATGGTGATCCAGATTATTAGCATGGCGACGATCGCCCTCGTTCTGATCCCACTTTACCTGCTGCTGGGGCGAATCACCATTCAAAATGGAGGATTATCGTTTGATATCAACGAGGTTTTAGCGGGCTACGGGCCAATTTCTCATCTGCCGCTGTGGGTGCAGGGGTTGATTGCGATCTTCATTGGTGACTTTGTGGGCTACTGGACGCATCGCTGGCATCATACTCGTCAGCTTTGGGATTTTCATGCCGTCCACCACAGCGCCGAGGTGATGGACTGGTTGACGGCAGTGCGGCTGCATCCGGTGAATGACATTATCTCGCGGGTGTGTCAGGCGACTCCGGTGCTGCTGTTGGGCTTTTCGCCGATCGCCGTTGAAGCTTATGTGCCGCTGCTGTCGAGCTACGTTGCCTTTATTCATGCGAATGTGTCCTGGACCTATGGCCCGTTTCGCTATGTGATTTCTAGTCCTGCCTTCCACCGCTGGCACCACACGACAGAAGAAGAAGGGGCAGGCAAAAATTTTGCTGGACTTTTTCCAATTTTTGATCTGATTTTCGGTACGTTTTATATGCCTCAAGGCGAACAGCCGAGAAACTTTGGGCTGATTGGGGAAACGATCAAGGAAACATTTTTTGACCAGCTACTTTTCCCTTATCGAAACTGGAAGATTGTTAAAGCCTGGTTCAACTCCAATCAGCCTGTAGTTGAGTTTGCAGATAAGGAACCCGTTAAAGTTTCGAGTAGCTGATACCAAATCCTCTAATGGAGTAGCGGCATCGGTAGGGGCGAAGCATTCGGTCACAAGATCTGCAACTCAATCACAATTCCTCTACCGAATGCTTCGCCCGTACACAAGAATAGTGTTCCTTTACAAAAAAGATGGGGAAAGGTAAAGCTTTTCTCCCATCTTTTTTCTTTAGTATCACCGTTTCAGGTAGTGTTCAAACCGCTCTTGTGCCTGGTTGATAGATAAATTTTGCGTCCAATATTCGATTAAGGTATGACCAAACGCCCAGGCATTGCGATCGGGAGAAGTAGGATTCTCTAGCAGCAGCGGCCAGAGCGATCGCAAGTCAAAATTTAGCGCCTTTGCACCACCTGGATTGAGCAGTGAGAACAGGTCATACGCCATCTGAAGTTTGCCAATCACAACGGGCAGTTGCTCAACCGGAATTTGTTCTGCCAGGACATAGGCCAGGGCTGGCGATCCGGTGGATAGGGTAGAAATAAATTGCAGCACCGGACTTTTGAGGAAAGCGGCTAATCCTTGTGTAGTCGTCATTTGAAAGGTGTAGCGGTCGATAATTTTGGCAGCAGCAACGGTACGAGCATCCAGGTTTTGCAGAAAGCGGGCGAGTCGAAGTTGTTTAGCGGGGGCGATCGCCTCTACTAGCGCCACCGACAACACATCTACGTTCCAGGCAACCCGTCCTGTCTGGGAATCGGCGGTGACAATGGGCAACACCTGATTGCAAAACTCACCTAAAAGCTGAGCGCGATATTCCGTCGCTTCTCGAATCGCTTTCTCTTTAGGGCGATCGCCCCACTGCCAATCGTAGGGCGGTTCCCACTCGCGCAAAGGACGCAGCCGATCGACCTGAGTGACAATGGCGATCGCAGGCAAATCACTCACTTCTGCCTGCATATCTTGAAGGAAATCGACATCCATTTGCAGCGCCGGATCGAGCGCAGGAGTCACCAACAGCAGCAGATCGGCATCGTTGGCATAATCCAACACCAGTTCTCGAAAGTCGGTGCGGTCTGCCTGTTCATATCCCGGTGTATCCCACAGAGAGAGCGTTTGCCCAGACTCAGTTTGCCACTGATAGTTTTGCATTTGGTCGGTGCTGGGCAGCATATCCACCACTGCTAGGTCAGCCTGAAACAGCGTGTTGATCAGACTGCTCTTTCCCGATCCGGTGCGACCCACCAATAGAATGCTGACGGGCTTTTGCTCAACCCCCTCGACGGGTTCTGCCTGAGTCAGGATTTCTCGTAAAGTCTGAGTTTTTGCTTTGGGAAGCGTTGGCTCTGGTGCGGGTGCGAGTCCCGGCAGCGTGCCTGTAGATCCGCTGTAGAGGGCGATCGCCTGCTGACACAGATTTCGCAGTGCCGCCTCGCGTAAAAGCTGGCTCAGATTTACCAAAAGCTGCTGGGTTGCGCGATTGTTGTAAGGCTCTGTCACCTGCCTCGCCGCCGCCGCCACCGGATTGAGCAACCACTGCGCCCAGTTCCACGCTTGCCACAGCTTCCGGGCAGATGGCTCTAGCTTGCGGTACACCTCAAATGCCTGATAAGCCTGACCAACGGTGAGTTGATTGAGCGCGGGGGAAAGCTTCTGCATCCACACGTCCATATCATCCACCGTGCCGCGAATCAGCCCGTATGCCTGGGGGACGTAGATGTTGAGCAACGGATATTGAACTTCAGGATGGTAGATGTGGGCGATCGCCACCACCACATCCTGACAGCGCCGCCAAAACGTTGCCCAATCTTCCCATAGGGGCAAATCATTCTGCGTTTCCTGAAGAATCTTTTGGACTGCGGCTTCTGCCTTGCGGGTTGCCTCATCCCCCAGCAGCGGAGCCTCCTCAGCGGCAGATAATTCCTCGCTTACCTCTGCCAGTACCGCTTCGACCTGCTTGACCGCAGGCTGCGTCCATCGCACCAGCAGCCACCGCCAACCCACAAACAGCAAAATGAACACGCCCCAAATCCAGCTAATGCCCCAGGTTTGAATTTGCCATCCCGCTGCGGCTAATAGAAAAGTTACAATAGTGGTGATCGGAAGTGCTAGTACTGCCCATTGCCATCGCTTTAATCGCACCATGACCCTATGCTCAGAGACTTGTCTCCAGTGTAGGTAAGTTTCAAAGGGTTGAATGCGTGTTCCATTGCTTGCAACCCCGCACTATACTGATTTACCCATTTGAAAGATGCTGTAAGTCGTATAGGCAAAGGATTAAACTGTACTCTCGAAAGAATAAGCGATCGAAGCAACGCATTAGGCGATCGAAGCAACGCATTAAGCCGTTGCAGCTAAGCATTAAGCCACTGCAACTGAGCATTAAGCTGCTACAACCAAGCATTAAGCCACTGCAACTGAGCATTAAGCTGCTACAACCAAGCATTAAGCTGCTACAACCAAGCATTAAGCCACTGCAACTGAGCATTAAGCCATTGCAACTGAGCATTAATACCAATTCAACAGGACTTACTTATTCCTTAGGAATGAAAATTAAATAACTTCCGTAGGTTGGGTTGAGTCCGCGAAACCCAACAAGCGTAGGATGTTGGGTTGAGCTTTGCGAAACCCAACCTACAAATTGATGAGCATTAATACCTTAAGCCCCTTGTTCAGTGATTTCCAGATGTAGGTTGGATGGAACAACGTCAAACCCAACATCCGTGATGCAGCGTCTTTTAAACGGGTAAATCACAGGCAAGAGCAAACATCCGTTCGCCCCTACCTGTGATTGCGGTTTATGCAAGTGAAAACTGTTGAAAAGTATGGTGCTCTATAAACCCGTCAACACAGAACAACATAGCTTTGTCCTTGCTGCATTAGGACTCAGTAGACGCTGCAACCAGGTCAAGCTCAGCAGCCTGGGCCGCTGCGGTAGGGATACTATCACCACCTTGATCAACCTTTGTTTTTGCAACTGCAATTGCAAAGACTAACAAACCAAACACGGGCTTTGCTAGCACATCTGCAATCGTGTAGCCGATCTGTACACCCACAGTGGCGGAAGTCCCTGTGATACCCAGCATAGGAAGCAGATAGGCAATTGGATAAACCCCCCAGGAGAGCAGCAGCAGCAATCGCATATTGCGAACAAGCGACTGCACCGCTTCAGGCTGGCGAACAAGCGACTTGGACAATTCGACCCACAACACATAGAGGATGTAGGCAAAAGGAATCGTGCTGACTGTACCCCAAATAATGCGAGTGACAAGATCAGAAGAGATTTCTCCGGGGTAGCCCGTCGCAATCATCACCACTGAAGCGGCTGCTAGTTTGATCAGTAAAGGCTTTGCCTCCTTCACCGGAAGCGCCAGTACTGCTACTGCTTCAACCAACAGCAGAGGCACCGTTAAAAGCCAATCGACATAACGATAGGCATCGTTAAACGGCTCACCCGTCAGAGTATATACTCCGTTCTGCAAAGTGTAGGCAGCATCCCAACTGTTGAAGATCCGAAAGTAGTGGTAGCCAGCAATGCTAACGACGATCGCTGAAACCAGCAACGCCAAGCGATACTTTTGACCTACCTGGGCACGGGCGTTGAGGAAGAAAAGGGCGGATGCGAACATAGTGGCGATCGCAAACGAGAACCCGTTATAGACCAGATTGAATTGGCTTGAACTTAGTGACTGAACTACTGATAGCCGATCCAAAAGGTCATCCTGAGCCACTGCCCCTAGCAGTGAGAGGTCAGGTAAGAGAATTGCAGACATTACAATCTTATCCCTGTGAAATTAGTGTGAGTGCGAAGGGTGAATAGACTGACTAGTTGGTGAATCCTTTGAGACTCAGGCAGTCTTTTAACTCAGTTTCTGCTTGACTCAGCTTAGGATTGGACTTCAAACTCAGAATTCTTTCAATCTGGTCATTACCCATTTCGCTTAGAGTGCGCTTGAGGTCGGGCTGACTTAGCTGTTTCGGTAAACAAGTAATCAGCGCACTCATGCGATCGCCTTCAACAGGTTCAACCACTTGTGAAATAATCCTTTCGGTTTGCTTATTAACATTGATGGGTGCTGCGATCGCCGAATTCATCGACAGCCCCGGTAGCCAAATCAAACCGATCAACAGAGCCGCAAAAAGCGTGCGACTCAACAAATTCAAGAATGAGTCAAAGGGTGGACTGAAAATGATTGCATTTAACAGACCCCAAGCCTCAACATTTGAGCGGGTAGTCATAACAGTCCTTAATGAAATGAGTGGTTGCTTGATGAGTTGGCTAACTACACTGGCTAACTACATGAGCTTCCAAAAGTGCAGCACACCCCGACTGGAAAGCGCTTCGATCGCAACAGCAAACACGAAACCGATCATTGCCAGACGACCATTCCAAATCTCGGCTTGAGGTGTAAATCCCCATTTCCAACTGTTGCGATCGCCAGAGGAAACTCCCTTTGTAGAACTTGTCATGATGATTTCTCCAAGTAGGCGCGGTGTAATGGACTTGTAACCAAATCATGTCTCGTCTGTAGGATGCGTTACGGCTAGCGCTCAACACATCACAGGGATTTCATTTTCGCGCACAGCTAACTGGTTTAGGAGTGAAGATAGAAGTCGCTGTTCGGTTTAGAGAGAAGCAACATCCAAATCCAGTTTCCATTCGTGCTTCAGAAGGGTTTGATACATCGCCTTCTGAGTCATCATGAGCTTATGCTGTTCAATTAGGAACTCTTGCGCTTGTTCACGAGACATTTGCTTTACCTGATCTGCAAAAAGTCTCAGGCTAAACTCTTGATCTAAAGTGAGTTCGTTTGCTTGACTCATAAATGCCTCCTTGACCCCAGTAGGGTTAAATCTGTGAGCCGATAGTCTGCCGAATGTTCCTGAATGGTCTGCGGCTAGGAGCGGAGACATGACCCGATCGATTGTTGCGTTATGTGAACTAGTATAACAACTATTTACATATTTGACAGCGTTAGAAAAACTATTGGCTAGAGCGCCTCATTTTCTTTGCTGACTGGTTAATAGTGATTTAACTGAAGTTTAAGACGGCTTCCCCACTGTAGAAGTGAGTCGTTAGTCTTTGATCTATTTCAGGCTTACCTGCTGAATGCTAGTTCGGTGGGTGGATTTCGGCTACGCTCAATCTGCGGTTTCGTGGGTGCCGCAGGCTGAGCGCGAGTAACCCTAAACAAATTTAGGAAAACTACCTTAAACCATCAAATAGCCCAGATGCGTTGCCATCATGTCTCTTTGGGTTTTTCTTTTGGTTTTGGTTTTCATCAGACGCTGCTTTTGGTTTTTTAGCTTCTTTGTTACTTTTTCTTTGTTTTGACATGACCTTTCCTCAATTCAAACTCTTAGCAAGCTTTCGATAATATTTTGATAAAACTTTCACAAGCTTTATCAGTTAGTCGGCATAACTACTCCTCTTCTTCTGCTGCTGGAGAGAAAATTTCTGGCTCTAGAATGTCATCTAGATCTTCTGAAGTTCTGTGATCTGGGGGTTCATCATCTTCGTTGGCTCGAAACCTACCCGTGCTTTCCAACCAACTCAGCAGAGATTCTCTTGGAATCAGAGGAGCAATTTTCGTCGGCTGGTTTCGAGGTTCTTCGCGGAGTGCGGGGTTGTAGCGTATAACCATGACTTTACTCCTATTTTGTTTTTTATTTGCTGAAGTTTGCCCTTTGTTTTAATGTGACCTTGTAGGGATTCTCGTCAGTATTTATAGTTCCATCATAGTCTATTTAAACAACAAATGTATTGCTGAAATAGACTGCTGATGTTCAAAACCATACGCTCTATAGGTTGCAGTTATGGCGATCGCACTCAACTCTAAATCAAGAGCTTCAACTCTTTGCTCAGGTTGACAGACATTTCACGCCAAAAATCTCTAAGCTGCTGAGATAGTGATTAGGCTGCTTCATTCACACGGAGTGATTTGCAGTTAACTTTGCTCAACTGTGTACCACTAACCAGAGATGAATAGATTTCCAGATAAGACTCTGATGATGCCTCAAATAAAATTTGTATCTCCGCACGATCCCTTGCCCATCTATAAAGCTCACTTGTTGATCGAGATGAAAACCAGGTATCTCGATGAGTGTTGTAGTCATAAAAATTTCTCCATTTCACTCTATTGATGTTTTCTAATAAAGCATAAAGCTTAACCGTGTTCTATATCTTTTTAGGTAAAAAAATAGAGCCTTGAGTGAAGCTTTTGGCTGTTTTATTAAAGTCTATACAAGATATACATAAATCAAACATTTCCTCTAATATAGCAATCCTATTTGATTGGTGAAAAAGACGATTTGTGAAAATGTCCGCCCTCCGAGTGGACACTTTCACAAATCATTTAGGAACGGGTGCATCCCACTTTTGTAGCCCTCACCCTAAATCCCTCTCCCAAAGCGGGAGAGGGACTTCAATCCGGCTCCCCTTCTCCCTTTTTGGGAGAAGGGGTTGGGGAT
>JAAUQZ010000165.1 GCA_012033355.1 Leptolyngbyaceae cyanobacterium RM1_406_9 | reverse complement strand
AATTTTTTGAGGGGCGGCTGAGCCGCCCTCAAAATTGGGATCTTAAAATAAACGCAGATCCCTTAGGAGCATGAATTTAATAAAGTGCGGTATTTCGGTTAGGGGCTTGGCACTGCCAAGCCCGTACAGCAGAGGAATTAGGCAGTTTAATTAATTCACGTTCCTTAGTTGAGCAAGAATGGAAAAACGCTGCGAATGGCTCTGCGGATGTATAGCAACGTAATAATATTCTCAACTTGGGGTGAAAGCTGAGGGCGAGTGTCGGGGCCTGCTTCAAGCGCTGCCTGTAGCTCGGCGTATTCAGCCGCCGTGAGCGGAGTTCCATCAACGGGCGATCGCGCCTCGGTAATAATCTCCGTCCGCAAAACCTCTTCGGGGATATCTTCTGCTGGAGGCAATGCCAGAGCGGGGGGTAGACTGCCAGCGCAACCCAACAGCAGCAAAGCAATGCCCAGAGAAACACGCCGAATCTGAAGCATGAAGATTCTTTCAACCACGCCTTTTAGGACTGCAAGTCTATTATGGCGCTACGCGCTTAATTAAGGCGTTTTTGACTGCTGAGACGAACGTGAATTCAGCGAATGCTTCGTAAAGTTGCGTAAAGTAGAGATAGGATGATATCTGTGCCTGTTTGGTCACGGATTTGTCGCCGATGCATATTCCCGTCCTCTCTTCGACCGTTTTATTGACGCTGTTGCTCTCCGTCGGGCTGTTTTTCTTTATTCGCGCTTCGACGAAAGATCGAATTCAGGTCGTCAAACTGGTGACAGAACAGCCCGAAGAGTCGTTGCTAGAGCAGCTACAGACTTACTTCACCCAGCGGGCCTATCGTATTGCAGCAGTAGATGCGGCTGAAAACCAGGTGACGTTTGAAGGGTTTGTGCGGCCTAGCGTATTTCTGGCGGTTTTTCTAACACTGTTGGCGGCAATCGGGTTTCTCTGTCTGGCGCTGGTTCTGGCGCTGCTATTTCCTGATTGGGCAAAGTTTTTACCGGGAATAGCGGTGCTTTCACCGATCGCGGGCATCTTCTATTGGCGTAAATCTGCTCGCCCTGAGCAGGTTTCTCTACGGATTGCTAAGGAACGAGAGTCGCTCCAAGTGCTGACCGTAACGGCTCACCGGGACGAATTGGCAGAGCTACAGCGCAACCTAAATCTCAAACCTTTAGAAGATGCTTAAAGCCACAGTAAATGCCTTTTCCCGGCTGAAGGCGTTTGAAAAGTAGCAAATGTTTCCTGCGTTACGAGTTAGGCTCAACCCCTGGTTCAGAGCTACTTCTCGGCGAATGGGTACAAATTTGCTTGAAACGGTGGGTCTGACCCCCTCTAACGATATATTTGAGACAGCTTGAATGGTGGGAAATAGAGATGGCGATCGCCACCCTCTTCTCCTGGCTTCCCCCTGACGCTAAAGACTGGTTTGATTTTCGTGTAAACGCAGGCAAAATACCTGCATTTACACAAAAGTTTGAACACACTCCACGCTACATACGATCTGGTGATCAGCAAAGCAAAACTGGCTGGACTCAGAACATGGCTCGATCAGTTCAGCCGGGAACAGTCTTCTGATCCGGCTTACAGAGCATGGCGGAAACGGTTTTTGCAACAGCGGCTACAGCTAGGGTTGCAGCTTGCTGTTGCCGCATATCTCACGTTTATCTTGCTGGAACTGGGGTTGACGGCTGCTCAGATTAAAGCCTGGAATCCAGGTTGGCTGCTGATGGCGAGTGTTGCCGAAGCAGGACTGGTGGCCTGTTTGGTTGGAGTGCGATCGCCCAAAGGCAAACATCGCCTGGGGCTAATCTTTTTAGGAAGTTCCTGGTCGATCACGCTAGTCGAACAGGTTTGGGCCACCCTCAACGGATTTGCCTTTCCAGGGCTATTTTCCTGGACGCTGGTATTTTTGACTCAGGCGGCTCTGGTGCCCGTTCGCTGGTATCTACACCTGGCATCCCAAGTCGGCTTGCTGACCTACCATTTCGGCGTAAACACGATTTTGAGTCTTTACCCCAAAGGCGATCAGCCCCTTTGGGAGCCAATTCAAGTCCTTTATTTACTCTGGTTTTGCGGCATCTGCAATTTATCTGTTTTTCTGTATGAACGGTTGCAAAAGGCGGAGTTTCGCACTCGGCGAGAGCTAGAGGCTGAACAGGAAAAATCTGAGCGGCTACTGCTCAACATTTTGCCAGAGGCGATCGCCCAGCAGCTTAAACAAGACCACCGCACCATCGCAGAAAGTTTTGCTGAAGCAACGGTTCTATTTGCTGATATTGTTGGCTTCACCCAAATCTCAGCCGGAATCCCGCCGCGTGAACTGGTGACGCTGCTCAATCAAATTTTTTCAGCCTTTGACCAACTCGCAGAGCAGCATGACCTGGAAAAAATCAAAACGATTGGAGATGCCTACATGGTGGTGGGCGGCTTGCCGACGGAGCGGGTAGACCATGTAGAGGCGATCGCGAATATGGCGCTGGCTATGCAAGAGGCGATCGCTCAATTCAAAACCCAGCAAAATCAGCCCTTCCGCATTCGCATTGGAATCAACACGGGCCCCGTTGTAGCGGGTGTGATTGGCAGGAAAAAATTTATCTATGACCTCTGGGGCGACACAGTAAATGTTGCTAGCCGTATGGAGTCGCAAGGGCTACCTGGCTGCATTCAGGTGACAAAATTCGTCTATGAGCGATTGCAAGACAAGTTTTTGTTTGAGGAGCGCGGCATTTTAGAGGTCAAGGGCAAAGGCAAGATGCAAGTCTATCTGTTAAAAGATAGGCTGTAGAAGGGGGTTGCAGTTTGTCTCTCCAGCCTCAGGCGATGCTAGAAGGGGATGCCTGTCGTTTCTCAAGATTCTTCTGAAAGTCGCGATCGCCCTCGCAAAAATTTTAATAGTCCTAACAAAGCGCTACGCTCCTATAGCTTTTAATTCGCTTATTAGAGGGATCTAACGGAATGTAAAGATGATAGATTCTTAAAGCGAATAGCCTTGAATTTACAGGGTATAGACGTAGAAATAGGATTAAGGACAGTTGTAAGGAGTGAGAGTACGATGTCGGAGGCAGAAAAGCCCCTGACAGTGCCTAAAGAACTGCTAGGTGCGCCAGGTGATTTTAATCCAACACTGCTAATGTTTCTGGCTGCGGTTGCGTTGGTGGTCATTTCAACTTTGGGATACTGGCGATGGCATTGGGTAGACTGGTGCTGTTTTGTAATTAACGTAATTGCGCTACACATGGTAGGAACGGTGATTCACGATGCCTCACATCATGTGGCCCATCGCGATCGCATCGTCAATGCCGCTTTAGGGCATGGTAGCGCCCTAATGTTAGGATTTTCCTTCCCTGTGTTTACGCGAGTTCATATGCAGCATCACGCGAATGTGAACGATCCTGATAATGATCCAGACCACTTTGTTTCAACGGGCGGTCCGCTGTGGCTGATTGCGGCGCGATTCTTTTATCACGAAATTTTCTTCTTTAAGCGTAAGCTCTGGCGTAAGTATGAACTATTGGAGTGGTTTCTGGCGCGTTTGATCGTCATTTCCATTGTTTATATTTCTGTTCAACACCACTTTTTGGGCTACATTCTCAATTTTTGGTTTTCTCCAGCGATGGTAGTCGGGCTGGCATTGGGTCTGTTTTTTGATTATTTGCCTCATCGTCCGTTTCAAGAGCGCGATCGCTGGAAAAACGCCAGAGTCTACCCCAGCCCAATTCTCAACCTGCTAATTATGGGGCAAAACTATCATCTCATTCACCATCTCTGGCCTTCAATTCCCTGGTACAACTATCAGCCTGCTTATCGTGCAACTCAGCCCCTGCTTGATGAAAAGGGCTGCCATCAGTCGCTAGGGCTGCTTCAGGGCAAGGACTTTCGCAGTTTCGTCTATGATGTTTTCCTGGGCATTCGCTTTCAGGGTCACAAATCAAACCCCCAGGTGGAACATGAAGCTCCGTGAGTTGTGAGGCTAATCCTTTTTTGTCCTGACCTGTACGAATAGAGTATGCTACCTCATCGCTCTATTTTTATTCCTCGGTAGCCCATTTCTGCCTTCTGCATTTCTTCTACCATTTGTTTGCTGCGGCGAATGTAAGTGACAAATAGCAGAATAGAAAAGCCAATGATGAGGAGTCCTAGAACGTTGCCTGCGAAGGTGTTGTAAAAGCCGTGAAGGAGAGCGGCGATCGCCACACCAATGAAAATGATTGCACCGCGCCGGGAAGGGTTAATTGCCGCTAGTCCCATAAAATAGCCGACCATTCCCGCTAGAATGGCATGAAATAGCGGCAAGGAAACAAAGCGAATCGTATTGGCAATCACATAGGAGCCAAAGTCTAGATCTCCTCTGGTCAGGCTAAAGCGGTAGAGCAGGGAGTAGGTAGCCCCCTCCGCCATCGCAAACCCCAAGCCTGAAGTTGCGCCATAAAATGCCGAGGTAAGCGGGTCTTGCAGCTTTCCTGGACGCAGCAAAAACAGGTAAATCGGCAGCGCTTTGCAAAGCTCTTCTAATACCCCAACGCCCAGCACAAAGCCAATCATCCGGGGAACCATACCCGCTCCAATGACCGCATAGAAGGCGTTAAACGGCGGCACCTGCTGAAAAAACAGCAGCATCGGAATGCCAATAAAGGCAGTAAACAGCACGCATTTCAGCGTATCGCGCCAGGAGAATTGGGGGGGTTTAATCAGGTTGTATAGCACTACGCCCCAAATTGAGGCATAGTAGATTCCCAGCATCCAGGCAGTCTGTTGGACACTATCTTTGTCTGGCGTAATCAAATCTACAACCAGAGGAAACAAGCCAAAAAACAGCAGAATTTTAACGAGATGGTTTTGGTATAGCCCCAGGCTAAGCACATCCCGATAGGGGAAAACGGCTGAGAACTGAAACGTCCTGAGCGTTGCCAAAAAATCATTTGTTTCAGGACGAGGTTTTGCTAACTCTATTGGCTCTGGCTCTACTGAATCGTCAAAGGTTGGAACAAATTCTTCATACCAGGCGGGTACGTCTTCCCCGATAACCTGTCCGTAAACTTTGACCAACTGAATGGGTTTTGCTCGATAGCTGCTGATCTGTCGGTTGAGGAAGGAAACAAAAGTCTGCTGGGCAAGCGGACGGTTGGAGGAGAGCAAGATTTGCAGACAGCTATCCATCAACAAAACCTTTGCCATCACCCCTCTGGGCTGCAAGGCTTGGTTGAGCAAGGCGGCGATCGCCCCAGGATCACCCTGCTGGGCAAGTTCGACAAGACTGGATTGGGTCATGACCGACGAAGAGTCCGCTGGGTCAAAGGGGGTTCAAGTTCAAAATATCTCATGACGGGTAGAGCCTAGTAGGGACTCAGAACCATTTTAGTTACGGTTAGCCGGACTTGCGCCTGGGCTTGTCGGATTTGCCTCTGAGTTTGTGGGACTTGCGGGTGGGCTAGGAGAATTGGCTCCAGGTCGGGTGGGGCTAGCGGGTGAGCTAGCAGGACGACCTTCTGAGCGAGTTGGACGCTCCAGGGTTAGAGGAGCCTCGATTTGTTGAGGTTCTGACGCTCCTTCTGGTGTCCAAAAAACTTCCTCAACATTAACTGTTGTAACCTCTGGATTAATTGTGAATGAGCTTCTAAAGGGCACTGTCTCTCCTGGCTCTAGGGCAGAAATGCCGAGGCTGCTGTAGCCTCCTTGAAACAGGTTAGGATTTTCGGCAGAGCCACCTCGATAGGAAACTGACACGTCGCTAACGGTCTGGTCGCTGTGATTCGTGATGCATCCAACTACAAAATTACCGCCATTTTCAGACGCTTCAGGATCAAACTGCACGTTGGTTAACTCAACAGGGTTGGACTCTGGGGTAGACTCAACCTCCCGGCAAGTTACCTGGTTGGAAACGGTGACGCTTGAGGTAGGCGGTAGGGCGTTGGTGTCAGCAGGAACGTTCGCAGCCTGCTGCTGAGCGGCGGTCAGGCTTTGCTCGTAGGCGGTCAGGCGTTGTTGGGCGGCGGCATAGTCTGGGCTGTCGGCGGGTACTGATTGCAGGAGGGCGATCGCCTGCTCCCACTGGCTGACAACTAGACCCCAATCATCCGCAGAGCGAGCGGTTTCTGCCAGGGTTTCTGCCTGTTCTGCGCGGCTGGCTGCATCCTCTAGCGGGTTTTCTGAAATTGGCTCCTCCGTCTCGTCTTCCCCAGCATCTAGTTCGGTCGCTGGATCAGGTGCAACCTCTGAGGCAGAAGGTTCTAAAGCAGCCTCCTGACGGGAATACCAGATCGAAAAGCCGACAATTGCCGCAATCCAGCCTGCTACGATGAGCAAAATCAGGTAGAACCAGGGCGATCGCCCCGTCCTCACCCGACGTTCTGGCTCTGGTGCTACGGCGTGTTCCACCCCATCTGCATCTGTCCATGTCAACGGTTCTGGGTGGTTGACATCAGCTTCAACGGGGTCAATGGGTGGAGCGGACTGATCTTCATAGGCAACATATTCCAGCGATTCGTCCGGGATAAAGTCAGCTTCATCGACCATCGGCTCGGCTACAGGGGTAGCGGGCTGGTGATCCGGGCGATCGCCAGTTCCCCCCGAATAAATAACCGGATCGGGAGCCACTGTCTCTTCCCCCATTACAGCAGGCTGATTCACGAGTGACGATTCCTCTAAATCCGCCAAATCTTCTACAACCGCAGGTTCAACTACCGAAACAGGTTCAACCGGAGTTGCGCCATTGCCAGCGCGGTCAGCCGTTACCACAGGAGGAACAGGCTCCGCTGGGGGCACCGGACGACGGGGGGGCGGGGGGGGCGGGCGCAGGTCGTCGCGGTGGGGGTTGAACCGAAGCCGTAGGGACAGCAACCTCTAAATCAGGTGTAGCCGGAGGTGAAACCGGAGGAGTCAGAGGCTTGAGAAAAATTTCCTCAGTCCAGGCAGGGGAACTGTTGCCCACTTGCCGACTGATGATTTCAATCGATTGGATAGATTTGAGTCCGAGCGTCGTAATTCCATTGCGAACAAACGCGACCATGCCCTGTCGATTCGGAATTTGAGCAGACTCCAGCAAGACCTGCAAGCGATCGCCCCGCACATCCACCGAGGCCGTCATTCCTTTCGGCTGGAGAGAGCGATTCATCAAGGTGGCGATCGCCTGGGGATCGCCCTGCTTTGCCAGTTCTAGAAGATTCTGCTGTGTCATAACTGATCCAATCTATCAATCGTTTTGCTTATCTTTTGCTCTACAATCTTGGCAACGGCTCAACCCGGCCAGCTTGCCTAATTCCGTCTCCAGCTTGTCATCCCGTATCCTTCAGCCCTATGAGTATTGGATATCTTGCCCTTGTTCTCCACGCCCATCTGCCTTTTGTCCGCCATCCCGAAAGTGATTATGTTTTAGAGGAAGAATGGCTATTTGAAGCCATTACCGAAACCTACGTTCCCTTACTGCTGGCTTTTGAAGGACTCAAACGAGACGGAGTCGATTTCAAAATGACCATGAGCATGACTCCGCCACTGGTTTCCATGCTTCGCGATCCTTTGCTGCAAGAACGTTATGACGCGCATCTTACCCAACTGGAAGAACTGGCAGAGATGGAGGTTGAGCGCAATGTCCACAATGGGCATCTTCGCTATCTAGCAGAACATTATGCCAGTGAGTTTAACAAGGTACGAGAGGTTTGGGAGCGTTACGACCATGACCTCGTTACTGCTTTCAAACAGTATTTAGATAGCAATAATCTGGAGATTATCACCTGTGGGGCAACTCATGGCTATTTGCCCCTGATGAAAATGTATCCGCAGGCCGTTTGGTCCCAGATTGAGGTTGCCTGCGAACACTACGAACAGAACTTTGGTCGTCCGCCAAAAGGCATCTGGCTACCCGAATGCGCTTACTACGAAGGGCTAGAGCGAATGCTCGCTGATGCAAACTTGCGCTACTTCCTGACGGACGGACACGGAATTCTCTATGCCCGTCCTCGCCCTCGATTTGGCACCTATGCACCCATCTTTACTGAGACTGGCGTTGCCGCCTTTGGGCGTGACCACGAGTCCTCTCAACAGGTGTGGTCTTCGGAGGTTGGCTATCCTGGCGCACCCGAATATCGAGAATTTTACCGAGATTTGGGCTGGGATGCCGAATATGAGTACATTAAGCCTTACATCATGCCCAACGGTCAACGCAAGAACACGGGCATCAAATATCACAAAATTACAGGCAAAGGCTTAGGGTTGGGCGATAAGACCTGGTATGACCCCTACTGGGCGCGAGAAAAAGCCGCAGAACACGCCGGAAACTTTGTCTTTAATCGCGAACGGCAGGTCGAACACCTTTACGGGATTATGCAGCGCCCGCCCATCATTGTTTCACCCTATGATGCGGAACTGTTTGGGCACTGGTGGTATGAAGGGCCCTGGTTCATCGACTACCTCTTCCGCAAAGCGTGGTATGACCAGGGCACCTTCGAGATGACGCACTTGGCAGATTACCTGCGAATGCACCCAACCCAGCAGGTTTGCCGTCCTTCGCAGTCAAGCTGGGGGTTTCGCGGCTTCCACGAGTATTGGCTGAATGAAACTAACGCCTGGATCTATCCTCATTTGCACAAAGCGGCAGAGCGGATGATTGACCTGTCTCGGCGGGAACCTGTTGATGAGCTAGAGTGGCGGGCGCTCAACCAAGCTGCTAGGGAAGTGCTGTTGGCACAATCTTCTGACTGGGCATTTATTATGCGTACCGGAACGATGGTGCCCTATGCGATACGTCGAACGCGATCGCACCTGATGCGCTTCAACAAGCTGCGCGACGACATTCTTCAAGAAAAAATTGACTCTGGCTGGCTAGAAAAAGTTGAAAAAATCGACAACATCTTCCCCCAGATCAACTATCGAGTTTATCGACCGCTTTAAGGACTTATAAAAGTCCGGTAAACTCACGGAGAAAAGTTGGCATCCCCCTAAAGGAGTATGTGATATTTTATGTATTCCTACGGAATCGTTTCTCATATTTCATCAGGCGAACATCTCTAACTCCTTACCGTAGATTTTCTCAGTCCCGCTGATCCAAGTCGATCACAGATTTTAGAGAGATCTGCGGTATTTTTCGTAGGGGACAGGTCTAAGCTCGACTTTATCCAAATTCTAGAACCCTTTGTCACTGGTAGTTCTGGCATTTCAGAATATGCTCCTGACTTTTCAGATGTCATAGGGTATCACTGACATCTGAAGAGTCCTAGAGCCTGAGCGTATCTAGGCCGCGTCAAGGATGGACTTAATTTCAAATGGATAAAGTCGAGCTAAGCCTCTTGCCTGCGGTTGATTGGCGATCGCTGATCCGTCCTACTTGCGTAAGTCCTGTTAACGCTGTCTATTTCCATTGGGAGTGCGTCCGGTTTCGTCATTGCTGCCACCGCGAGGACGGGAGTTGCCAGGATCGCATCCTTCGGGTCCGTTGCCGATGCCCTGGTTGCAATTGCGACGGCGAGAGCGACGAGAATCATCGTCATCGTCATCATCGTCATCATCGTCATCATCGTCATCGTCATCGTCATCGTCATCGTCGTCATCGTCATCGTCATCGTCGTCATCGTCATCGTAGTCATCGATGCTGATATGGTGCCTTCTGTAAAGCCGACTTCCTGATAAACCAGGATCAATTGGCTGACCTCGTAGGTAGAGATGCTGCTACTGCTGATGCTAGTAATTTCGACGACTTCACCAGGAGCGGCAGTCAGGGCAGGAGCCAGCCCAGAAATAAAGCAGGGAATGGTACGACCGACCAGAGAGAAAATACCGCTTTCAAAGGAACTGCTGTAGACAGCACTGCTAGAAGTAGAGATGCTCTGGGTTTGAAACAGGCTCGTGTTGATGTTTCGAGTGTCGCTGAGGAAAGTGACGCGGCTATCGCGGTAGCTTGAGCCACTCACCTGAGTAAAGTAGCTGTACGTGTTGCGATTCGCGTCAATCACCCCGTTTTCGTCGCTGTCAATGCCGTAAACCGTGCGAACAATGCCGTAGGAACTGCTCTGGCTAGGCAAAATCAGATTGACAGCGGCGTTGTCATCCAGTAGCTCAAACTCGCTGTAGCCAATCAGGACGTTTTGGGGGGTAAACAGGCGCACGACGACGCGATCGCCCGGATTGAGTCCTCGAATAAACCGTGTCCGCTGATTGACCCGATAGCGAAAATCACCCACAAATCGCTCTTGCAGGAATGCGTTGGGGCGCTGAGCCTTAAGCGAAACGCGAACGATGACGTTATCCAGGGTTGGCTGGGACTGCAACACTGCTAGGCTAAAGTGTCCTCGCAGTGGATTTAACGTGTTGTTTGGCTGTCCTGCACCCTGTACAGTAACGGGAACTGAGGGCTGAGTGGTGCTGGACTGAGTGCTGATTTGAGTACTAGTTTGAGAAGTCGTCTGACTGCTCGTCACCTGGGTGCTGCTAGTTTGGCTGCTGGCGATTTGGGTGGTGGTGGTTTGAGCGATCGCCCGATAATTTTGCACCTGTTCCCATGTCACCTGCTGATTACGCTGTCCACCGCGCACGTCATAGCGCAGTTGAGCCACTGCCCGCAGTTCTAAGTCATCTAGGTCATCATCGTCCAGCGCGTCCCTCAAGTCATTCAGCGAGACCACTTCTGGCTCTAGCGTTACCCGTCCCCGACTGTTGGTAATCAGACGAGCGCCCGTGCTGCTGTAGATTAGTCTCCAGCGCCCGTCTTGTCGTGCAAAAATCTGGTAGACGGCGTTTGCGTAGCTCGTTTCAGGCTTTTCTAAAACGTCTAGCTGTAAGACTAAAGACGTAACTTCCTGACGCGCATTTACCAGTCTTGCAAATCTTAGAACGCTGTCCCAGTCTTGCTGACGCTGACTGATTTGCAGCGGTGCGGGGTTTGCCAAAACCTGAGAATAGCTGCCCAAGATTAACGTTGAAGCCATTAAAGCGATCGCACCCTTTTTCCAGAAGAAAGCTGATTTCTTGCTGGTTATATCCTTTTTGTTTGTATTCATGAAGGCTGAGGTAATTACGGTGAATGGACAAGAACTGATGACCGACGATCGGCTCAACTGCCTCGCTCCAATCAGTTCCCGGTTTTGCTAAGTTGACCTGACGGGTGTAGCACGAGTTCCCTTTAGTACGAGTTTTTACAATTTAGGTACGCAATTTTCATCAAATCTACATAGACAAGTCACTATCATTTGCTATTTGTAGTGTCCATGTCCGAAAACGGCTAGATTTTCCCGTGAGGCAGATCTATGCTGTGCCCATGAAACTTGATCATGAAACCTGCTATCGAGCGTTACAAGCCCGCGATCGCCGTTTTGATGGGCGGTTTTTTACCGCAGTTTTGACGACTAAGATCTACTGCCGACCGATTTGTCCGGCTCCAACGCCAAAGCGAGAAAACTGTATCTTTTTGCCCTGTGCAGCGGCGGCTCATGAAAAGGGGTTTCGCCCTTGTTTGCGCTGTCGTCCAGAAATTTCTCCTGGTCTGTTTGCTCAAGTTGAGGGGGCTGTCGTTTCACGGGCGCTTAATCTAATTGCGGAAGGCGCATTGGATGATGGCAAGGTGGCGGATTTGGCGAAGCAAGTGGGAGTGGGCGATCGCCATCTCAGGCGCTTGTTCACGGAGCATCTGGGCGCATCCCCTCTAGCTGTAGCGCAGACTCGCCGAATCCTATTTGCCAAACAGTTGATTGACGAAACTTCCCTATCGATGACCGATGTGGCAATGGCGGCAGGGTTTATGAGCATTCGACGATTTAACGAAGTGATGCAAAAACTTACCAGCGATCGCCCCGCCAACTGCGACGAATTCATGTTGCAGAAAATCCAGAAAACGCACCTACACCCGCCGAAATTACGCTGAAGCTACCCTTTAGTCCGCCCTATCATTGGTCGGCGCTGGTGCGTTTCCTCTTGCCTAGAGCCATTCCTGGAGTAGAGGCAGTCGCGTCTGATTTTTATTGCCGCACGATTTGTCTAGATGGGCTGCACGGCATGGTTGAAGTGCGTCCGGTTGAAGGGCAGAATCATTTGCTTGCCAAGATCCGATTCCCAAAAGTGGGGCGATCGCCCCACTCGTTGAGCGGTTGCGCCGCCTTCTTTGACCTGAACGCTAATGT
>JAAUQZ010000164.1 GCA_012033355.1 Leptolyngbyaceae cyanobacterium RM1_406_9 | reverse complement strand
TGCGCTGGATTCCTCAAAATTCTGTAGAAGTGACCGACCCGGATCAGGCGCGATCGCTGCTCAAACTGATGGATGCGCTAGAAGACCTGGACGACGTGCAGTCGGTCAACGCTAACTTTGACATGGCCGATGAGCTAATGTCAGTCAGCATGGTCTAGAGGTTCGTCAGCGATCGCACCTAGCCCAACTGATTCCAGCAAGTTACGCCAGCGGGCATTGGCAGCTGCATCTTCAGGGTCAGCGCGGCGCTGCTCGGCGATCGCACTCAGGGCATCGTGCCAGAATCCAGCGGCGGCGTAAATAGCGGGGCGATCGCTCTCTGCTGCTGCTTCAAGTTGGGCAACCAGATCGGGCGCAGGCTCAACTCGCTGAATCCAGCCCTCGGTATAAACGTCGGCTGAGCGATCGCCTGAGTCACAAATCAGGGAGAAAGACCAGCGATATAGCTCACCTACTTCCAGCGGTGGCATTCCAGCATGGGCAGGTAGCGTCAGGCTAACGATTCCCGCTTCGCCTGTGATTTGTAATTGAGTGCGGTAAAATCTCGTTGTCTGCCTCATCAAACAGAATTAGCTCTATGGCTGCTGCCTGATTCGAGGGAACCTGCCAGAACAGGGTAGGGTAGCCCGTAACGGTTCCGCCATAGTTGTCCAGCGGCATCAGGGCAACCAGATTTTGCGGGTTGTCCGGTTGTGAGTCGTCCGGTTGCGGGTTGTTAACGCAGCTACCACTGCGGGTGCCGCCTGCCTCACGCCGACCGGGCAATCCCGACGCGGGAGGGGTATAGCGCCCAGGTGCAGGTTGAGCGGGAGATCTTTGCTGTTCAAGCTGGGGTAGCTCGATTGCAGGCGCATCGGCTCCAGGTGGTCGCGCAAAGTTGCCTAACCGCGTACCGCCATCACCCAAACGTTCGGGCAATCCCAAATCCGGTGGAACGTACTGCTGCGCTAGGGCTGACGGTAAGCTGCTATTTAACCATAGCCCTGATGTTGCTAGACAAGCCGCAATGCGAATAAGTCGAGGGCGATCGCAGCACATAGGAGGAAACCGAATGAGGAATTGTGGACGTTACGGGCTGGTGCCCAAATGACTGCTGAGAGGCCAGATGCTGACTTGCTCACAGCAAGAGACAAACGGCTGATCTGCGACGTTGGCTAGCTCTACTGAACCCAGTAAAGTTCTCCACTCTCTTGTGAAAGTGGCGTTTTGCGGGTTGGCGCGACGCAAATCAGCGAGAGAGGCGAGGGCATCGTACCAAATCCCAGCGGCAGCGTAGACTGCGGGGCGATCGCGGGCGGTGGCTGTTTCCAACCGAGCAATCAGGGCTGCATCCGGCTCAACTCGCTGAATCCAGCCTTCGGTATAGGGATCACCCGATCGATCAACATCATCACACACCAGTGAAAAATACCAGCGATAGTCTTTCCCAACCTCCAGAGGTGGCATTCCAGCAGTTTCAGGCAAGCTCAGGCTGATCACCCCCGTATCTCCCGTTACCTGAAAACGGGTGCGATATAGCTCGTTGTCATTTTCATCCAACAGCACAAACTCCGCTGCTTGCGGTCGTACATCAGGAATGTACCAGAAAAAAGTAGGATACTCGGCAATGGTTTTACCAAAGTTAGTGCCAGGCATCAGGGCAGTTAGGCGCTGGCTGCTGCTCAGGCAATCGCCACGAGTGCCTCCCCCTTCACGGCGACCTGGCAAGCCGCGTTGGGGAGGGATGTATTGTTGCGCCAGGGTTACGGTGGGCAGGGCAACCAGCCATATTCCCACCGACAGCATCAGCGAAACAGGAAACCATTTAAGCAGAGAGGGTCGATGCATGACTTTTACTTCTCAGGACGGTTAGTTAGGCTTGAGTGGTGTTTAGGCGGTCTCGACAGTAGCGAGGCATGGGGTGCGGGTAGATGCTAGACACCCATACATTCAAGCAGGCGGTTTACTCCGTCTGAGCAGTGGTACAGCACTGAGCAAAGGCAGATTCAGCGATGTGACCAAGCCCAACAGAGTTGAGTAGAGCGGACCACTGAGTTGTAAAAGCTGGAGTCGTAGGGGTAGTGCGAAGCGCCACCAGACTAGCGAGTGCGTCGTACCAAATCCCTGATTGGGCATAGAGGGTAGGAAGCTGGGCTGGAGCGGCGTTTGTCAGAGCGGTTTGCAGTTCAGCGCTAGGCTGAATTCGCTGAATCCAGCCGTCCATAACGCGATCGCCAGAGCGATCATCCAGGTTGCAGGTCAAGCCAAAGCTCCACTGGTAGGATTTGCCAAGTTCCAGAGCCGATGCGCTGTCGGCGGACAGCGTGACGCTGATGACGTTAGCGGTATGGCGGGGTTGAAAGGTGGTGCTGTAGACTTCGTTGCCCTGCTCATCCAGCAGCACAAAGTCGGCTGCTACTGCTTTTTCAGCGTAAAGCTGAGGGATATAGAAGAAGAAAGTGGGATGCTCTGAGGTTGTGTAGCCAAAGTTTTCGGCGGGGGTTAGAGCCGTCGGCAACTCTTCTATGGAGGACAGGGTGCTACTTGCCGCTGCTAGCTCGTTCCAGCAGCCACGAGTGCCGCCGCCTTCTCGCCGTCCTGGTAAACCGACATTGGGGGGAATATATTCCTGGGCAATCGCTCTCAGCGGGAAGCCCCCTATCGCTATTCCTAAAGAAAAGGTGCAGCAAACTGCGACGAGAATTGGACGAGCCTTAGAATTCGGATTCAATTGATACATATTAATTTCATCCTATGAACACACAGAGATTGTTTGATGCAAATGGCTCGATCGAAGGATAAAAGCGATGGTCTGAAGCGATCGCAGGCTATTTCACCGTCCTATCAGATTGAGCCGGGGCCGCAACCTGAGTGGATCTAGCTACGAAATTTCGACTATCTTTTGACTCAACGGGTAAAGGTTTTGATAATTAACTCAACAACGGACTCGCTAATCGCGATCTGCACGGGTCTCCGCCTGAGCATCAGAACTAGTACGGAGGTGCTTGTTCTATAGATTCACGGAATTTGCTTTTGTTTCCGTACTAATTTCATCCAACTCGTTCATCTAATTGGGTGTATTCACCAACAATTAGCTGTCTTGCGTCTCCGGTTCCCATTTAAGCGCGTAGGATTTAAGTTTCCGGTTTAACCTGATGAAGATTAGATGAACCCATCGCTCTCCTCCCTCTGCCCAAACCCCTTAACCCTGCGCTGCGATCGCCCCTCTAACTAAAATGATCGTGCGATCGCCATAGCGGGCGATCGCCTCTGGAATATTGCCCTTAATCGCCTGCTGCAACAGCCCTTCACGGCTTGCGCCCAGCACAATCACATCACAAGCATCCCTTATCGCCAGATTTAGAATAGCCTCTGGAACCGAAGGACCCCAGGCGGGGCAAGCTACCACCGGATAATGCACCTGGCTACTCAGATGCTCGACCGCCTGCTGAAGCAACACATTTTCCTCAGCAGAATCCATCGAATTAAATACCTGACAAATTTCGACAGTGGGGGAAGGGCTAAGCGTCGTCAGGGCTGGCAGTAGCTGCAAAGCCTTTTGAGAGTTTGGTCCCCCCGCGATGGGCACCAGCCAGTGGTCAAAGGTTGCGGCTCTGCTGAGCTTAATCACTACCACATCGCAGGCCGCTTGGCGCACGATTGTATCTACCGCGCTGCCAAAGACGCGCCCTGGCGTAGCGGTAGTGCCCTTCCAACCCATCAAAATCAGGTCAATGTGTCGTTCCTTAATCGTTTCCAGCATCGCCTGTGCTGCATCGTGGGCAACCCGAATTTGAGTGTGAATGGGGATTTGCCAGTCTCGCCCCAGTTGCTCGGTTTGACGCAGCAGACGACGGCTGGTAGTTGTTCTCACGGATGTCTCTGCGGGGGAACTGCTGCGTGGCACGGTGATTACCTGCAAACATTCCAGTTCGTAGTCGCGATCGCGGGCAATAGTCGCCGCAATTTTGAGCAGCAGCGGAGCCGTTTGGGGGTTGCTCAGCGGCACTAGGAGCCGACCTTTGCCTGTGGCGGGCGATCGCGTCTGATAGACCATGTAGGAAGGCTCTGGCTGTGGCCCAAACTGCCTATTTCCATTAAGCTGGTCAGATTCTGCCCGAATGATGTCGGCACGGGTAATAATTCCAACCAGCTTGTGCCCTTCAGTGACAGGCAGGCGACTGAGCTTAAACCGATTCAACAGATAAAGCACATGAGTCAGCGGATCAGTTGGACTAACGGTAACGGGCTGAGGGGTCATAATCTCTGCCAGTGTTGCCTCCTGAGTGGCAGACGGACGGCGCGAAGTGTCTGCCAGGTCGCTCTGGGTGACGATGCCCACTAGCTTGCCGTCATCCACAACCGGGAAGCCGCGATGGTGCGATCGCGAAAAAGCCTGCACGGCCTCATTCAGCTTCATCTGGCTAGATAATGTTTCAACCCGTCGCTGCATCAGCGTGGCTGCGGTCAGGTCAGCCCAGGGTCCAGTGTTTGCCGTCGCTGATTCTAGATGAATGCCATTCCAGGAGAGTAGACGGTTATAGAGTGACCCCCCCGCCAGGCGATCGGCGATCAGGCAGGCAATCACAGAACCGATCATCAGCGGCAGCACCAGATTAAAATCCGTCGTGATTTCAAACACGATGACGATCGCTGTGATTGGACCTCGCGTAATTGCGCTAAAAAAAGCACCCATTCCTGCCAGCGCATAGGTGGTTGCAGGGCTAATGCCAGCGGGCATTCCTAGGGGAACTCCGACCAAATTTTCTAACCCCTGAGCCGAGAAACCGACTAGATAGCCCAGTGCTGACCCCAACACCAGCGACGGCGCAAAAATTCCTCCTGGTGCGCCAGAGCCGTAAGCAACCAGCGTCAGGACAAACTTCACCCCAAAAACAAGCAGCGTCACCTGCCAGCCCGCTTCCCCAGTACTCAAAAAATCTTGTAGCCCCGTGTTGTCTCGCACGGCGGGCGGTAGAAGCATTCCCACCAGACCCGTGACCAGCCCAGCCAACCCGACCTTTAAAGGCAAACTTAACCGCAGAGTCCGGCGATAAAAGTTCAGTCCGACAAAGATGCCCTGACTAAATAAAGCGCCCAGCAGCCCTGCCAGCAACCCCAAAATCAGAAAAAAGGGAATATCTTGCAGCGAAAAACTCACGTGGGAGTCTGTCATCACGGAGTTTAGGCTGAGTCCCTGTCCGCCCAAAAGTCGAGAGACGACTGCTCCAATAAACGAAGCCAGAATAGCTGTGCCTAGAGTTAGTCCAGAAAAATCCTGTAAGAACTCTTCTACAACAAACAGCACTCCAGCGATCGGGGCATTAAAGCCTGCTGCCAAGCCCGCCGCCGCTCCCGCTGCCAAAAGCTGCCTGCGATATTCCGGTGAAGTGGGAATCCACTGGCTTAGTTGGGCAGCCAGTGCTGCGCCGATTTGCACGGTCGGGCCTTGGCGACCCAGACTTAACCCTGACCTAGCGCTAGGGTAACGCTGACTAACTTAACGATCGCCACTCGCAAGTTAAGCGGAATGGGAAAGTTTGCCAGGGCTGCTTTGACCTGAGGAATTCCACTGCCTGCGGCTTCTGGGGCTAAGCGTTCAATTAATAAACCCGTCAAGCACCCCCCTCCCAGCCCAATCAGAGGAAGCATCCAGGGAAATTGAGTCGAGGTGCTGAGTTGCCAGCCGCCCAGCCAGCTAATTCCTTGCTTAAGCAGAACGGCTGCCAAACCTGAGACGAGTCCAATTACACAAGCTTCAAAGATGGCAAGACGCTTTGACCCGATTAGAAGCTGTCGGAATTGCCTGGGAACAGATAGATGCCACATTGGGGGGCGGAGAAGGGGTAGAAGAGAGCAAGAGAGGCAGGCAGGGGAAGCTTTGACGTATCCTTTGCCCTTTACAGCGGCAGAAGTAGACTGGGTAGCTCGGTTAGCCTATGTACTAAAAATTTAACTTTCCTTAAGCTTATGGGTCGGAAACTTGGTACAGCCTGTATACCTATCAAAGAGGCAATTTTTCACAAAAACGCTCTACCTTCTGTTATTTTTGTTCACTTTATTCGATTGCAGATTGATTTGGGTTTCACTGGAAAGTCTGTCTCAATTGTTGCTTCAGTGATGATTTGGGGTGCTGAAATCATTGAATGCTGGCTGTGAACCTTGCTTGCAGGGTTAAAAAAGTCGATTTATGTTCCTTGTTATCACCTTTTATAGCCGATGGCAGCACGATTGCTTGATGAATCTGCCAGACTTGCGGCCTTGCTTCAGTATCGAATTCTAGATTCTGGACCAGAGGCTACGTTTGATGCGATCGCCCGTCTAGCTACTCAAACCTGTCAGGTGCCAATCGCCATGATTAATTTTGTGGCAGATAATCGTTTCTGGTCAAAGTCGAGGGTTGGCACAGAGTTACCCATCAGCCTAGAGCAATTATTTTGTGCCCACGTGGTTGAGCAAACCAGTTTGCTGATGGTGCCGGATATGTTGGCAGATCAGCGATTTAAGCTGCATCCGCTGGTGGTAGACCATCCCCACGTTCGCTTTTACGCAGGCGTGCCGCTGATTACCTCAGAAGGGTTGTGTCTGGGGGCGCTGTGTGTGATGGATTGGGTGGCGCGATCGCTCAGCCTGGAACAGCAGGAAGCACTGCAAACCCTGGGCGATCAGGTCGTCACGCAACTGGAACTGCGGCGCAAGACGGCAGAACTGGAGGAGGCGATCGCCAATCGCACTCAGCTTGACACAGGTGAAACCAGGTCTAAGCGCAAACTAGCCCGCCTGCTAGCAAGCATTACGGATGCTTTTTTCACCCTTGACCATAGCTGGCGGTTTACCTACCTGAATCCCCAGGTTGAGAAAGCACTGTTCAAAACTCAAAGTGAGTTGCTGGGCCGCTGCATCTGGGAGGTGTTTCCTGAAACCGTTGGCTCGGTATTTGAGCAGGAATATCGGCGGGCAATCGCCCTGCAAACGCCCGTGCATTTTGAGGAATTCTACCCGCCTTTGGGAACGTGGTTTGAGGTGCGGGCGTTTCCCTATCAGGAAGGGCTGTCCGTTTACTTTCGCGATGTGACGACGCGCAAACAGTCAGAGCTAGACTTATTGCAGCGATCGCATCTGTCTGAATTCATTGCCACGATGGGCGTGTTGCTGGCGCAAGGCGGAGCGCTATTCGAGATTTTGGAGCGCTGCGCTGAAACAACGGTGCAGTATCTTGATGCAAATTTCGTTCGGATTTGGACTTACAGCGCTGAAGCAAAACTGCTGGAGCTACAGGCGATCGCCGGACAGCATTCCCACGTCGAAGACTTCTACAGCCGCATTCCGCTTGGCATCTCGATCATTGGTTTTATTGCTCAGACCCGTCAGCCCTATGAGACAAACGATGTCCAAAATGATGTCTGCATCGGCGCAAAGGACTGGGTACAGCGCGAAGGACTGGTCAGTTTTGCCGGATATCCGCTGATTGTTGAAGATCGGCTGGTCGGTGTAATGGCGCTGTTTTGTCGCCAGCCGCTGAGCGAGGCAACCCTCAACACCCTCGGCTGGATTGCCAACAGCATTGCAGTGGCGATCGACCGCATTTGGGCGCGAGAGGCACTGATGAGCCGCCGAGAAGCGCTACTGTTTCGATTGGCTAGCCAGATTCGAGAATCGCTCAATCTGGATGTAATTTTGGGGACAACGGTGAGCGAGGTGCGATCGCTGCTGCAAATCGATCGCTGCCACTTCATCTGGTGCTGGATGAACGACGATCAGCCCAGCCTAGTGGTCACCCACGAATCTTGTGAATCTGGTTTACCCAGCATGCTAGGAGACTGCTTGCCCGAAGAAACGGTTACTCTGGCGGCAAAAATCCTGAATCTTCAGATGATTCGGATCGATGCTGTCACTCAGGAGCCTGAGCAAGATGCTGACGTGCAGGAGTTACTCAACCGCTCTGGCATCGTAGCCCAACTGCTGGTGCCGCTAGAAACTCAGTCTAACCAGCTAGGCGCAATCGTCTGTAGCCACAGCCGCCTCCATGCCTGGAGCGACAGTGAAGTAGAACTGCTGCACGCCGTTGTAGACCAAGTGGCGATCGCCATTGAGCAAGCAGAACTCTACGCCAAAACTCGTGCCGCCGCCTTTGCCGCCGAAACCCAAGCCAAACAGCTAGCCGAAGCCCTGCAAAACTTACAGCAAACCCAGTCTCAACTGATTCAAACTGAGAAAATGTCCAGCCTGGGGCAAATGGTGGCAGGAATTGCCCACGAAATCAATAACCCTGTCAATTTCATTACAGGCAATCTGGTTCACGCCAATAACTACACCAAAGACCTGCTGCATTTGATTCAGCTTTATCAGCAGTGCTATCCCGACCCGACCCCCGAAATTCAGGAGTTAATTCAGGCAATTGATATTGAATTTGTCGCTGACGACCTGCCCAAGCTGCTAGCCTCCATGCGGCTTGGAGCCGACAGAATTCGCCAAATCGTACTGTCTCTCCGCAACTTCTCCCGCCTGGACGAAGCAGCCATGAAGCCTGTGAATATTCATGAAGGCATCGACAGTACGCTGCTGATTCTACACAATCGGCTCAAGTCCTGCGGCGGTAGTACGGGCATTCAGATCGTCAAAGAATATGGCGCGTTGCCTCCTGTCGAGTGCTACGCAGGACAACTCAACCAGGTCTTTATGAATATTTTGAGTAATGCGATCGATGCCCTTGAAAACCATCCTGCCCCTGGAATAATCACCATTCAAACTGAGTTTATTCCGACCCGACCCGTAACCCCTACCCTATTTGAAACCGAAGCGGAAATAATGCCAAAACGGCCAGTTTCCCTGTCTGAGCCAACAACTCAACTGGCCCTGAGTTCTGGTGATAACATAGACCAAAATTCACAGGGTATCGTCACTATTCGCATTCGAGACAACGGTGCCGGAATGGCTCCCAACGTTCGGGAGCGGCTATTTGATCCCTTCTTTACTACCAAGCCCGTTGGTAAAGGAACGGGTCTGGGACTGTCCATTAGCTACCAGATTATCGTGCAAAAGCATGGCGGCAGTCTTGAATGTCGTTCGACTCCTGGTCAGGGAACAGAATTTGTGCTTCAGATTCCTTCTTCTCCTCAAAATATCTCAGTTCCTCGTTGATATCCATGTTGATATCCATACTTGTTCTAAGATAAGCGCGTAGCGCTACGTTACTGGCGATTGGTAATGTCTTTACTAAAAATAGCCACGCCCGTAACCTGTCCGTTTTGACTAAAGATTGGGTTAAAAGAGATATCAAGATAAATAGAGATATCGTTCAAAAAATAGTAATGCTCTGTGTAGAAGCGATCGCCCCCCAGGGCACGATCATAATAGTCTATCCATAGAGGTTGTTGCTCAGCAGGCAGAGATTTTACTGCATTCATTCCAGGAACAGATTCTACCTCAAAAGCAAGTAAAAACAGTTGCTTAAATGCCAAATTTAAAGTCAAGAGGGTATAGCTTGAATCAATTGACCAAATAGCATCTTGAGTACTTTCAATCAGGTTCAGTAAGTTTGTTTCGCTTTGACGCAACGTTTTTTCGACTTGCTGAAGCTGCTCATTTTCAGCTTGCAAACGTTGATTGATTCCTTCTATCCCCAACATAACCCCTGCCTTTGAAACTTGAGATTGAATAAATAGCTCATACTGATTCTCTTTAAATCTAAAAATTGAAGGTGAAGAAGCTGGGAAGAAAGCGAAGGTTTATCAGAGTTTTACAGCAAGTCAAAATTGGGGATGATCACAATTGGGGATGATGAAATTAGAAAGTTCTTTGCTGCTGCTTCTCCGCCCTCCCCATCAGCTAGACTCTAGCTAGACTACTGAGGGCGATCGCGTCAGAATAAAAAGGCATAGATCCTTATTTTTCGTTCTCGCTTGACCGATACGGCTTGCTTATGGTGTTAAATCAGCTTCCACCCCAAAACTTGCTTACGACGGATCATCATTCCTCTGCCAAATCTGAGGTTCAGGTCGGAAAAGCCGATCGCCTCCAGTTAGACTACGACGTGGCGATCGTAGGGGGAGGAATTGTGGGACTGACCCTAGCCTCTGCCCTAAAGCAGTCGGGGCTAAAAATCGCTTTGATTGAAGCAAAGCCTCGCACTGCTGGACTGGAGCGGCGACGGGCCTATCACGTCACACTGACCTCCAGCAGGATTTTTGCTGGATTAGGAATTTGGGCAAAGATCTTGCCAAAGATTACCGCTTTTCAGCAAATTCATCTCGCTGATGCTGACTATCCGGCAGTGGTGCAGTTTCAGCCCACAGACCTGGGGACTGAAGCGCTGGGTTACGTGGCAGAACATCGAGTTTTGCTGCAAGCTTTGCAGGAGAGTTTGACTGAGGCAGAGGTAAGCTGGCTTTGTCCGGCTGAGGTTTTAGCCGCAGGCTATCAGCCTGACTGCGTAACGTTGACCGTCTCGATGCAGGGAAAAATTCAATCTATCAAAACGCGGCTACTGGTCGCGGCAGATGGAACGCGATCGCCCATGCGTCAGCAGGCAGGCATCGGCACTCACGGCTGGCAATATTGGCAATCGTGCATTACAGCAGTCATTCAACCTGAAAAATCGCACGGCAACATTGCCCGTGAACACTTCTGGGAAAGCGGCCCGTTTGCTACTCTGCCGCTGTCTGACAACCGCTGTCAGATTGTGCTGACGGCTCCCCATGCCGAAGCAAAAGCCCTGATGGAACTAAGCGAAACCGAATTTTTGGCAGAGCTAGACCGCCGCTACGCGGGGCAACTGGGGCGACTGACGCTGGTGAGCGATCGCCTCTTGTTCCCCGTTCAGTTGATGCATAGCGATCGCTATACGCTTCCCCGTCTGGCGCTAATTGGAGATGCAGCCCACTGCTGTCATCCCGTTGGCGGACAGGGTTTAAACATGGGCATTCGAGACGCGGCTGCGCTGGCTCAGGTTTTGCAAAAAGCCTTTCAGCAGGGCGAAGATATCGGTACATTAAAAGTCCTAAAGCGCTATGAACACTGGCGCTGGCTAGAAAATCTAGCAATTCTAGGCTTCACCGACCTGCTCGATCGCTGTTTCTCAACCCACTGGTTGCCTCTGTTGTTCAGTCGGCGACTGGGGCTGCGGGTAATGCGATCGCTTCGCCCCCTCAAATGGCTCGCCCTGCGGCTCATGACCGGACTCAGCGGACGCATACCAGACCTGGCAAAACCCCTGTAGTCACCCCCATTCCCCATTCCCTTCACTCCCGCCTTCCCACAACCCCTAACGTCTGTTCAACAATTTGAATCAAGTCTTCCATGCCGACAGACTGTTTGCTCACCAGAGTAGCCAAGCCGCGTTTGAGATAAGCTTTCTCTGCCAAAGTTAACTCAGCCCCGGTCATCACCAGTACAGGCAGTGTCAGTGTCTTTCGGTCTGAGCGCAGTTGTCTTAGCACCTCAAATCCATCTACCTGCGGCATCAGCAGGTCAAGAATCAGCAGGTCAGGCAACTGATGGCGAATGCACTCAAGCGCCTGTCTGCCGTTAGCAGCTTCGACAAATTGCACGTCCGCTCCAGTTTTGAGAGAATCAATCACCTGCTGGCGAAAATTTGGATCATCATCTACAATCAACAAAACTTTGCCAGCGAGGTGCGGTAAGTGATGCTGGATAGCTTGTTTCAACAGTTCAGGAGCAACCGTTTTAGGCAAATATTCAGCGCCGTTGAAGACTAACCCTCTCGTGTTGGGTTCGGTTATGGTAATCACCACGACAGGAATAGATGCTAGCTGACGGTTGCCTTTGAGGGTAATGAGAAAGTCCCATCCATCCATTTCTCCGGCTAATAGAATGTCGAGAAATATGAGACGAGGCAGATGTTGTTGAATCAGTTCTAGCGCCTGTTCAGCAAATGCAGTTGAAACAATGTGTAAGTTTGTGTGACCAAACTGCTCCCGCAAAAGTTCGGTAAAGGCGGTATCGTCCTCGACTAGCAGAATGTCAATCGTTGCGGAAGGATAGTGGCTGTTGACTAAGGTTTTGGGTACTTGTACTGGCCTGGGGCAACGTAACAAAAGAAGGTGCTGCCTCGCCCAAGTTCGCTTTCCACCCAAACCTGTCCGTTATGGGCTTCAATAATTTCTTT
>JAAUQZ010000163.1 GCA_012033355.1 Leptolyngbyaceae cyanobacterium RM1_406_9 | reverse complement strand
TACTGAGTTTTGGGCGATTAACAAAGTGAGGGCGCGTCTCACGTAGGGTTGCCTCCAGACGAATCGCTCATTCTACAGTTAGGGCGGATGGTGCCGCGTAAAGGCGTAGACACTGTGATTCGAGGATTTGCTCAGCTATTAAAACAGCGTCACCTGAAGGCAAGATTGCTGATTGTAGGGGGAGAAGCTGAAACGCCTGATCCACAAACTACGCCCGAAATTGGACGGCTTCAGGCGATCGCCCACGAACTCGACGTAGAATCTCAACTCACCTTTGTTGGACGGCGCGGTCGAGATGTCTTGAAGTATTACTACAGTGCAGCCGATGTATTTGTCACCACACCCTGGTACGAGCCATTTGGCATTACACCGATTGAAGCGATGGCTTGCGGAACTCCGGTAATCGGCTCAAACGTAGGTGGCATCAAGTTTACCGTTAAAGATGGTGAAACCGGATATCTGGTTCCTCCTAAAGACCCGGAGGCGATCGCCACTCACTTATCCCGCCTGCTAGAAAATTCTCAATTGCGGAGCCTGTTTGGACGACAGGCAACCCGCCGAGCGCAAGAGCATTTTACCTGGCAAAAAGTCACCAGCGCCGTTGCAGCCCTCTATGAAGAAGTTCTGCTTGGAAAAGGCAAAGCTACAACAGAAGTTGACTCGTTTGCCATTTTAGACCGTGCCTTTGAGTCCGCAATGGTGGCAGTAGAGCGATCGCAGCGGTTACTTCGCCCTTCTATCCAGGCTGCTTCTCAGGCAATGAGTACCTGTTTCTCACGCGGCGGCAAACTGTTGATTTGTGGCAATGGCGGCAGCGCGGCTGATGCTCAACACTTTGCGGCTGAGCTAGTCGGTCGGTTCTGTTGTCCTCACCGAGCCGGATTGCCTGCAATGGCACTCACCGCAGACAGCGCATTCATCACCGCATGGTCAAATGATGTTAATTACGAAGATATCTTTGCCCGCCAGGTGGAAACCTTTGCCCAGCCCAATGATGTGTTAGTTGGAATCAGCACCAGCGGTCGCTCTAAAAATGTGATTGCTGCCTTTAAAGCAGCCCAGCGGCTTAACCTCACTTCGATTGCCCTACTAGGTGGAGAGGGTGGAGAGTTGCGATCGCAAGCAGATATTTCAATTGTGGTTCCTGCAACCGAAACTCAACGAATTCAGGAAGTGCAGCTTCTAGTTATTCACCTGCTCTGTGAACTGGTTGAAGCTCAGCTATTAACTCCTCAGGAGTCAGACAGTACTGAGCGGTTGGGCAGTTGGGAACTGGGTGTATTTGAAGCATCAGGTCAACGGGAAAGAGGAATCGGTGAGAAATCATCTCTATCGACCAAATAATTCAATCAATAATCTGATCAACAGGAGAAACAAATGAAATCATTGACCGGAAAAGTGACACTCGTAACAGGTGGCGGACGCGGTTTAGGAGCCTCAATTTGTCACACTTTAGCGGAAGCAGGCGCAGTCATTGTTGTTGCTGATATTCAATTTGACTTAGCCGAGCAAGTTGCCCAAGAGCTGCAAACTAAAGGCTGTGAGGCGATCGCCCTCCCCCTCGACATTACACAAGATCAGCAGGCTGAAGCCGTTGTGCAAAAAGTAATAGACCAGTGCGGTAAGATTGACATCCTAATCAACAATGCCGGAACCGATGTCACCTTACCGATTGAAGAACTAACCATTGCAGACTGGGATCGAGTTATTAGCGTAAACCTGCGCGGTCCATTCCTGCTCTCAAAACTAGTTTTACCGCTGATGAAACAACGGGGAAGCGGACACATTGTCAACATTGCCTCAACCGCTTCAAAACGAGTCTGGGCAAATGCTTCTGCCTATCACGCTAGCAAATGGGGTTTGCTTGGATTTAGTCATGCGCTGCACGTTGAGGCGCGATCGCACCAGGTTAAAGTGACTGCTGTTATCGCAGGCGGGATGCAAACTCCATTCATCCTCGATCGCTTCCCAGATACGCCTCTAGAGAAGCTGCAAGATCCTAAACACGTTGCCAATACTATCCGCTTTTTGCTGACTCAACCCGCAGAAACGGTAATTCCAGAAGTGATGGTGTTGCCGATGCAGGAGTCGTCCTGGCCGTAGAATAACGGATATTGTTAAACGTGAAGTTTTTGGTTTTATGTTCAACAATATCATTCCCAAGAACATGATGAGGGATAGATGAGTAAAAGAGCAATTTTTCTAGACAAGGATGGGACGTTAGTTGAGGACGTGCCTTACAACGTTGATCCGGAGCAAATTCGTCTAGCAGCGGGGGCTTTGGAAGCGGCGCGATCGCTCTACGTGACTGGCTACCAGTTATTTATCATCACAAATCAGTCGGGCGTGGCACGAGGTTATTTTCCCGAATCAGCACTGATTGCGGTTGAGCAACGTTTACGTGAGTTATTTCAATCCGTTATGGTACACCTAACTGGTTTTTATTACTGTCCTCATCATCCTGACGGCAGTATTGCTGATTATGCCATTCACTGCAACTGTCGCAAACCTCAGTCGGGCTTACTCTATCGTGCCGCCAGCGAACACCAGATTGACCTGACCCAATCCTGGCTGATTGGGGATATCCTGCACGACATTGAAGCGGGACGGCGGGTAGGCTGTCGCACTATTCTCATCGACAACGGCAACGAAACCGAATGGCAACTGTCTCGCTCACGCCTGCCTCACCACACGGTCAACAATTTGGTTGAAGCCGCAAACGTTATCCATGCGATCGCCCCATCTCCTGAGAGCCATGTCCGACTCATCATTAATCAACAGTTTCTCAAGACTCAACGTGCTGATCATCGGTGAGGCTATACTTGACTGTTACCTCAACGGCAATAACGATCGCCTCTGCCCCGAAGCCCCCGTCCCAGTTGTTAATATCACTGAACGGCTAAACGTCCCTGGGGGAGCCGCAAACACTGCTCTTAATGTTAGCAGTTTAGGAGGTCAGGTCAAACTCCTCTCGGCTGTTGGCGAAGATGCAGAAGCAGACCTGTTAAAACAGTCCCTAGACTCGCAGGGCGTTTCAACAACCTGTCTGATTCAGGAACGATCGCGCCAAACTTTGAGTAAACAGCGCATTGCTGCTTCCTCTCACTTATTAGTGAGATTTGATCAGGGCAGCACTCATCCGATTTCATCTGAGCTTGAAACGTCACTCATCGATCGCCTGGTTGAACTATTTCCTATCTGTGATGCTGTAATTGTTTCAGATTACGGTTATGGAATTCTGACCCCAAATGTGATTCACGCTTTAGAAGAATTGCAGCGGCGATCGCCCCGTACTATTGTTGTAGATTCCAAACAACTCACTCAATATCAAACTATCGGTGTCACAGCCGTAAAGCCTAATTACAGTCAAGCTACTCACCTTTTAAACTTGAAGAAGCTGGAAACCCATGCAGATCGAATTGATCAAATTCTTCTCTATGGTGAGAAGATCCTTGATCTAACCGGAGCTAAAATTGCAGCAGTCACTTTAGATCGCGATGGTGCCCTGGTTTTTGAGCGCGATCGCTCTCCCCATCGTACTTACGCCAAACCCGTTCCTTCCTCTCAAACCTCTGGCGCAGGGGACACATTTACTAGCGCTTTGGCTTTGGCGATCGCTGCGGGTGCTGACTCTCCAATGGCTGCTGATCTCGCGGCGGTGGCGACTGCGATCGTTGTAGCCCAGCCTGGGACAACCGCTTGTAGTGCTAAAGCATTACGACGATCAGTTGATGAGATAAGTAGTGTTTATCCTGGCTCCCCAGGGCGTGCTTTAGAGACCAGAGATGCGTGCTTCAACCTTGAAAATCCCCCTGAATCCCCCTTAAAAAGCGGGACTTCGAGTAGTTTGGAATTTTGTCAAAGTGAGTGGATGGGTAGTGATGAGGATTCTTCTAAACTGTTGCTGACTAAACGACAATTGGAACAACAGCTTAAGTATTACCGCAAGCTTGGACAGCGGATTGTTTTTACCAATGGCTGTTTTGATATTTTGCATCGGGGACATATCACCTATCTCAATCAGGCTAAAGCTTTAGGAGATGTGTTAATTGTTGGAGTTAACTCCGATGAAAGTGTACAGCAGCTTAAGGGAAACACCCGTCCCGTCAATCCTTTAGCCGATCGCATGACTGTGTTAGCGGCGCTGAATTGTGTAGATGCGATCGCCCCCTTCAATGAAACGACTCCCTGCAATCTGATTCAAATGGTTCGTCCACAGGTTTTTGTCAAAGGAGGCGACTACACACGAGAAGCCCTACCTGAAGCCTCGTTGGTTGAGGAGTTAGGAGGGGTCGTTAGAATTTTGCCTTATGTGAGCGATCGCTCCACCACTCAATTAATTCAACAGATTCAAAACCTGAAAAGCTATGACACAAACCGCCTGGGATAACGCCAAAAACATTCTCTGCGTCCGGCTAGACACCATTGGCGACGTGATTATGACCACACCCGCCATGCGTGCCCTAAAAGCCTCACAGCCTACTCGACGCATCACCTTACTCACTTCTTCAGCCGGAAGTGTGGTTGCCCCACTCATTCCAGACCTGGATGATCTGATTATTTACGACTCACCCTGGCTCAAGGCAACAGCTCCTCGTATAAACAGCAGCCCTGAATATGAAATGATTGAGCGACTGCGGCAAGCCAACTTTGATGCAGCCGTAATTTTCACCGTTTATAGCCAAAACCCACTGCCATCCGCGTTTCTCTGCTACATGGCAGGAATTCCCCTACGGCTAGCCCACTGTCATGAAAATCCCTATCAGCTACTCACCAACTGGATTAAAGATCCCGAACCCGATCAGTTTACTCGTCATGAAGTTCGCCGTCAGCTTGATCTAGTAGCCAGTGTGGGCAGCGAAATTGCCGATCAGCGAATGAGTTTAAAGGTTCCAGAAACAGCCCGAATTCGAGTTCTGCGACAATTACAGGAATTGGGGATTAACCTGGAACATCCCTGGATTGTGATTCACCCTGGTGCAACCGCCCTTTCTCGCCGCTACCCGCCTGAACGTTTTGCAGTGGTTGCCGATCAGCTTGTGCAGCGGTATGGCATTCCAGTTATCTTTACCGGAACAGAACCCGAACAAGAGTTAGTCGCTTCGATTTGCCAGGATATGAGTGTAACGTCTCACTCTCTTGTCGGCTGTCTAAATTTGGGAGAACTCACTGCCCTGCTAGACATAGCTCCTTTACTCATTTCTAACAACACAGGACCAGTCCACATTGCAGCCGCAGTAGGAACTCCTGTCGTTGATTTATATGCCTTAACAAACCCACAGCACACCCCCTGGGAAGTGCCCAATCGCGTCCTGTTTCACGATGTTCCCTGTCGCATCTGTTATAAAAGCATTTGCCCCGAAGGACATTATCACTGTCTGCGATTAGTGGAACCGGAAACGGTAGTTGAAGCGGCCTTAGAGCTTTTGCAAGAAGGACGACATGGATATTGCGCGGGAGCAACGGTGGCGATCGCTACTTCCACTACTCACTTTTCCACTCCTCAGCCACAAGCCCTATTGGAGGTTGTGTAATGTCAACGATTGATGTCCTTATCCCCAATTATCATCGTGCTGCTGCATTAGCGGTTACTCTAACTAGCCTCTGTGCCCAAACTTACCGAGATTTTCGAGTGATCATTTCTGACCAGACCGAAGACGGAGATCCGCTAGCAACAGGTGAAGTTAAAGTTGCAATCCGGGTGCTGCAAACTCATGGACATTCCGTGATCACTCACAAACATTTGCCACGACGAGGCATTGCCGAACAGCGCCATTTCCTATTGGAACAGGCAACCGCATCTTATGTACTGTTCCTGGACAATGACTTAATTTTAGAACCCTATGTTGTGGAATATCTGCTACAGGCAATACAAGAGGAACAGTGTGGATTTGTCGGTTCTGCGGTGATTGGACTGAGCTTTTTAGATGATGTGCGTCCCGATCAGCAGGCGATCGAATTTTGGCGAGAACCCGTTCAGCCAGAGGTGATTCGCTCTGGCACACCTCAGTGGGATCGCTACAAGTTACACAATGCCGCCAACTTATACCACATCCAGCAGCGGCTTAACTGCACGAATGGGTCTTCCTATTTACCTCAAAAAACATATAAATACAAAGTTGCCTGGATTGGCGGCTGCGTTCTATACAATACTGCAAAGCTACGAAGCGTAGGCGGCTTCAGCTTTTGGCGAGAACTCCCTCCCGACCACTGCGGTGAAGATGTGTTAGCACAACTGCGAGTCATGTCTCGCTATGGCGGTTGTGGTTTGTTGCCATCGGGAGTTTATCACCAGGAGTTACCCACCACAATCGTCGATCGCAGTCAGGATGCACCCCAGTTGTTATCGATTTAGGTAGTCATTGGTCATTGGTTCGGTGTAATGGCAAACGACAAATGACGAATTATCAAAATCGCGTTAATTAAAAAGCTATGTCATACCCTACTGAGTTTAATCAAATTTTGTTTGTTGAATTGTTGGGAGGATTGGGTGATGTACTAATTGCATTGCCTGCGATCACCGCCCTCGCCAATTCTCATCCCCAGGCAAAGCTCACGGTACTCACTTTTGTACCCGGAAGTCATCTACTACAGCATCACCCACAGATTGATCAGGTGATTGAGGTCAAGCAGGGAGAGGCTCGTCAAGCAGTTGCTCAGGTATTGAAGCCCCGATCTTTTGATCTGATTGTTTCAGATACAAATTACGATGGCATTGCTGAAGCAATTCAAAATAGTGACGCAAAACGGACTATTACGAACTTATGGCGCAATCCTCCAGATGACCAGAGAGTGGGCGATCGCTTCCTCTCTATCTTGCTGGAAGAGGGGTTGATTACTCCGGATACCATTCGCCCTGAGCAACCGTTGATTCATCTCACTCCATTAGAACGTGAGTCAGCCCATCAGTCATTAGGAGCGACTTATCGTCCACTCATTCTTCTCTGTCCTGATGCTGGAATGTCCGTCAAACGGTGGTCAACTTCAAACTTTGTGCAGTTAGGGCAGGCATTGCAGCAGCGCTATGGGGGCACAATTTTGGTTCCGGTAGGTGCCGATCAGCAGCAGGCGGAACAGGTTGTCGAAGGCATTGGCAGAACAGCACGAGTCTGGCAACGAGGTTCCCTGCGGCAGTTAGCAGCGGTAATGGCAGAAGCCGATCTGGTCATTGCGGCGGATACTGGCCCAGCCCGCATCGCAGCAGCTTTGAATATTTCTACAGTTACCTTATTTGGGCCATCCTGGCACGGTCGCTACGGACAGCCTTTTCCTCACATCAACTTGCAAGGCTACCCCGAATGCCCAGAACGAATCATTCAAAACTTCACCGAACAGCGCTGCTGGTATAGCGGATGCCCCTTTGACCAGTGGGATAGCTGTATGCAGGCGATCACCCCTTCCGAGGTGCTGGCAGCAGTTGAGAGAATCGAGGGAATGAGGAGGTGGGGAGGTGGGGAGGTGGGGGGAGTGGGAGAGTGAGGGAGCAAAACTCAAAACTCACCATCCAGAACTCAAAACTCAAAACTCCCTTTCGGCGGATTGGAGAAAGGTTCGCAATCTCTTGGTGATGCGGTTGGATAACATTGGCGATGTAATTATGACTAGTCCAGCTTTGCGGGCAATTAAGCAAAATTTACCAGAGGTAAAACTAACGCTAATGGCGAGTCCATCTGGGTCACTCACTGCACCGCTGTTGCCCTGGGTAGATGAGGTGTTGCCCTGGCGGGTACTATGGCAAGATTTGGGGCGACTGCCGTTTGACCCGGAGCGAGAGTGGGAATTGATTGAAATGCTGAGCGATCGCCACTTTGACGCAGCTATCATTTTCACCAGTTTTAATCAAAGTCCTCACCCAGCAGCACTCATCGTTCATCTAGCGGGATTTCCCCTGCAGTTAGGAGAATCCAAAGAAAAAGGATTGGGTTTTCTGACTCACGAATTAGCCTCTGCTCCTGATGAAATCCATCAGGTAGAGCGCAACCTCAGATTAATTGAATCGGTTGGCTTTAAGGTGAGCGATCGCCATCTCACCATTCAAACCTCAAGCTTTAAACCTCAAATCTCAAACCTCAGACTTCCTGAGCAATTCATCCTGCTAAATCCCTGGACAACCTGCCAGTCTCGTAACTATGATCCCAATCGCTTTGCAGTCGCAGCCCGACGGTTAAGTGAGATTACCGGATGGTCAGTGGTTGTGACGGGTGTTGAGAAGGATCGCGATCGCGCTTTCCCACTACTTCAAGCATTGAGCAACTGTGTAATTGATCTGATCGGTAAAACCAGTTTGCTAGAATTAGCAGATTTAGTAGCAGCAGCGCAACTGATATTAACAAATAATACTTCTACCATGCACCTTGCCGACGCAACCCAAACGCCAATGGTCGTCCTATTTGCTGGCACTGAACGCGAATCACAGTGGTGTCCTCGTCATGCCCCCGTCCGATTGCTGCGCCGCCCTACCGTGTGTAGCCCCTGCTATGCCTTCACCTGTCCTTATCATTTAGAGTGTTTAGATATTCCACCAGAAACCGTCGTCGCAGCAGCACTAGAGCTGTTACGAGAAACCAATGCGGTCGTAACAGCCTTGAGGTAAAAGTATCGTGAGGTAGTGGTATTCAAAAAATGTTAGAAATACGCTCAAGGTCTGACAACCAACCAAACCGCTGTGACAACCAACCGACCTACTATGATAACCAATGAGATGCTGTGACAACCAACCGACCTACTATGATAATCAACCGAATTGCTGTGACAGCCAATTAAACTGCCGTGATAACCAGCCGAACTACTGCGATAACCAACCAAATTGCTATGCTTAACAAGCACAACGTTGTGGCAACCAACCGTATCGCTATGGTTGACGGAGTATAGGAAATGTTAATGAAAACTGCTGAGAGCAATGAATTTGAAAGAGCTGGATGGTCTGATTTCAGCAGAATCACCCAAATTGACTGAGTTAAAGGTTGCAAGAACAACAAAGTTCACAAGTTTTACTGAGATGACAGGCTAGCCTGGATGGGCATTCTAACTTCAACACTGAATAGATTGGAGTAAGAACGATAAGTCGTAAACAACGTATCTCCCGTGACTTGGAAAGAGCCGAGTTGCGGGCATCTAAAATGAAAGCGATCGACCCTGCTTTGGATCTGGGCGATCGCTTTACCCTGAACGACTACATCCGCACGATTGACGAGCTTCGCGCCAAACTCGATATTCATAACAGTGCGCTTGCGGCGATTAGCGCATCTCAAACCGAGATTGAGTCCCTGGAGAAAACCCTAAACGAGATGACAGAGCGGATGCTAATTGGGGTTGCCTTCAAGTTTGGTAAGGATAGTCGCGAATATGAAATGGCAGGCGGCGTGCGGAAGAGTGAACGGGTTCGCAAGGGAGTCAATACCCGCCTTAGAGCAGTAGCTAAGAGCCAATCCAATAGAGAGTCTTAAACGGCTTAGCTTGCCTCCATGAATCAACCCATCCCTGCATAGACACTATGCAGGTTTTTTTGTATCAAGACATCGCAAGCACCAATGGGTTGCCCTTGAGACTTGAGAATAGCCCGGATTTGAGCAGTTTGTTCAGCTTCCGCTGTGCCGAATGGCAGAATAGTTACAGAAGATAGAATGCTGGCGATCGCAAGTTCAACCTTTTGAACACGTTGCGGATTCAGGTTCAAACCATAACGTAATTCCATGACTGTAATTGCTGAGATGGCAATATCAACTGGTGGAGTTTGTTTGAGTCTAGCTGTGGTTCCAGCCTCACCTTTGATGAAGTCGCTGATGACGCAGGTATCAAGGAGATAGCGCATCAAAATAGCTCCAGTTCATGAGGCGAAAGAAATTCGTCTCGATAGGACTCAAATGCAGGAAAATCAGGACTTCCTTCGTAAGATAGAATGACTTTAGACCATTGAGGAGTCGAAACAGGTAGCGTTTGAGTCATCTGACGTAAGGCTTGCAGAATCAAAGTTTGCAATGGAACATTAGATTGCTCCGCTTGACGGAGCAGGTCTTGCTCCAGATCGGGTGGCAAGTCGATCGTGATTTGCATAGTACACTCTCATAGTGATTACCTACTCACTTTCGGATGCAGGTTGCTGTTCAAGTTTGGCAGGAAAAATACGGTTGAACCATTCTTTGAACTCTTCGTTAAATGCGCCACTTACACTCATTGAGAGTGGTATAGCAACTATTGCCACGAGAATTCCAATCACAGCAAGCCAGTTTCCCCAATTAACTCCTTTCTTGACATCGGAACTAGCAATAGTCACATTACTGTGAGTTACACCACTTGTACCAATTGGAGCATTAATAGGTGAATTTGGCGAATTTGAAATATTTATCTTATTTTCAATCTTTGGTTCATCTTCCATTTTCTTTGTTCTCTTATCAATTACATCAAGTTGATTAGATAAATCTAAGTTTGAGGGTTCTTTGCTAATTACAAACTGAAGAAACTCCTTTGGTGTCAGAGGTTGCCAGGTTTTACGGCGAACCAAAGCTTCTGCTTCTAATAGTCTCCATTGCAGCTTATCTTTCAATTCTGGAAGCTCACGAATAATTTTGCGAAGTGCTTCATATGCTTCAGACGTACCACGTTCCTGAAGAATTTGTGGAATATACTCTCCATGTCCTGATACTGTCGTTCAGACTCACTATGCGTTCTTCATCAGGGTCAGGATATTGCTTAGCAAGAAAAATGTATAAGTCTGCCAGGTATTCTTCTCTAAGATTCTGTCCGGGTCTTTTGCCAAATTTAATAACATTTGATACCCCTTCAAAAACTTCTCGACCAAACTCTGGATCTTGTTGAATTGCAGACCACACAATTGATCAGTTAGCATCCTCCATGTAAAGCACGAGTGAACGAGCTGCAACAACTGCTTTAGCTCTCACCTCTCCACTTTTAGGAACAGGAAGAGAAATCAGAGACTCTGCAAAAGTCCTAGCTTCGTCAACCTGATGAATCAAAAGATCTTCCAAAAGATTGCCTATGCTTTCAGCTTTTAATTCTTCATCTTTTACCTTTTCAAGTAATACCCTTGCCAAACATTCATCCCAAAAATCCCTAATCATCTGGTGAATATGCACGGTACCAGAGTGTTTATTTTCACTATCAATTAGGATCAGTAAAGTTTTAATAAACTCAGTAGGAGCATTCTGATATGCTTTCTTCAATAGTTCTCGATGAAGCTCTAAGTCTCGAACATAAGGATAAGCGAGAATAATTGGTGTCCACTTTACCCATTCATGGATAGAAATGGTTGAGACGGAGTTTGGGGATTTCTCTAACAGCAATCGCAATGCTTGATAACCAGCCATTGCAGAGTGATAAAACGTATTCGTACCGATCCAAGCTTCATTTTCTGGATTACCTTGTTCAAGATATAACTTTGCAGATCTAAGAATTCTCTCTTTTATTGTATTTTCCACCTCTATCCATCCAGGAAAACTGGTTAGACTTGATTCAAATGGCTCTCCATAGTGAGTACTATTTGGTTCAAGCGTCATTTCAAAGCATAAAGAAATCCACCATACACAATCGCCAGATTCAAATTGCTCTAGAGCTTGAAGAACTCGTTCCTTAGGTGAAGGGGTTAGAGGAACATTGTGTCTATTTCTATCATTCCATCTCTGCTTTTCTAGATACTCTGCTTTTGCCTTTTGCGCTTCCAATGAGACTAATTCAATTGGTTCAATATCTGTGATGAACTGTGCTTTCAATGTTGAATTGTTCTCACAAGCGACTAAAACAGCTTCTACTTGCTCTAACTGATACCGATGTCTATTGAAACTGCGCCATATTAGTCTTGACCAGATCCGTTGAATTCGCTCAGACTCAGATTTGTTGAGACATTCAATCAGCCACAGAAAATCTTTGTTTGGAATAATAATTTCTGTCAGCCATAGTGGGTCATTTTCTGAATCTGGAAGTCTGGCAACTAGCGTTTCTAGTAGTAAGTAGCGCTTTCTATCATCATCGAAAGGTAATTGATTGGAAGGGCTTTGTTGCATGAATAGAAAAACGGTCAGATCCGCCTTAAGATCGTCTTGGTATTAAGCTTCAACCTTGTAGCTATCGGGTTTAGCGATCTGAATCATCCGATTGAGCGCAGCACATTTGATGAA
>JAAUQZ010000162.1 GCA_012033355.1 Leptolyngbyaceae cyanobacterium RM1_406_9 | reverse complement strand
GCTGGACTGGAGCCTGAAGTTTCTAAAGCTAAAGGGCAGTGAGACTGAAGCTAACGATCGCCTCCTACAACGTCCTCAACCTTGACCCCAAAGTTGAAGATATTAGCCTGGTTGAGGACAACGATCCGGGTGATATTTCAGATGATGTGGGTGAGGGACAGTTTACGGCGATCGCCAACCACATCGTCAACAACCTCAACCTCCCTGACATCGTTGGACTACAGGAAATCCAAGACAACAACGGGGCAGAAATCACCGACATTACCGCTGCTGATGAAACGCTGCAAACCTTAGCCGACGAAATCGAGCGGATCAGCGGCGTTCGCTACGAGTTCATCGATAACCCATTCATTGGGAATGAAACCAGCGGCGGACAGCCTGGCGGCAACATTCGCACCGCTTTTCTGTATAACCCCGATCGCGTTCAGCTTGTAGAAGGTTCCATCCAAACGATTACCGATCCGGCTGAACAACAAACCAATCCCGAAAGCCCATTCTTTGACAGTCGTTTGCCCCTCATTGCCACATTTACCTTTAATGGTCAGGAAGTAACCGTCGTCAGCAATCACTTTTCCTCGAAAGGCGGTAGCAGCCCGCTGTTTGGTCAGAACCAGCCTTCAGTGGAGCGTCAGGAAGACCCAACGGTCAATGGTAGTTTAGACGCACGACGCGCTCAGGCTGAGGCGGTCAGAGGTTTTGTGGACGGTCTGCTAGCCGAAAACCCCAACGCCAATGTCGTAGTGGTTGGCGACATCAACGAGTTTGAGTTCATCTCACCGTTAGAAATCCTGGAGCAAAGCCTCAACAACCTGACTAACACACTGCCCGAAAATGAGCGCTATTCCTTCATCTTTGAGGGCAATTCTCAGTCGCTTGACCATATTTTGGTAAGTGATGCTTTGGCAAATCGGGCAGAGTTTGACGCAGTTCACGTTAACTCTGAATTTGCGGATCAGGCGAGCGATCACGATCCGCTGTTAGTGCGTCTGTTCCTTCCTGAAAACTTGACTCTGGGTACGGCTGACCGTGAGCAACTATTGGGTACTGCGACAGATGATGTAATTGATGCGCTGGGGGGCGATGATATTGTCGCAGGCAATGCGGGCAATGACATTATTTTTGGCGGTGATGGCGATGATGTGCTGAGGGGCGATCGCAACACAGCTTCATCGGGCGGCCCGGGCGGCGATGACATCATCTATGGCGGTGCAGGCAATGACCGCATTGGCGGCAAAGCTGGCAATGATCGGCTCTTTGGCGGCGAAGGTGACGATCGCCTCTGGGGGGATGACGGGGATGATCTCCTGTATGGTGGTGCAGGCAACGATGTCTTAATTGGCGGCAGGGGGCGCGATACCTTTGTGCTGGCGGCTGGTGAAGGAACTGACTTGATTCGTGACTTCAAAGTTGGAGAAGACTTGATTGATCTGACAGAGGGGCTATCCTTTGGCGATCTTTCTGTTACTCAAAACCGAGGCAGAACCCTGATTGGCTTTGAGAATGAAACTTTGGCAGTCCTGAGTGGGGTCAACGCCAATACCTTGATTGCCAATGCTTCAGCTACGTTTGTATAGCGTTACGCAAACACCTTAGGACACGTTTTTGCGTAGAAGCCCCCCGCTGAGTGGGGGGCTTCCACACAAAAACGTCTTAATTAAAGTGCGTCGCGCCATAGTTTTGGATTGAGATCTGTCAGTGTGAGCGTCTCACGCACAGCGTGAGCTAGGCGCTCACACGTATGATCCAACTCACTTGAATTGCTATGCATCGTCATCGCTGGCCACAACAGCAATATCGAAATGAAGCACATCTTCGCGTGTCCCAAGCTTTGTGTAGAGTGCGATCGCAGGGTCATCCCCGATATCGGACTGCACAAAAATAACATAAGCTGCTCGCGCTACAGCAATCTTCTTCAATTCCTGAATCAATGCGGTGGCAATACCTTTGCGTCGATGCGCTGCTGCAACAGCCAGATCGTAAATATAAATTTCACTACGCTCCTGCTCGAACTTCTGAAGTTCATAAGCGGCGATACCTCCGACTACTGATCCATTTTCTAACGCTGCAAGCGCAATGAAATAATCGCTGCTTAGCAACCGCTTGAGATAGGCATTGCTTGGGCGAGACGAACTGTAGGTATCAACTTCGTCGAAAGCCTCACCGAAGGTAGTCAATAAGTCCTCCATAAGTGCCAGGTCATTGGCGGAAAGCTGACGAATGCTGATTGACTCGGAGGATGACATTTTCTACCTATGAATTGGAGCGACGCGGAGAAGTGGTGGGTAAGATGCACAACAAACGTAATCTATGGCGCTACGCGCATACCTTTTAGGCTTGGAGACCAGGACACGGTATGACTACCGCTATAAATTCTCCGGAGCGTCAACAAACCGAGACGGATGCTGGTGGAAAGATAGATACTTTACTGATAACTTGCAAAATTCCAGATAAACTCAAGCTTTTAGCTCTTCAAATAACTGCCCCTGAGACGGTAATGTTTTAGACGATAGTTATGATGTTTCTCCTGAATCTCCGGTTTGTTCGAGTTTATGCAATCGCGACCACCCGCCTCGATTTCCAGACGACAACCCAACCCCAGAAGCAATGTACGGTCTAGATCCCGTTCTCGTCGCGCTAAGTTTTGTCGCATCGTGCTGATTGTGCTTCTATTGGCGATCGCCCACAGGCAAGTGCAATCTTATCTACGGACTCCTCAGGCCGTATTAGTGCTAGGCGGGGCAGTTGAGCGCGAAGAATTTGCCGCAGAATTTGCTCACCAGCATCCAGATTTACCCATTTGGGTTTCGTCAGGCAGTAACCAAGAATACTCAGAATGGGTGTTTGCAGAGGCAGGAATTGCGCGTGAACGGGTGCATTTAGACTATCGTGCTAAAGATACCGTGACCAATTTCACGACTCTGGTTGAAGATTTTCAGAACCAGGGAATTAACAGCATTTACCTGATCACCTCAGACGACCATATGCGCCGCGCTCGAATTATTGGTGAAATCGTCTTTGGCAGTCGGGGAATTAGCATTAAGCCAGTAGCGGTGGAGTCGGGGCGATCGCCCGAACCTCTAGAAAAGGCAATCCGAGATGCTGCCCGCTCCCTGCTGTGGATAACGACAGGCTACACGGGATCGGCGGTTGGGCAATTCTTGCAGACGAGGCATTAAGAAGCAGATATCCGACTCAAATGAACTGGTATGAACATCTCAGATCGGTGAAATTGTGCGGTGGCAGATGACACTAAACCCTCACGGTTCCACTCTGTTCTGTCCGCACCAACGAAGTATTAGCTGACTGACAACTACTTAACTCTTACTCCAACAACCAAGCAAACAAATCTTTGATTGTAAGCTGTAACTCACTTGCAAACGACGCTACAGGAACAACTTCGTTTGGTTCATCCAACACTTCAGGTTCTTGTCTAGGGCGATAGACGAATACGGTTTGCTCATCGGGATCGATTAACCAACCCACCTGAGTTCCATGCCGCAGGCAGTGCAGAATGTTCTTTGTTACTTTTGTTTGGTTTTGATCAGGAGACAGGATTTCAATCGTCCAATCTGGCGCAGCAGGAAACATATTGGCAACCTCCCCATTCTCATCACGGGGAATTCGGTTCCAAAGAAAAACAGCAATGTCAGGAACAGTGGAACGACCACCAAAGGTACAGCGTAGCTCAGGAAATGCACGGGCAATACGCTTAGACTTGACTATCCCATTGATAGCAGGTACAAGCTCCCCTTGGATAGCACTATGTTTCCCTTGAGGCATGGGTTTTTGAATAATTTGACCATCAAGATACTCACTCGCAGGTTTTGTTTCTGGTAGTTGTAAAAACTCTGCCAGGGTAAGTACTTTAGATGGTGCTTGTACCATTTGGGCTTCACCCCTCCTTCTGACAGATTGGAAACTAACCTCCATTTTATCTAGAAACTAAGTGATGCACATTGCCACTTTGTGAAAGAACTGCAACTACTTAATCCTGAAAACTGGCTAGATTAAGCTGATTGCTCTGCTTCAGCTAACAACCCAAGCCAGCTAACAACCCAAAAACTGGTAGAGCAAACGCTACTCCATTTCTCGCACGATCGCCTCTCCATCTTTGACTTCACCAATTAGAACCAGGTCAGCTACGCCGACAAACAGCCCGTTTTCTAACACACCAGGAATGTTGTTTAGCGTTTTTTCCAGTTCCGCAGGGTTGGCGATCGCCCCAAACGTCACATCCAAAACCATGTTGCCCTGATCAGTAATGACTGGACCATCTTTCTTTACGCCCATCCGCAGTTCCGGTTTGCCGCCCAGCGCTTCAATTGCTTTGGTGACGGGAGTAATGGCCATTGGCAATACTTCTACAGGCAAGGCGAAGGTAGAGCCGAGGCGATCGACCAGTTTGGAACTGTCTACGACGACGATAAATAGTTTGGCTAGGGAATCTACCACTTTTTCGCGGGTGTGGGCTGCGCCGCCGCCCTTGATTAAATTCTTTTGCGGATCAACTTCATCTGCGCCATCAATGGCGATGTCGATTTGGTCAATTTCATCCAGGGTGGTTAAAGGAATGCCATACTGCTTGGCGAGAACGGATGCCTGAAACGAGGTGGGAATGCCTTTGATATCTTTGAGGTTGCCAGATTTGAGGCGATCGCCCAAATGCTGAATCGCAAAGGCAGTGGTTGACCCCGTGCCCAACCCCACAATGGAACCCGACTGCACGCGATCGGCGGCAGCTTTGCCCACCTGCTGTTTCATTACCTTAACGGGATCACTTCCTGTCGTCATGACACCTCCTGTAAAGAGCTTCTACAAAAAGACAGACGGTTTCTAGCATGACGTAAAGTTGTCCCAATTCCTAGCACTAGGAGTTAATCGGTCATGATTAAATTCGTCGTTACTGGCAATCAAAGGCGAAGGGGGCTTGACAAGCGCTGTAATGTGAATTCTGCTGCAAAATGAAACTAGACTAACGCGTGGTAAAGAACTCTACCTGTGGACAATTTTCAGAAACGCAAACAAACTCACGATTCAACGCTGGTTAAACTGCTTGAAGCTGATTCAGATTTAGCCATACAAGCTGCGGCTCTAGCAAACCAAATGGAGGCACTCCAAGAAAAACGACGAAGCCTTCAATCTGTAATCGAATTATTTGACTCAACGAAGACTTCTGTAGCTGAAGATAGCTCCATTGGGCAATCCTTGTTAGACCTGTTTTCAGAACTCACAGCAGACATGACGGAAGACGAGATTGCTCAACTACCTAAGGATGGGGCAGAGCAACATGACTATTACATTTACGGAACGCCTAAAAGACTATTGTGAAGCAGCTATTTGCGGATACTTTTTACTGGCTTGCCTCAATCAATCCTGGAGATGACTGGCACAACAAAGCAAACGCAATCACAGCAACTTTGGATGCCGTTCTGACAAGGAATATAGCTTACCCGATTGTATTTCTATGGATGCCACGCGACAACTTGGTATTACTGAAGTCCTGACCCACGACAAGCACTTTGCTCAAGAGGGCTTTGTAATTCTACTCAGCGATGAAAATTTTGGTAGCTGAAGCTTCAAGGAAAGCGGCATATTCCTTTCGAGCCAGCAATTGGTCATTCTGCTGTTAAGCCTGTTTTGACCAGTTTAAAGGTTTGATAGATGCCAAATAAGCGTAAGGACTTGCACACTATAATTTGGTGGGCAATGTCACGACTAAAACAGGCACTCTCTTCGATTAATTCACGTTCATGAACCTAAGCTCAAATTTTGCCGCTGATGATGGGTTGCCTTTTTCGCTGGAGCAGTGTCGCCAACGCCTGCAACGGGCTAGCTCTGATCAGGAGCGGCTAAAGCTGCTCTGTCGAGAAGGTTTGCTATTGATGCAGGTGGGACACTATGAGCAGGCGATCGCCAGTTACAGTCAGGCATTGCAGCTTCGCCCCGATGATGCCGAAATTCATCACTATCAGGCTGTGGCACTGGAAAACCTGGGGCGCTATCAACAGTCCATTGCTGCTTACGATCAGGCGATCGGATACAGTGTGAACCCCAGTGCCCAGCTTTGGAGCGATCGCGGCAATGTGCTACGCAACTTGTCTCGCTATGCCAAAGCGCTAGAAAGCTACGAAAAAGCGCTAACCCTTGAGCCTGATTACGTCAAAGCGCTATACGGGAAGGGATTGGCACTGATGATGATGGGGCGCACCAAGCAGGCACTCACAAGCTGTAACCTGGCGCTGGAGCTAGACCCCACCTGTGAGGAAGCCTGGAGCAGTCGGGGGGCTGTGCTGCTGATGGCTCATCGAGATCAGCAGGCGTTGGCTGACTTTGACAAAGCGCTAGAGCTTCAGCCTGCCTTTAATCGGGTCTGGTTTAATCGCGGCGTGGCGCTGTTGCGGTTGGGCAAAGAGACGGAGGCGATCGCCAGCTTTGAGCAAGCGTTGAGTGAGTCTGCGGTGCGCCGTGAGGTGTGGCACGCTAGCGCCTGGATTAGCTATGGCTATGCGCTGTTGAAGCTGGGGCAATTTGAACGGGCGATCGCCCACTTTGAAAAAGCGCTAGAGCTTCAGCCCCGTTCCTATCCGGCAGCGCTCTACAAATTGATTAGTTTGGTCTTGTCAGGACAGTTTTTTGCGTATGCGACACGCCCGACCAGCCGAGGAAAACTGCTGCATGATTTTGGCACAGTCATTCATTTCCTCAAATATCGATTACTCTTTTTTGTCGGCTTAATTCTTCTTTTGTCTCAAAGTCAGGGAGCCTGGGCAGATGCGGCTCGGCGAGTGGTTCCAACGCTGTTTTCTGGAATCATCATCGCTTTACTGGTTGCCGATCTGTGGAAAAACAAGACGAAGTTAGAACTGGTTTGGAAAACCTATTTTCAGAGCGGTATCTTAACTTATTTTCGAGCAGCAGCAATTATTGTTATTACGATTGGCACGTATGCGATCGCCGATTATTTTGCGCCACCATTCATGCGCTGGGGCTGGGCAAATTTGGTATTTGGGCAACCGGGAAATATTATCTTTCAGCCATTTAACTTATTCAGTTCTGCTGTAACTGAAGCTGGCAATTTGGCTATATCGATGAGTCATTTAGTGGGGGCGATCGCCCTACAGCTTGCCTCAGCTTTAACCTTACAGACTCCAATAGCAACCCAAATTACTGAAAGTCAGACGGCTAGCGTCCCCTATGACTCCCTGTTTATTATTGGCTTCTGGCTGCTGTTGCTGTTAGGAATTCCCTTTTGGGCAAAGCTAGAAGAGCGAATTTTTCGTCAGGGTGCTAACACCTGGAAGCAAATTCTCATCCGCTCCACTCAGTTTGGCTTGGTTCATCTGTTAGCAGGAATTCCCATCTTGGGCGGGTTTGTGCTAATCGTGCCAGGTTTTTTGTTTGCCTGTCGCTACAAATATGTCCACGATCGCCAGTTACGCAAAACCGCCGACCCCCTCCAGGCACGAGAAGCAGGCGTGATGGCTAGCACCGCTGACCATGCGGTATACAATGCAATTCTAGTCAGCTTTGTCGCTAGTCTATTCTTGCAGCAGTCTCTTAGTTAATTTCTATAAGAGATCAAGAAATCGATCGACACTCATACAGGCTTGCTTCAGGATGTGAGATAAAGTTGAGCGTTTGACAGGACGGTGCGCTGGAACTGTTATTTTTAGAGTTTTCTCTGGTAGCTCTTTTTGCAATCGAATATGGCTACCCCGTTGGCGAACCACAACCCATCCGTCTCGCTCTAAAGCAGAAATAATTTGCGTATATGGCAGGTTCGGAACCTTACTCATAAAACTAGTTCTCGGACAATCACCCCTTCCCCAGAGGCAACCTCATGTTCCACAGGTTCAAGATAAAGCTCTATGGCTTCTTGAATATTGGCTAACGCATCGTCAATGTCTTCGCCCTCACTAACACAGCCAGGTAATGATGGGACGTAGGCTGTATATCCACCTTCATCACTAGGCTCTAGAATGACTGTTAGCTTCATATTTCCGCAGCAGTGGCAAGTGTAGATTCCTACAATTGTAACAAGCCCAATGCTCCATACCCAGTGCCTCATAATAGTCTAGAAATCTGACACCTGATTGCCTGACAAATCTTTTGCTCTTGGCGGTTGAAACCGCTGCTATCAGGGCAAAGTCTGCCTTCGCAGACTCTAAGATTAGCTTTAACCCGCGAAGGCAGTTTTGTCTCTCTAGACGCGGTTTCTAACCGCCAGCGTTGAGAGTTTTGTCAGTCAATCAGGAGCTGACACGACATTCACAGCCTGTTTCCATTGCCAACTTAGTTTGTGATTGCCTTAAATCATGCCTTACTTGAAGCACATCACCGTTTTTCCGATTAAGTCTCTGGATGGTCTAGAGATGACGCAGGCAACTTTCCTGAAAGGAGGGGCGATCGCCCACGACCGTGAGTTTGCGATCGTCGATCAGCAGGGAAAATTCGTCAATGGCAAGCGTACCGACAAGATTCACAAGTTGCGATCGGCGTTTGATTTAGCTGCAAGAACAGTGACGATCACTAATCAGGACACCGCTCAATCCCAACAGTTTCACCTGGACGAAGAGAGGGAACTGCTTTCAGCCTGGTTGAGTGATTTCTTTGGTTACACCGTTGCGCTACAACAAGATCTTCACATAGGCTTCCCAGATGATACTGATGCTAGCGGTCCGACGGTGGTGAGTACAGCGACACTGGAAGCGATCGCCTCCTGGTTTCCCGAACTGAGCATAGAAGAAGTCCGCCGCCGATTTCGCACTAACCTGGAGATTGATGGCGTTCCCGCCTTTTGGGAAGACCAACTGTTTGGTGAAGTGGGACAGCTTGTGCCGTTTCAAATCGGTGAGGTGGTTCTAAATGGCAGCAATCCGTGTCAGCGGTGTGTGGTGCCAACGCAGGATTCGTTGAGGGGCGATCGCTATCCCAACTTTCAAAAAACCTTTGTCATTAAACGCCAAGAGACTTTGCCTGAATGGACGGTTCGACAGCGATTTAACCACTTCTATAGACTTACCGTAAACACTAAAGTGACAGCATCAGAGGCAGGTAAAACAATTCAAGTCGGAGACAAAATTAAACTCCTCTCACCTTCCTAATCCTCCTTATTACCAGTTCCGTCTGGTAATACCAGATGTAGGTTGGGTGGAGCAAAGATGAAACGCTAAAAACCTTGCGGCGATGACTCATCTACAGGACGACAGCATTATCCAGGAGTTACCCATGTGGATTAAATCTCAACCTCTTGTAAAGACCATTGCGATCGCCTTTTCAACCGCGATTGTAATTGGGGCAAATGCTCCTGCTATTTATACCGCTGCTCAACCGACCTCAGCCAATACCGCCGAGTCCAGTACCGTCTCTACCGCAGTTCTAGACGAAGTTTGGCAACTGGTAGACCGCTCCTACATTGACCCCGCCTTTAATGGTCAAGACTGGGACGCTGTACGCCAAGACTATCTCAATCGCACCTATGCGTCTCAGGAAGAGGTGTATGACGCAGCGCAAGAGATGTTGGGCTTGCTAGGAGACTCCTTGACTCGTTTTCTAGACCCGCAAGAGTTTAGTAACATTCAAGTTGAGCCTGATTCGGTTGGCATCGGGCTGCTGGTCGCAGAGGATGAGGAGACTCAAGAGATTGTCATCGTTGGCACTCTGGAAGACACACCTGCCTTCGAGACTGATATTTTGCCCGAAGATATATTACTCACCATTGACGGTGAAACCGTTCAAGGCATGGGGACAACTGAAGTGGTGACTCGACTTCGCGGCCCAGTTGGAACCTCTGTTACTCTCACCGTACAGCGAGAACAAAATGAGCAAACGTATACCCTTACCAGGGTGCCCGTTGAGTTAGTATCAGTGCGTCATCGGCTTGAGGAAACGCCAGCAGGCAACATTGGCTACATTCGGCTCACTCGGTTTGACGCTAGAGCCACTGAAAATATGCAACAGGCAATTCAAGACCTGGAGCAGCAGTCTATTGGCTATATCTTGGACTTGCGTGGCAATATGGGCGGACTCCTGCAAGTTGGCATCAATATTGCTGACTTGTGGTTGCAGGAAGGCACCATTGTTTCTCTTGTCGATCGCACAGGAGTGGTTGAACAGTCGCAGGCGAGTCAGACCGCACTCACGACTAAACCACTGGTTGTACTGGTGGATGGAGCTACAGCAGCGCCAGTGAGATTTTGGCTGCTGCCCTACAGGAAAACCAACGTGCCACTCTAGTTGGCACTCAAACCTATGGCAGCAACCTGATTCAGTCTGTGAGAGGGCTAGAAGGTGACACAGGAGTTGCCATTACTGTTGCAAAATGGCTTACCCCAAGTGGAGCAGATGTCAACCAGTCAGGCATTACTCCTGATGTAACGGTTGAGTTAACTCCTGAACAAAATGAAACAATTAGACGCGATCGCGCCTTTGGCACAACAGCAGACCCACAGTATCAGCAGGCTATTCAACTGCTCACTTCCAGCAGCAACCGTTCTCACTTTGAGCTAGAGGACTAATGCAAAGTAAAGGTGATATGCTTCCCTACCCTGGTTGCCTGACAGATCTTCAGGGCGTAGATTTCGACTTCGCTCAATCCACGCCGTACCCAGATTCCGTAGGCTGAGCGCAGCCGAAGCCCAGAGAACGAGAGAATCAGCTTTTCAAGAGTTTTGTCAGTCAATCAGCTATTCCTCGTTAATGCCAGTCAAGAGGCTCTGCCTCCGCACATTTCCTCGTTGCCAAGCTTGTATGTGATTAGCGTATGTTTATCCGCCTCGTTACCTTCCGGCTTGGCAACGAGTTTAACCAGGCTACGTCCCTTGTAAGGGCGTAGCATTCGGGCAAGGATTTTGAGTTAGTCCAAGAGTCCCCTGTAAGAGCGTAGAGCATTTGGGCAAAGATCTTGGGTTAATCCAGAGTCTACCTGCCGAATGCTACGCCCCTACGGGATTTTGGGTTACAGATTAGACTTTTTAAGCGGCTTCTTAACGTTAGCGGAACATACTGCTCACAGAGCTATCTTCGTGAATCCGCCAGATAGTTTCACCTAGCAGGTTTGCTACCGAAAGAACCGTAAGCTGGTCAAAGCGATTTTCCTCTGGAACGGGGACTGTGTTAGTGACAATTACTTCTTCAAATAGCCCGCTTGATAGTCGCTCAACCGCAGGCGGCGAAAATACAGCATGAGTGGCACAGGCATAGACCTGACGTGCGCCTTCTTCACGCAGCAGTTTGGCTCCTTCGCTGATCGTGCCGCCCGTGTCGATCATGTCATCAACCAGAACGGCTGTTTTCCCAGCGACATCGCCAATCAGGTTCATCACTTCGGCAACGTTGTGAGCCTGACGGCGTTTGTCAATGATGGCGAGAGGGGCATCGTCTAGCTTTTTGGCGAATGCTCTGGCACGAGCAACCCCACCCACGTCTGGCGAAACCACGACCAAATCGGGAAGCTGCTTGCTGGCGAGATAGTCCAACAGCACGGGCGAACCGTAAACATGGTCAAAGGGAATGTCAAAGTAACCTTGAATTTGGGCAGAGTGCAGATCCATTGCCAAAATGCGTCCTGCGCCTGCTTGTGTAATCAAGTTAGCAACCAGTTTTGCTGTAATCGATTCTCGTCCAGCGGTTTTGCGGTCGGCTCTGGCGTAACCGTAGTAAGGGATCACGGCTGTGATCTGTCGTGCTGATGCCCGCCGACAGGCATCTACCATAATCAGCAGTTCCATTAAGTGGTCGTTTACCGGACAGCAGGTTGGCTGCATCAGGTAAACATCACAGCCTCGAATGGATTCTTGAATTTGGACGTAGAGTTCTCCATCCGCAAATCGCTTGCGAACCATTGGGCCTAAATCCATACCCAGGTAACGGGCTACCTCTTGCGCTAGGGGCACATTGGCGGAACCCGAAAAGAGCCTCAGACGGCTATTGTCCGCAATCGGAGGTAGAGGAGGCTGAAGGGTTAGAGTTGCAGAACGGATCACAACAAATCCTCAAGTCTAATCACCGCAATCTTATCATTTTGAGTCAAAACAGGTTGTGTTGCAATTGCTGGATTAGCTTGCAGAAACCGCATTTTAGCAAGATGCAACTGGGTGCATCCCACTTTTGTAGCCCTCACCCTAAATCCCTCTCCCAAAGCGGGAGAGGGACTTCAATCCGGCTCCCCTTCTCCCTTTTTGGGAGAAGGGGTT
>JAAUQZ010000161.1 GCA_012033355.1 Leptolyngbyaceae cyanobacterium RM1_406_9 | reverse complement strand
TGAATCTGGCTCCCCTTCTCCCTTTTTGGGAGAAGGGGCTGGGGGATGAGGGCAAACTTGCAAAACTGGGATCACCCTATGATTTGCTCCTCCAACTGACTGTTGTTGTCACGAGTTGTCACAAAGTAATTCGGTGAGATTACCGTAAGACTTTCCGCAGAAAGATCTATAGTGATCCCAGCAATTGCTCAACCGTCCCAACCTTGCATTCTGTAGGAGCGGCACTTTGAACAAAAAGTCTTCTGGCGAATCATTCCTGCCCGTCCAAGCGATTGTCCTGGCCCTGACCGCCTGGGCAATTATCGCGCTCCTGTTTTTTCTCTTGTTTAGTGTGCCGTTGCCTGGACAGGGGCGACCTGGCTGGTATGGAATAGCAACCTATATCCTTGAAAATGTCGCTTTCCTGGGAGCCGCGCTGCTGTGTTTTCGCAACTGGCGCAGCAGCCTGATTGTCAGCGGCAGAACCGTTTGGTTGGCGATCGGGTTAGGAATGTTGTCTTATTTCATCGCCAACCTGCTGCTAGCCCAGTGGGAGCTAGGCTGGGGGCAGTCGCCAGATCTGTCTCCTGGAGATTTCTTCTTTATCCTGACCTATGTGTTTTTGGGCGGCGGAATGCTCATAGCAGTAGTCTCCAGAAGACTCAACCTGACACTTTGGCAATGGGCAACCGTCCTGGGAATTGCCGTAGCGGGAATTGCCCTTGCTTACGTTTTGCTCTCTGCCCCCGAAGAGGGTGAACTGCCCGTTACCGCTCCGCCAGGTATTGAACAGACGGTTCCTGCTGACCCTGCCACTACATCCGATGCGCCAGTCCTACCCGATGCCGCTCCTGAAAGCTTGCCTGATACCTCAGCCGCCGATACTGCGCCGGGGTGGGTTACTGAGCTAGCCATAAGCCTGGAACCTCTCGCAGATATTGTCACGCTAGCCTACATTATTGGCGATATTTTTCTGGTCGTGATGGCAACAACCCTGCTGCTAGCATTTTGGGGAGGGCGGTTCTCTCTGTCGTGGCGGTTCATTGCTGCTGCCGCTTTTTCCCTCTACCTGGCAGATATCTGGTTTTTCTATGCACTCACTTACATTGACGACTACGAAACAGGGGCTTTGCCAGAAGTATTCTTCATCTTTAGCGCAATCTTGTTCGGCATTGGTGCAGCCCTGGAGTACGATCTGTCAACCCGCTCTCGTCGAGGCGGAAGGAGGAGGGGGGGGTGAGAGAGGGATGAGGGATGAGGGATGAGAGATGAGGGATGAGGGATGAGGGATGAGGGAATTCCCTATAATCCTGATGAATTGGCAGAATAGTAGTAGTGGTAGTGACAAAAAGCAAACGATATAATTTTTGCTTCTCTACGGAAACCGTCCAACTAGTAGCTGACAGTCCGATCGCTTGGCTGAGGAAAGATTTGCGGCATGGCTCCCCAAAAATTGTCTGATTCTGATAAACAAACGATTCTTGCTTTGTATCGCTACCCGGAGGAGACCACTTCTACTCTGGCTAGTCGCTACGGGGTAAGTAACACAACTATTAGCCGCATCCTGAAGCAGGGTTTGTCGGAGCAAGAGTATGAAACGCTGGTACAGCAAAAGCGGGGCGGGCTATCTACTCGGTTCCAGCTTTTTGCGTCTGAACCTGCTACACCGCCAGAAGCGGAATCTGAACGGTCTGAACCCTCTTTTTCTGAACCGTCCTTTGAGTTAGCTTCACTAGAACCAGAACCGGAACTAGAATCAGAGCCAGAACCCCTGCCTCAGTTGGCTGGAACGAAGCCCAAGCCTCAGCTACGGGAGATTCCGCCGCCTCAGCCTCGCAAGCGAGAACGTGCGGCGATCGCCAATTCCAATGAGGCTGCACCGTTTGAGGCTGCGTCTACCAAAGCAGCAGAAGTAGAGGGCATTGAAGCAAAAATTGCAGAAGTGGCTGACAAAAATTTGTCTTCAGCGACGCAAATTCCGCTATTGGAGTTTTCTGCGGCAATGGAAGATCAAATTTCAACACCCCAGTCAACTCCAGGCTACCCGGAAGTAGCCCCTCGCGTCGCAGAAACGCTGGCAGAAGATTTGTTGACTGAGGAAGAGGATTTTGATGACCTGGAGGAAGGAGATCTTGAGGAACTGGAGGACGACGATTTAGACGACGATGACGACGATGACTCGTTTGACACGGCTGGAGATTTGCAGGATTTTGCCGCAGTTCACATCCAGTCAAAGGAATGGGTCAACGTTTTGCCGCTGTCTGAAGCTCCGATTCCCAAAATCTTTTATCTGGTTGTCGATCGCGCTTCTGAGTTAATCACTCGCCCGCTGAGAGATTTTGCTGATCTGGGGCAAATTCCCAATGAGGAGACTCAAGAGAAAACGCTGCCGATTTTTGACAACCACCGGGTTGCGCGACGGTTTTCTCGTCGAATGCAGCGAGTGGTCAAGGTTCCCGATGGGCGAATGCTGCACAAGGTCGGCCCTTATTTGCAGGCTAAGGGGATCACGCGACTGTTGATCGACGGGCAGGTTTACTCAATCTAATTTGGTAATGAGATATTGGTAATGAGATAAGGGTGAGACAAGGGGCTTAAGCCCCCTGTTCAAATCAGCTTGATGGAAATGGAGATGGCCTGCAAAATTGATGAAAATTGAGCGGTTAGACCATCTGGTTTTGACGGTGGCTGATATACAAGCAACCTGCGATTTTTATACGCAGGTTCTAGGGATGGAGGTGGTGAGGTTTGGCGATCGCCGCTATGCCCTCCAGGTTGGGCAACAAAAGATCAATCTGCACCAGGCGGGTCAAGAATTTGAACCCAAAGCAATCCGTCCAACTCCTGGTTCAGCCGATCTTTGCTTGGTTACAGCTACGCCTTTAACCGAGGTGATGGTTCATCTGCAATCGTGCGGCGTGGAGATTGAGCAGGGGATCGTGCCAAGAACTGGAGCAGTGGGGGCGATCGCCTCTCTCTATATCCGTGATCCCGATGGCAATCTGCTGGAAATTTCCAATTATCCTGAAGTCTCGTAAGATTGGAGCAACGCTTGCGGATGCACTATGCAAATTCGGGTTGAGACGTTTACCGTTCATAAGCGATTCGCACTCACGATCAGTCGCGGCACGTCAGCAGAAAGTACGAACGTGTGGTTGATTTTAGAGCATGAGGGAATTGAAGGCTGGGGAGAAGCCTCGCCTTTTGCGGTGGGTCGTCCCCAACCAACGGAAGAACTAGTTCTTCAGCTTCAGCAAATCGCGCCCCAGTTAAAGTCGCTGACCCCCTTTGACCAGCAGCGGATTGAGCAAATTCTAAGAGATACAAATTTGCCTTCTGCTGCTCAAACTGCGCTTGATCTGGCACTACATGACTGGCGCGGTAAGTATTTGGGGTTACCACTGTGGAAGCTGTGGGGGTTAGAGCGCGATCGCATCGTCCCTACCTCTGCGACCATCGGCATCAGTTCTCCTGATGCGGCTCGACAGCGGTTGCTGCATTGGCTACAGTTGGCCCCCTTTCAAGCCGTTAAGGTAAAACTCGGTAGCCCCAGTGGAATTGCAGCCGATCAGGAAATGTTAAAAGCGGTGCAGCAGGAAGTGCCCAAAGGCACAAAAGTCAGCATTGATGCAAACGGCGGCTGGAATTTGGCAGATTCTATCTCCATGAGCCACTGGCTAGCAGAACAGGGCGTGACCTATATTGAGCAGCCGCTTGATAAGGGGCAGGAGTCCGATTTTCTAGAGCTGTATCGCCAGTCGCCGCTACCGATTTTTGTAGACGAAAGCTGTTTTGACAGTCGCGATATTCCTAAACTGGCAGATCGTGTTCACGGGATCAACATTAAGCTGATGAAATCGGGCGGCTTAACCGAGGCACTCCGTATGATTCACACTGCCCAAGCCTGGGGTCTGCAAATTATGTTTGGCTGCTACTCTGACAGCGCTTTGGCCAACACCGCAGCGGCTCACCTGGCACCTTTTGCTGATCATTTAGACCTGGATAGCCATCTCAACCTGATTGATGATCCCTTTACTGGAGCTTTTTTAGAAAAGGGTCGTTTAGTGCCCAATGACCTACCGGGACTGGGGGTGCAGCGTGCTGACGGCTAGCGATCGCATCATTCTACTGATGCACGAAGGGCTGCAAGGGGCAAAGGGCAAAACAGGAATTTCTATTTTGCGCTATGGCGGTTTGTCAATTGTGGCAGTCGTAGATGAACAATCTCCGGGGCGATCGCTCTCAGATTTGGTCGGAATTTCCCGTCCGGTGCCGATTGTCGCTTCGGTGGCAGAAGCACTCGCCTATCAGCCTACGGTGCTAATGATTGGGATTGCTCCCTCTGGCGGGGCGCTGCCCGAAGCCTGGTGGCAGGAGGTGAAGCAATCCGTTGCTGCGGGCCTGTCAGTTGTGAATGGCTTGCATACGCCAATGGCAACCGATCCTCAACTCAGCAGCCTGCTCCAGCCCGCTCAGTGGATTTGGGATGTGCGTCGAGAGCCAGAAGGCTTGACGGTCGGTAGTGGTAAGGCGCGATCGCTTCCCTGTCTGCGCGTGCTAACCGTTGGCACCGACATGAGCGTGGGCAAAATGTCTGCCAGCCTGGAGCTAAACCAAGCTGCCCTGGAACGAGGCTTGCAGTCTCGATTTTTGGCAACGGGTCAGACGGGGCTGATGTTGGGGCACGATGGCATTCCCCTGGATGCAGTCAGAATTGACTTTGCCTCTGGCGCAGTCGAGCAAATGATAATGCGCTATGGCTACGACCACGACATTTTGTTTATCGAAGGACAGGGATCGCTAATGAATCCAGCTTCTACGGCCACTCTTCCCCTTCTGCGCGGCAGTCAGCCAACTCATCTAGTGCTAGTACATCGGGCAGGACAAACACACATTCAGCATTTTACAGATGTTCCGATTCCGCCCTTACCTAAAGTGATTCAGGTTTATGAAACCGTCGCTGCGGCCGGCGGATCATTTGCCGAAGTGAAAGTGGTGGCGATCGCCCTCAACACTTTTCACCTGAATGAAGAAAAAGCACAGCAGGCGATCGAGCAAACCCAGCTAGAAACAGGACTGCCCTGCACCGATGTAATCCGCTTTAACGCAGAACCTATCCTGGATGCAATTCTTACAGCAATTGTCAGATGAGTAAGCCACGACGGGTAGGGGCAGTTCGCGAACTGCCCCTACAGGGGTTTGTGGTCTACCCAAGTGAAAATTGCTGTAAATGAGGCAACCTGCAACTTTTTCCAGACTTTCAGTGACTTCTGTGGGTGGAGTTGATGCCCAACAAGAAACGAGGAAAGCGAAATATGACTCCGCCTCCCTCGACTTCGATGCATCGCTTGAGCAGTTCACCCGCTGCACCAGGATGCACTCAACGCAGATACCGTCAGCGCCTAAACAACGAAATTCCACAACGAAATTCGTAAACGCTTCCTGGCACTACAGTTGACCTTGCTTGAACGGGACTTTGTATGCCGCAACAAAACGAGGATATGACGGTGCATATCCTCGTTCAAGACCAGCCTAGACAGGTGAAGTGGTATTAGATTAGGAGACTTTTAGCAAAAAGATGAGAGATGGAGGATGAATGGAATCCTACCGGAATCTCTTGCTGGAAGTTTCTAAAGTTCGGCTCCGGGCGGTAGGATGACCTGATCGACTGCATGGATCACTCCGTTGCTAGCTTGAATGTCTGGCTGAACCACCATTGCATTATTAACCATCACGCCGCCTGCTGCCTCATCGACTTCGACGGTGATGGGTGTGCCTTCAACGGTTTCTACTTCTCCAGCGGTAATTTCGCTGGCGGGAAGCTCGTCGGGCACCACATGGTAGGTTAGTACCTGAGTCAAGATGTCCTGATTTTCAGGGAGTAGAAGCTGCTCCAGGGTGCCTTCGGGTAGCGCTTCAAAGGCTTCATTGGTAGGTGCAAAAACAGTGTAGGGGCCTTCACCAGAGAGCGTTTCGGTGAGTCCTGCGGCTTCGATAGCGGCGGCTAATGTGCTAAAAGATTCATCAGAGGCTGCCAGGTCTGCAACGGTTTCTCCTTCACCTGCGGCTGGAGCTTCAGCAGTTGGGTCTTCGGCAGGTGCAGGAACTTCAGTCGTGGTTGCCGGAGTTTCAGCGGGTTCGACTTCGGCAGTGTCAGTGGGTTGGTTGCACGCAGATAAAACAACTGCGCTGCTCAGCCCAACTAGACCTAAAACCAAGCGCTTTGAAATTGAGTTGCGAATCATAGATACCTCTTCAAGTGTCATAGCAGTCTTGATGACCTTTACAAAAGTTAATAGATGTTCGGGAGAAATGCCCTCAGTCTCTGGATAGATGTTGTCTAGGCTAAAAAAAAGTGAGTTATTCTTAATTTTGCTTGCTTAAAGAGACAAAAGAAGCAAGATCTGCGACTTCTCGAAGAAGTCGCAGATCTGATCGCTGCATTTTTGCTGACTTCAGTGTCGTTTCCTCATAGCCCATCTAGCCCTTTAACCCCTGCTATGTCTTCATTCCAACATCCCCAATTAGCCGTGCCGCCGCCGCTGATGATGTCAGAACCGGGAACGTTTGCTCATCTCACCCTGACTCAACGATGGCCAGCGATCGCCCAGCGCACCATCGCCGAAAATGAGTTCTCATCGAATATTGTTACTAACCTAGAAACCCTGGTACGAGAACTATTTGAGGGCAAAATACGCTTACTTGAAGATGATTATGCTGCTGATCAGGCGGAATGGACAACTTACCTGCATCCCTATCTAGATCGTCCCTGGTTAGAAGTGCCCTGGTTTCTGGCTGAAGTTTATTTCTATCGGCGCTTCTTGGAGGCAACCCAGTACTTTCAACCAGGGGCATGGCAGGGGTTTGACCCGTTTTACACTCAAAAACACACTGGTTTAGTTACATCTTTGGAAAAAGTTCGGGCAGTGAGTTCTCAGATTGACTCACTGCATCAATCGAGTGATAGGAGCAAAACAGATGTCGTTTCGGAGGCTCATGTGGTGCTGCTACTGCATAATGCCCTCTGGGGAAATCAGGCTGATTTGAGCCTGAAGCCGACCGTTGATTTAGTTTTTCAAAGTGATGCTGGAAGTGAGCAGGAGCAAACTCAAAAAACTCATGTTTTGGTAGATGATACAGACAAATTGTTAGAGTGGCTGACGAAACAGGGAAAGGAGCGATCGCATCGAATTGATATAGTCGCTGACAACGCAGGCTTTGAGCTAGTCTGCGATCTTTATCTAATTGATTGGTTGCTAAAGCCAACTCCCTTCACAGTGTACCTGCATCTTAAAACTCATCCCACTTTTGTCTCGGATGCCACAATCGCAGATGTCCATCACACCCTGACTGTTTTATCTAACGATGGGGAAGTGAATGTCCAGAATTTAGCAGAAAGGCTAAGAAATTATGTGGCGATCGGGCGATTGCAGCTTGAGGCAGACCCCTACTGGGTTTCGCCTTTAGCCCTCTGGCAATTACCCCAAAGACTGTATCGGGAGCTATCTCAAAGTGATCTTATTATCCTCAAAGGCGACGCTAACTATCGTCGCTTGTTAGGCGATTGTCACTGGCCTTTTACGACCCGATTTGAGGCGATCGCTTGCTACTCTCCCTCTCCTCTATTAGCCTTGCGAACTCTCAAATCGGAAATAATAGCGGGTTTGCAGCCTGAGCAGATAGAGTTACTCAACCAAACCGACCCAAACTGGTTAACTAGCGGAGAATGGGGAGTTATTCAGTTTGCTAACTTCCCCCATCTCACGCTGCAATAATCGGCTGGCGAGTTTTCAGGTTAAAACGGTATCCATGAGGGAGAATGTGAAGCTTGACTCCACAAACTGCCAGAGGTTCATCTCTTAATAACCCTTCCAGGTTGTTGTGGGTTGTGCTTGACTCATCGACAACGGTGACGGCTCCCTGTCCAACAACCTCAAACTCATCCCCTGTGACAATGACAGCCGTGTTTTCGTCAATGCCAAATCCTAACACAGCAGGCTGCTGCACCAGGGCTGAGATGAGTCGTCCTAACCTGCCCCGTTGAGCAAAGTGCTGGTCAACTACCACTCCAGGCAGAAAACCCATTCCCGGACCCATCTCAACCGCATCGACACTGGGGTTTGTTTCGGATTTTCCTTCAACAATCATCATGTCGGGCATCATCGCGGCTCCTGCACTGGTGCCGCCTACCACAATTCCTTCGGCATAGCGTCTGTGAATCACGCGGTCAAGTTTGGTGTCTTTAATCAGGTCAGTAATTCGGGCCTGATCTCCCCCGGTAAAGAATACACCCGTTGCCCTTTCTGCTTTTTCTATGCTGTCAGGATGTTCTGAATCTTCTCGACATTCGGTATCAATCACACAGACCTCTTCCACCCCTAAGCGCTCAAATATCCTAATGTATTGGTTGCCAACTTCTCCAGGCAGGCTGGTTGCTGCGGTTAGTACTGCAATTCGAGCATTGACTCCTCCGGCACATCTGACAAACTCTCGAAGGATGATGCAGTCTCCCTCTTTATCTTCTGCTCCACCAATAATGACTAACTGCCCCCGATTCTGATTTGGCTCCATACTATGCCCTACCTAAATTGTTTAGTTGATTCTCTAGCGTGGCTTTTGGAGCAATCCGGAGAGAGCGATCGCCCCTAATACACCTAGAGAAATACATTACAAGCGTACTGCTGAAACTGGATCAACCATGCCTCGCTTGAGATAGAGATTCCGGACGGATTTCTGTAACGACTGTTACAAATTTTGCTGTAAACCTAAAATTGTAATTTTTTCCTTAAGCCAGAAATCTATCTAACGTATTATTGAGACTTGTCCTGCATAAGAGATAGGTTTGGACTGATTAGTGTCTTTAAGAATCAGCATGAGTTTTCAACGTGTCAGCGGCATTCTACTGCACCCAACCTGTTTGCCCAGCCAATTTGGGATTGGTGATTTAGGCAAGTCGGCGTATGAATTTGTAGATTTCTTAGAGAGAAGTGGGCAAAAGCTCTGGCAGGTTTTGCCGTTAGGGCCAACTGGATATGAACATTCTCCCTACACGATGAACTTCAGCGCCTTTGCTGGAAATCCTCTCTTGATCAGCCTGGAAACCTTAGCAGAAGAAGGATTGCTGAACTCGGATGAGCTGTCTCCATTGCCATCTGGAGCGATTGCGCCTCACCTAGTTGATTTCGATCGGGTGATTCCGCATAAGTTTAAGTTTCTTAGATTGGCTTACGAACAGTTTCAGAAGTCTCTCAGTACGCCCAATTCTGAATTTGAAAAGTTTTGTCAAGCACAGGCTTACTGGTTAGATGACTATGTGCTGTTTATGTCGCTGCTAGAAGCGAATCAGGGAAAAAGCTGGAATTATTGGGAAGGGGCGATCGCCCGTCGAGAACCAGAGGCGCTCAAAGCCGCCGCAGAACAACTGCAAGAAAGTATCCAGTTTCAGCGATTCTTGCAGTTCAAATTCTTTGAGCAGTGGTCAAAACTTCGGGCTTACACCAATCAAAGAAATATACAAATTGTGGGTGATATTTCCATCTATGTTTGTCACAACAGTTCTGACGTTTGGGCAAGTCCAGAAATCTTTAAGTTAGACCCACAAACTTTTGAACCTGCCTACATTGCCGGAGTTCCACCCGACTACTTTAGCGCTACGGGACAGCTTTGGGGCAACCCTGTATACGACTGGGATCAAATCAGGCAAACGAACTATGACTGGTGGGTGAAGCGGTTTCGGGCAACGCTGCAATATGTGGATATCGTCAGAGTTGACCATTTCCGGGGGTTTGAAGCTTACTGGCAAGTCCCTGCTGGAGAGGAAACTGCAATTAACGGGGAGTGGATTAAAGGACCGGATGCTGAGTTCTTTGAATCCTTGCGAGAACAGTTAGGCAGTTTACCTATCATGGCAGAAGATTTAGGAATTATTACTCCAGAAGTTGAGGAACTGCGCGATCGCTTCCAATTTCCCGGAATGCGAATTCTCCAGTTTGCCTTTGGTGAAGATCCCCAAAACCCCTACCTGCCGCACCACTACATCAACAACTGCGTCGTGTATACAGGCACCCACGACAACGACACAACATTGGGCTGGTGGGCAGGAGCCAGCCCTGAAGGGAAACAGTTTGTTGCTGACTATTTAGGTTACGCATCCGCCGAAGAAATTCAACAGATCAACTGGGAATTAATTCGACTGGCACTTGCTTCGGTGGGCGATTTAGCAATCATTCCACTGCAAGATGTGTTGAGTTTGGATAGCCATGCCCGGATGAATGACCCCAGCGTAGCCGCAGGTAACTGGCGCTGGCGCTACACCGACTCTGCCGTTTTGAATCAAGAAGTGAGCGATCGCCTGCTCCATCTCACTCATCTCTACAGCCGATAATTACAGAGTCCTCTCTCGTTTCCCATTTCTCGTTTCCCATTAGATTGTGTTCAGATTTTGGTGTAAATGTGGGCATTTTGGTGTAAACGTGGGCAGAACGCCTGCATTTACACCAAAATCAAATCAGCCTTCCTATTACCCCTGCCGCTTTTTACGATAAAGCATCGCCTGAACAGGTTGCCCCTGTCGAAAGTGATGTTCCACAACGGTATGAACCTCGTCAGGATGCACCCTGGCATACCAAACCTTATCTGGCAGCACCAATACCATCGGTCCGTTGCCGCACTGCCCTAAGCAGCCAGATGCAATAATCGTCACATCCGTAATCAGATGTGCCTGAAATGCTGCCAGTACCTTTGCAGCATTTTGCTTGCGGCAGGTTTTGTTCTGACAAACCAGCACATTTCTCGAAACATTTCTCGAAACAGTCAAAGCTCGACCTCTCTCGTTTGCTGAAGCACCTTGTCCTCATGGGAGGGGCGATCGCTAGAAATGAGATTTGAACTGCTGGCGATCGCCACCACTGCCAGCAGCCCAGGGAAGCGGGCTTCTACATCTTCCCGGCGCAGCGACAGCAGCGAATGTGCCCCTTCTTGCCGCACCTGGATTAAACCCGCCTCTCGCAAAACTCGGACATGATGTGAAAACGTAGACTTGCTGACAGAAATTGCAAATGTGCCACACGTCTTTTCGGCTCTTTCAGGCAGATTTAGCAGTTCTCGAATGACATTGAGACGCACACTATCTCCCAGAGCGCTAAACACGCCTTCCAGCGATATGGCTTCTCGCTCTGGATGATAAAGGGGTTTCACAGAAGCACTTCTCCTAAAAAACAGTTCCTCTAAAAACAGTTCGATTATTTGCGAACATTCATTGACATTATCTCACGGGAGCGATTAAGGTTTAGTTGTTCGACGTTTTGCGAATAGCCAAACAAAGCGCGAGTTAACAGAACGAGCAGTGAAACTAGCCCAATTTATCTAGAGGAAACATTAATGCTCCGTTTTTACTTCCACCATACCCCCAACCCTCTGAAAGTCGCGCTCTTCCTGGAAGAGTCAGGCTTGCCTTATGAGGTCGTTCCTGTAGACGTTTTCAAAGGCGAACAGCATACGGCTGAATATTCAGCAATCAATCCCAACGGGAAAGTGCCTGCGATTGTAGACGGTTCAACTGTAGTCTTTGATTCCAATGCCATTCTGCTTTACCTGGGCGAGAAGACGGGGCAGTTTATGGGGGATGCTGGCGATCGCGGCCAGCTTTACTCGTGGCTGATGTTTGTGGCAACTGGCGTAGGTCCCTTTTCTGGGCAAGCCGTACATTTTCAGCACATGGCACCAGAGCAACTACCTTACGCGATCAATCGCTATCGTCGTGAGGTAGAGCGGCACTATGGGGTTCTCAATCATCGGCTGCAAAACCAGCAATACGTCGTTGGAGATGATTACACGATCGTAGATATGGCTGTCTGGGGATGGATTGAGCGATTTCCCAGGGTTTTGGGAGAAGATGCACTAGATGAGTTTCCTCACTTAAAAGCCTGGTATGAGCGGGTAAATGCCCGTTCCGCCGTTGAAAGAGCCAGATCTGTAGGCAAAGACATCAGCTTCAAAATGGATTTTGATGAAGAGACGCGGCGTTCTCTACTACCTCAAAACTATCCAAAGACTGGCGTGAAGGTGAAGTAGGTAACTCTGAAAGGAGTTACACCTCTTGTAGGTGGGCAATGCCCACCGGGAGCATCCCACTTTTGCAAAAATACTCGAAGTCCGTCAGGATAGAGGTGTAAAATTAAGCACTCTATCCTATGACACCTGAAGAAGTTGAGCGGTTAAAGATTTGTAGTCAAGAGATAGCTGAGA
>JAAUQZ010000160.1 GCA_012033355.1 Leptolyngbyaceae cyanobacterium RM1_406_9 | reverse complement strand
ATTTCACCCCAAAACGATGACGAACAAGATGATTTGAATCTGGGCGATCGCCTCTACGACTATCTACTCTCGGTTTCGCTGCGAGAACCGGAGGTTTTGCTAAAGCTGCGGCAAGAGACGGCTCGTCATCCCATGAGCCAGATGCAGATTGCGCCAGAGCAGGGACAGTTTATGGCGCTGCTGGTGCAGTTGATGGGTGCAACTAGGACGCTGGAGGTCGGCGTGTTTACAGGATATAGCGCTCTGTCTGTGGCGCTAGCACTGCCGGAGCAGGGGCAGGTTGTCGCCTGTGATGTGAGTCAAGAGTTTACGGCGATCGCCGTCGCTACTGGGAAATGGCGGGAGTTACAGATAAGATCGATTTGCGAATTGCCCCCGCTGTTGAAACGCTGGATCGGCTTTTGGCTGAAGGACAGGCAGAAACCTTTGATTTTGCTTTCATCGATGCTGACAAGAGTAACTATGGAACTTACTATGAGCAGGCGTTGCAGCTTGTGCGTCCGGGTGGGCTAGTTTTGATTGACAATGTGCTGTGGTCGGGTCGGGTGGCGGATGGTCAGGTGCAGGATACGCGGACTGAGGCAATTCGAGCGTTTAACCGAAAGCTGCATGAAGACCAGCGGGTGATGATCAGCATGGTAGCGATCGCCGATGGCTTAACCCTTGCCCTCAAGCGCCCGTAGCCCTAGCAGGGGTGTTAGGCAAAGCTGTAACGCACCACCCCAATAGCTTTCGCGGGAAATATGTGCTTCGGATCATAATTCATGTACTTCACTAATTTTGCCAGGTATGGCGACCATCGCCACAGATTACAGATTCATATCTTCCCCTGCCGCGCTTGTTCGGCTTCATAAATAGTTTGTGAATACGGAAATATGAGAGCAAAGCCCTTCATGGTGGCTTCCTGCTCACTTTTGCTCCGTTTTGCTCTGTTATTGCGAAAAATGACCGTGATAGGCTGATCGCTGGGTTACAGCAGGAATAGAGTTGATATGAGCGATGGCTTTATCTCTTACTCGCGCAAAGATAAAGAATTTGTCCGAAAGCTTCACGATGCGCTTGAGCAAGCCGACCTGAGCATTTGGGCAGATTGGCAAGACATTCCCCTAACTGCTGATTGGTGGCAGGAGATTCAAACGGGAATTGAGTCAGCGAATAATTTCATCGCGATTATTAGCCCCGATTATGTTACTTCAGAAGTGGTAAAGGATGAGATTGAGTATGCGGTTCGGTGCAATAAGCGGCTGATTCCAATTTTGCATCGAGAAAGTGATGCCAATCGGATTCATTCAGCCCTGAAGAAAATTAACTGGATCTTTTTTCGGGAAGGGGATGATTTTGAGAAAGCGGTGCGATCGCTCATTCAATCCATCAACACAGACCTGGAACACGTCAGCGAACACACGCGCCTGCTAGAGAATGCCGTTCGCTGGCAGCAAAAAGGACGCGATGATAGCCTGCTGCTGTACGGTCGCGCCCTGGAAGAGGCAGAACAGCGATTAACTTTCAATTCCAATAAAGAGCCGCTCTACACGGCTTTGCAAAAGGAATATATTAACGTCAGCCGTGCCGCAAAGCAGCGCCGTCAGCGCATCATGCTGTTTGCGACCACAACTGGACTGATTATTTCAACCGGACTGGCCCTGTTTGCAGCAGCACAGTGGCGACAGGCGGAAGTGGGGCGGGTGCAGGCGCTTAGTGCCGCCTCCAAAGCGACGCTCAACTCCAGTGAGCTAGAGGCACTGCTGGAAGCGCTGCAATCGGGCAGACGGCTAAATCGGCTGGCTGGAACAAACGAAGCTCTCACCAGTGAAATTGTCGGAACGCTGCAAAAGGTGGTTTACCAGGTGCGAGAACAAAATCGCCTGGAAATGCAGGGCGATCGCTTTAGCTGTGTCAGTTTTAGCCCAGACGGTACAACGATTGTGACGGCAGGTGAGCGCGGTCAGGTGTACCTGTGGAATTTGCAGGGCGATCGCCTTGCCGAATTTCAAGCTAACCCCGGCTGGATTCGCAGTGTCAGCTTTAGCCCCAATGGTGAAAAAATCGTCACGGCTGGGGCAAACGGAGTGGTTTCCGTATGGAATTTACAGGGCGATCGCCTGAGCCAGTTTCAAGCGCACAGGGGCACTATCTGGAGCGTTCGCTTTAGCCCCGACGCAGAGCAGCTTGCCACCGCAGGGGAAGACGGCACCGCCCGCCTGTGGGATTTGCAGGGCAACCCAATCACCGAATTTCGAGAACACCAGGCTCCAGTGAAAAGCATTGCCTTTAGTCCAGACGGGCAACTCCTTCTCACGGCTGGGTTTGACGGCACAGCGCGACTGTGGAATCTTGCTGGCAGGCAGATAGCCGAACTGCCCGGACACCATAACGACGTGGTTTGGAGCGCTAACTTCAGCCCCGACGGTCAGCAAATTGCGACCGCAGACAGTTCTCGCCATCTGCGCCTGTGGGATTTGCAGGGCAACCAGCTAGTGGAATTTCCAGGACATCTTGGCCCCGTTCGCTATGTTAGCTTTAGCCCCAACAGTCAGCAGCTTGTCACCAGTGGCGAAGATGGCACCCTGCGCCTGTGGGATCTCGAAGGCAATCAGCTTTCCTCCATGCCGGGACACGATGCAAGCTGGATTACCAACGTGACCTTTAGCCCCGACGGAAACTATCTGGCCAGCGTGGGCGAAAATGGCAGCGCTAATATCTGGGGGCTTACAGGAAAGGAGATTGCCAAACTTGAAGGACACCAGGACTGGCTCTGGAGCGTCAGTTTCAGCCCGGATGGTAACTATCTGGCGACCGCAGGAATTGATCGCACTGCTCGATTATGGAAGCTTGAAGACCATTCTTTTGTAGAATTCGATCGCCATTCAAGTACCATTTTTGACCTGAAATTTAACCCTGATGGTCAACAAATTGCCTCAGCAGGCGAAGACGGCACTGTGCGAATCTGGAATTCTAACGGTGAGCAGTTGAAGGAGTTTCAAGCTCACTCAGATTGGATCTGGAGCGTTAGCTTTAGCGCTGATGGCAGTCAGCTTGCCACTGCTTCTAGAGACGGCACTGCCAAACTATGGGATTTGCAGGGCAACCCGCTTACTGAATTTAAAGGGCACAGCGCCCCCGTTCGAGCCGTGCAGTTTAGCCCCAGTGGTGGGGCGATCGCCACCGCAGGCGAAGACGGCAGCATTCGACTGTGGAATCTTCAGGGCGACGAATTGCTCAGATTTTCGGGCAATCAGGGCTATGTGCGCGGTCTAGCCTTTAGCCCGGATGGTCAACGGTTGGCTAGCACCGGGCAGGACGGCACCGCTCGTCTGTGGGATTTGCAGGGCAACCCGATTGCCGAATTTGTTGGACATCGCGGCTGGGTCAAAGGAGTAGACTTCAGCGCAGATGGACAAACCCTGGCAACTTCAGGGCAAGATGGCACCGCCCGCCTGTGGGATTTGCAGGGCAGCCCGATTGCCGAATTTCAGACGGGTCACGGCTGGGCAACCAGCGTTAGCTTTAGCCCCAGTGGAAAGGCGGTTTCGGCGGAGCGCGGAGCGCTAATCGCCACCGTTGGACAAGACAGCACGGTTAAGCTATGGGCGATCGAGCCGCTAGAAGACCTCCTATCACGCGGCTGTCAGCAGGTAGCGGATTACCTTAGAACCAATGCAAACGTCGAAAACCCAGATCTCTGTCAGGGTATTTTGTGAAGTGAGAATGAGAAATAGTTAGAGTGAGAGCGAGTTGAACCTCTGAAAGCTAGCTTTGTCGCCGTAAAACCAGGACTGGACATGGGGCAAGCCGCACAACTCGCTCTGCAATTGAAGCGTTGAGAAAATGCCAGACTCCTGTACGTCCATGAGTTGGAATCACAATTAAGCTAATCTGGTGTGACTTGGCGTAATCGATAATGGCCGTGCTGGCATCACCAAACACCACATCAAAATGAATTCCTTTGTATTGGGAGTCCCCAAACCGCTCAAAGAACGCCTGCTCAACATTCTGTTTGCGAGTCTGGTCATCTAACGTTTGCCAAATCACTCCAGGCTCAGTTGGCTCCAGTCGAGGTAAGATGTGCAGAACATAAAGGTGAGAAGCATCCTCAACGAAATCTAAAACTTGAGCCTGTACGGTAAATGCTTCTTCGGTGAAGTCGATTGGAACCAAAACCCGATCTTTTGAAAACAAAAAACTCATTACCACATTCCCCTTTCACTTAACCGATTTTTGTAAATTCTATTGGATACACTTACCAAATTTGGTTCAGATCAGTAAAAAGCAGAGAGCCAATTCATCAACCCATACAGTTTTTTTAGGGCTGCATCTTTTGGAAGATGTCCTTTAAACAATGCAGCCTTAAAAAGAATTGATATTGTTTAAGATTACTATCCAGATGAGACTCTATTCAAGATAATAATATTTCTTGTACACCCTTGCGAAACAAAAAGTTTGAGCCTCTTGCTTCGCAAAGGTTAATTCTGTGCAAGTTCAGAGGATACTTGAAAAGTAGCTAGTGTCCTCTGTAAGGGGATAGCATTATTACCTGGGTTCTAGCATATACAGGTATGGCAGATTTTGAAACTCTAAAAAGTAAAAAGATATACAGAATATGAACTTTGGTTGAATTAACTAGAGTTAATCCAATCTTTGACTTTTGTTTCAACTTTGTAGGATTTTATTTTATTCTATTTCTAATCTCCAAGTAATCTCCAAGCGAACTGCACACCGATATTCCCATGAAAATATCCCCATGAAAAACCAAGAGTACATAAAAGTTAAAGCCGAGTTGCCTCAAGCCTTGCTTGGAGTTTTGCGCTGGTTAAAGACAGAACTGATCGGTAAGCGCAGATGGTATCTTTCAGTTCTGATATTGCTAATGATTGCGGTATCTGCAACTGAAGTTCTGGCTCAGGAGGAGCCACCCCCTAATGCGGTTGATGCCATTTTTCAGCCCATTGTTAATCTTTTAGCTACCGTTTTCTTCTTTCCCATCGGCGGCGAAAATGGATTTCCTTTCATCGTCCTCTGGCTGTTTGTCGCAGCTATTTTCTTTACCTTCCGCATGGGCTTTATTAGCATTCGCGGCTTTAAGCACGCGGTGCAGGTCGTGCAGGGCAAGTTTGATGACCCACACGATGATGGAGAGGTGTCTCACTTTCAGGCGCTGGCGACTGCTCTATCGGGAACGGTTGGACTAGGGAACATTGCTGGTGTTGCCGTCGCGATCTCACTAGGCGGTCCGGGTGCAATGTTTTGGCTGACGCTTGCTGGGCTGTTTGGCATGACCAGCAAATTTGTGGAATGCACCTTAGGAGTGAAGTATCGCCGCGTCTTAGAAGATGGAACGGTACTGGGTGGGCCGGCTTACTATCTGACTAGTGGGCTGTCGCGCATGGGTCTACGTCCTTTAGGACAGGGACTATCTGTACTGTTTGCTATTCTGTGCTTGGGAGGCAGCATCGGTGGAGCAAATATGTTCCAGTCTAACCAGGCATATGCGGCGATCGCCAACCTGATTCCTGGCTTCCCCAATTGGCTATTTGGGCTAATCATTGCAGGCCTGGCTGCGACCGTAATTATCGGTGGCATCAAGCGCATTGGGGCTGTTGCTGAGAAAATGGTGCCTGCGATGGCGCTCATCTATGCCGTTGGTTGTTTCATCGTGTTTGCGTTAAATATTACTGAAGTTCCAGGGGCGATCGCCACTATCTTCAGAGAAGCCTTTGCCCCAACCGCTGTTGCGGGCGGTGTTGTCGGCGTGATGGTGCAGGGTATTCGACGCAGCACCTTTTCTAACGAAGCAGGCGTTGGCTCTGCCGCCACCGCCCACGCTGCCGCTCGTACCGATGAGCCAATTCGAGAAGGCATTGTGGCGGTGCTAGAACCTTTCATCGATACTGTTGTTATTTGCAACATGACAGCGATCGTGATTATTCTAACGGGGGTTTATCAAAACACCGAACGCACGGGAGTAGATCTGACTGCTGATGCTTTTGGCACTGTCATTGGCTGGTTCCCAATTGTGCTGAGTATTGCCGTTTGCCTGTTTGCCTTCTCCACCATCATTTCCTGGAGCTATTACGGCATTCAGGCATGGGGCTACTTGTTTGGCACTCAAAGTGTAATTGTGTTCAAGTGCATTTACATTACCTGCACTTTTTTAGGCTGTTTAGCCAGTTTGCCGCTGATCATCGATTTCAGTGATCTGCTGCTCCTGGGAATGTCTTTCCCTAATCTGTTAGGTTGCTACTTCCTCTCCAATGAAGTGGCGGCAGACCTGAAAGACTACTGGCAGCGCCTAGCCTCTGGGCAAATGTTGGCTGAAGTTCAGGCGGTTCCTGTGTCAACAGTAGATGAGTAAGTCATTACTCCTTTCCCACCAAAAGATCAGGGATGCGCCCCCGCTTCCCTGATCTTTTGGGCCTAATCTTTAACCGGGAAGGGAGTAATTTAAGGCTGAGCATTTTGGAGCGTAACCCCGCGTACACTCCAAAATGCTCAGCTTCATATAAAAAGGTATAAGCTATCTTAACGGTGTTTGTAGCGATCTAGACTATGGCGACTATTAACGACAACTATCTTAAGCTGAAAGCGGGCTATCTGTTTCCAGAAATCGGGCGGCGGGTGAGTGCTTTTGCAGAGGCGAACCCGAATGCCCAAATCATTCGTCTAGGCATTGGCGATGTAACAGAGCCGTTGCCCCAAGCCTGTCGCGCCGCTATGATTAAAGCGGTTGAGGAAATGGGCGATCGCCACACCTTCCGAGGGTATGGGCCCGAACAGGGCTATGCCTGGCTCCGAGAAAAGATTGCAACTCACGACTTTCAGTCACGCGGTTGTGAAATTGATGCTTCAGAAGTTTTTATTTCTGACGGCTCTAAGTGTGACTGTGGCAATATTCTCGATATCTTTGGGAGCAACAACTCGATCGCCGTAACCGATCCGGTTTATCCTGTCTATGTTGATACCAATGTGATGGCAGGTCACACGGGAGAGGCCAATGAAGCGGGGGAATATGGCGGTCTGGTTTATCTGCCCGTGACGGCTGAAAACAATTTCACCGCAGAGATTCCAGCCCAAAAAGTAGATCTGATTTACCTGTGTTTTCCAAACAATCCGACGGGGGCGATCGCCAGCAAAACTCACCTTCAGGCATGGGTAGACTACGCCAGAACCAACGGTTCAATCATTTTCTTTGATGCCGCCTACAAAGCCTTTATCTCTGACCCCGATATTCCTCATTCAATCTACGAAATTGACGGAGCCAGAGAATGCGCGATCGAGTTTCGCTCATTCTCCAAAAATGCAGGCTTCACTGGCACCCGCTGCGCTTTCACTGTTGTTCCCAAAACCTTGACTGCAAAAGCGGCTGATGGCTCAGACGTAGACCTGTGGAAGCTGTGGAATCGTCGTCAGTCCACCAAGTTTAACGGCGTATCATACATTGTTCAGCGCGGGGCTGAAGCAGTTTACTCGGATGAAGGTCAGGCTCAAACTCAAGCACTGGTGAGTTTTTACATGGAAAATGCCCGAATTATCCGAGAGCAACTTAGCGCAGCCGGACTTGAAGTATACGGCGGTGTGAATGCTCCCTATGTTTGGGTTAAGACTCCCCATGCTCTCACCAGTTGGGAGTTTTTTGATAAGCTTTTGCACACGGTTAACGTCGTCGGAACTCCTGGTTCAGGTTTTGGTGCCGCAGGTGAGGGCTACTTTCGCATCTCAGCTTTCAACAGTCGAGAAAACGTAGAGGAAGCAATGGCACGGATCACTGATAAGTTTAGTATTTAAGTCCGCCAGTCCACTCACTTTCAGAACTTATGTAGCTGTAGTTCTGTAGTTAGGACAAACAAGGGGCTTAAGCCCCTTGTTCTAGAGGGAAGCGCGGGAGTCTTGACGAACTTTCTTCGCTTCATAAAATTGAGACGCTGCGTAGCCCAATGTGTAAATGAGTCCAGCATTGCTTGACGCACCGACAGCAGCCCCAACCAGCGGAATCAGTTCGACAAGACCCAGACCTATTTTAAGGGCACTGGAACCGCCCAAAGATAAGCCAAAGATCGCCAGGACTTCACCTCGTCGGGCTGGGTCTTTTAACGAAAAGCCATAGGCAGCGGCGATGCGGTATATCATTTCGGACTGAAGAGTTGTGACTGCGGCAATATCAACGGCAAACAAAGTCAGCGCCAGAGGTGGAATAAAGTTGGTCAGTAAGCCAATTCCGCCTGCTTTCATTGCGACATCTGCCATGATTCGCTGAGCAAGTTGCGCTGGTGTTTCTAAAGGATATTGCTGCCGCAGATGGTCTACCTCTTGTTGCGCCTGGTCTACATCAACCTGCCCTAAAGCGGTCATCAGCAGATTGATTCCCGGTACTTTGGAGACATATTGGGTGAGTGGATGTTCTGCAATCGGGGTGACGATGTAACCGATGGTTTCGGTACTCTGTTCAACAAACTGCTGGGCGGCGGGTGCAACGACATCTCCTACGGCGGTAGCCGTAATGATAACGCCATCAGCCGCAAATTTAACGGCATCGGAAGTCGCTTTGGCAGCCGAAGCGCCAACATTGACGGCAGTGGCGATCGCATCCTCAAACGGGTCTTGCTGTGAATTCTTATCCTGGTTTGTCATCTCTCTAAATACAGATTTGCTCAACCAAACTAAAAGATCTGAAGCAGAAGTACTGTACTGTAGCACTTCTATCAAAGAAGATGAACGGTGTTGAATTCATGGTATCTCAATGCTTTCGTACTCTGGTGAAGCGAGCGTCACCTGCACCACCGAATAAGCGATCGCGACCTCTACCCCCAATCAGATTATCGTTGCCGCCATTGCCCAATAACCGATCGTTTCCATCTTAGTAAGTTTTGAATACACTGGCGATATGGCTCTAACTTCTCCATTTGTGGGCGATCGCCTGATTCATGTTGTGAGGGGCGATCGTCCCCTTCTACCGCCAAACTTGAACACGCATCACGTCAAAGTGATAATCATACGTCCAGACAGGTAAAGCCCTCTCGTCAGCAAGAACGGCTGTCACAGCATCAGCTTAGGTAACTTCTGCATCCGGACTTGTTCAGCCAAAACCTGATCGTGATTCACGGATGTATCCCTAAAACCACTGCTCTGAGAGGCAGGCGTGAGCCGTAAGCTGCTTCTCTTCTGAGCTAAGGGACTTGCGGGGAAATAGCGTACCCGTCATTCTAGGAATGTAGAGTACGGGAACACCTGTGCTATTACGTTAACCCTGCTGACTCCGGAGTGCCTGCAATGCTGTTAGACGATACTGTTAAATCAACCTTTCAAGATGCAGCCAAGAAACTGAGTGGACACCGAAAGCGTGACTTTATGGCGAAAGTGGCTGAGGATTACTTGCAGGGTTCAGCCCGAAAAGCGGAACGGGTGTTGGGATGGAACCGCAAGAGTGTTGAGCTAGGCTTGCATGAACGGCACAGTGGACTGGTGTGCGTAGACAATTACCAAGCTCGAGGAACGCATAAAAGCGAGGACATCCTGCCTCAATTGGAGGAAGACATTCGTGGGTTGGTGGAACCCTACACTCAAGCAGACCCGAAATTCCAATCGGTGTTCTCCTATGCTCGCATTAGTGCCAGAGCAGTTCGAGAGGCTCTCATTGCCCAGAAGGGATACACCGAGGAGCAATTACCCACTCGCCAAACCATCGGGGAGATTCTCAATCGCTTAGGTTACCGCCTAAAAAAACACAAAAAATTAAACCCTTGAAAAAGATCCCACAAACCGATGCTATTTTCGAGAATGTCTGGCGAGAGAACCAAGCTGCCGACGAGAATCCCAACTCACTGCGATTGTCAATTGATACCAAAGCCAAAGTCAAAATTGGCAATCTTTCACGCGGTGGGAAAGCCAGAGGATTAGAGGCAAAGATAGCCGACGACCATGATACAGAATGGCAATCGCTGCTGGTTCCGTTTGGCATTCTTAACACCAACAATGACCAGTTATCCATTTACTTTGGTCAGTCTGCTGAAACCAGTGATTTCATAGTTGATTGCCTAACCGATTGGTGGCAGCAGCATCAAGCGGATTATAGGGATATGAATGAGTGGGTGATTGACCTTGATGGTGGTAGTGCGACTCGGAGTGACCGTACCCAATTCATCAAGCGGATGGTTGAATTGGCGCAACACACTCAGTTACGCATTCGATTGATTTACTATCCTCCATATCACAGTAAGTACAATCCGATTGAACGGTGTTGGGCTGCTTTGGAGAATTATTGGAACGGTGCAGTTTTAGATTCCGTAGAGACGGCACTTCAGTGGGCCGCGAATATGAGATGGAAAGGAATTACACCGTTAGTGCAATGTGTCGAAACAACGTATCAAAGAGGGGTGAGAGTATTGACACAGGAATTAGAAGATTACTTACCCTTCTGGCAACGCTCTGAAACATTGCCTAAATGGGACATCACTATTGTTCCAGGATAATGGGTACTTTATTTATCCGCAAATCCCTAAGGGAAAACCATCCTATGCAGTACACAAAAATTGTACATAAAGGGCATTGGTTGGAACGAATACAGGGTGCATTGTACTAGTAATAGGGCAGCAAATTGCATATGCCAAAAGTTGCTAATAATCTTTGATTTGTGGCGAGCAGCGGGTGCTTTTATGGTGCAAACTAAGGCAAGTTCTCATTCCACAAATTGCATTATCAACTTTGCTGTATCTTTGATGCGATTACTGCTCTACGAACATCCCAATCAGACAAGTTACCAACAGAGAGGAGATGTTGAGTCACCGTAGGATGTTGGGTTTCATGCTTCAACCCAATCTACTGGCTTAAAACGGGTAGTTTTGTAGCTCTGGAAAAGATGATTGACCACCCAGTTGCTAAATTCTTTATTGAAGGTGCTAAAGAAATTCTCAAACCCCAAGATGAGTAGTCACCGTAGGATGAGCAAAGGGCGATCGCCCTTTATTGAGCTGGGTCTTGACTTATTTCATTTCATCTGCGGAAGGTCCAAAATCATCCGGTAACTCCTCAATCGGAATATTTAACTCTCTACACAGTGCCTTGACCTGAGGAATTGTGGGTCTAGCGATTGTTTCACCTGTTTCCCAGCGCTGTAGGTGCGAAGCGGAATATTGCAACGCCTGGACAACTCCTCTTGAGTCAAGCCAAGCCCTTCTCGTAATTGCTTTAGCGGTGATTCAGCTTGCTTTGACAACCTTTTCCACCAAAATGAAATTGAGACAACTCGACACGACAGCTTGACGTAATAATTGGGTCATGGCATCATGTCGTAAAGACATTCACTCAATCGAGTAAGTAACTTAAACGGGGTTTGCAGGAAAGATTCCTGGCACCTAAGAGTTGCTTCCTCCTAAGTGTCTCATCCAAAGAGACGCTTGCTACATACATCATGCCATTCAAAGGCTGAATAACTGCCGTTCGACGTGCGAATGGCTATTCTCTGCTGGCTGAAATTTCCTTGCAAACCCTAGCGCGATCGCTGCTGCTGCGATCGCCCCCATTTCCCATGTCTTCCTACCGCGATTCCCTGCATCCCTGGTGCATCGTCCGCTCCTTTCCCAGCGCTCACACCCTGGTTGTCGCCCGCTTTCGTCGTCGCAACGATGCAGAAGCCCAGTTGAGAACCTTGCAGCGGCTCATTCCAACAGCTAGCTTTTGCATTGTATTTGATGCAGGGCAGCAGTTTGATCAGCCTGGAGGCGAGGGAGAGGATGGTTAGGGGCGATCGCTCTGATGCAACAGGGTAATGTGTTGGAAATACATCGAGCATGAGTAATCATCAAATACTTAATCTTTTTCGAGCCTCCTCAAGGGACACTCGCTTCGTAGAGCGCGATCGCTCTGCCAAAAATTCCATAAATTCCTGATTTTGGCTGAGCGCCTCGACCTCAGACGCAAAGTCATCTACAGCAGATAACACAAACTCTGTGCCGTCCGGCTTTCTCAAGATTAGCGTGTCCTGTTCTGCCAACTCCAGCAGTTCAGTCATGCTTAAAGTAGACTGTGCGAGTTCAATGGTTCTCATAGGTTGATCTCCTGACCCCGACTGTAGAGTTTGTTTCGCTCCTTATATCCTACTGAAACAACACTGACCACCGATATTTCCTCGTCTACATTGTAAAAAACTCGATAGTTCCCGACTCTCAACTCCCACTGAAATTGAGAATCTGGTCAAAGTGGCTTGCGATTCCTTGTTTCTTGTTGGTGCTACTATTTCAGCCAACCAGATGAACCCAGGACAAACGCGATCGCACTGTGTTGAAGAGACGGCGATCGCCTGTCCAAAACTCGATTCCTAAACGCTCA
>JAAUQZ010000159.1 GCA_012033355.1 Leptolyngbyaceae cyanobacterium RM1_406_9 | reverse complement strand
AAAAGGGAGAAGGGGAGCCGGATTGAAGTCCCTCTCCCGCTTTGGGAGAGGGATTTAGGGTGAGGGCTACAAAAGTGGGATGCACCCGTTTGTTCTTCTTCAACGTTGGTCTGCAAATGAGGGGCAGGTAAAGTCTTTCGGTCTATTCAAAAGTTAAAGCTAACTAAATGTCATGCCCTAGTAGGGGATATCCAAATCCCTTCCAAACATTGCTTAACAAATTTTTCTAGTTAATGAAGTAGAGTATTCAATTAAATAGAGTGTTTAACACTAAGTAAATCGTTCTACTTAAATTAAGGCTTAAGCTAAGGTTGTGGGTCACGCTTCTATTTCCAAGTTAAGAGCTATCTTTTAAGATAGCTTCAATGCTATTTCTCAAAATTTTGAGACTGTAGGATATTGCTGATAGAAAAATCTAAGGGAAAAGCTGTCACCTATTTCAGGTAAGATGACAAATCCTCAAATGCCAAAAGCTGAGGGCAAACGCATTCTGTTGGTTGAGGACGATGACACAAATCGGCAACTGATGGAAGACTATTTGAATCACCATCATTACGTTGTGAATAGTATTGCTACAGGGCATGACTTCTTGCAGATCGTGATAGATTTTCGACCTCACCTAATTCTGCTGGATTTAAAGCTTCCTGACATCAGCGGCTATACGCTATTAGAGCAACTCCAGGAAAGCCCGACTTTTTCTCAAATTCCAGTAATTGTTATATCAGCTTTTGCATTTCGAGCGGAGCAAAGTCGCGCCCTGGAACTAGGGGCGCGAAAGTATTTTATTAAACCCCTCAATTTAATGCATTTAAGAGAGGCAATAGAGCAGGAAATTGGTGATTAAAGCGGCTATTTGAGTAAATTACTTCTTTTTTGGTGCCCTTCGTCTTAAGTTTCTGAGTTGCTGACGTAATCGCATTAGGTTGGCGATCGCCCTCCATAGCGCCAGCCCACGTAGGCATCTGAAATTTCCCGAATTGCGGTAGCGCGATCGGGCGAATGGTGGAGTTGGATCTGACGAACATACTCTAGGGGAGTTTGAGCCGACGTTTTACAGAATCCCTGAAGCGCTAACCAGCGCAGCATTTGTTGATAGATTGCCTCCATGGGCGGAAGTTGGGTCAGCCAATAGCGATAGCGCAACGTTCGCCAACCATTCCAACTGAGCCAGCCCAAGAAGCTGAGTCCTGTTGCTACTGCCAAGCCTAGTAGTAACCCTACCCAGCCTCTCGAAAAGAGGGAAACGATCCAGCGAATCAGTCCTCCCAGGCTGCCAGCAATCCAGCCGAACATTTGGTTAATCACCCCTGCGATAGGAGAGGGTAGCCATCCAGCAACCCAGTTCCAAAATTGCCGCAGGACGCTAAACACCTGATTGTCTTCGATTGAAGGTGGTATCACTTCATGCCCAGGAATGGGGTCAAAGGCAAACCAGCCATAGCCTGGAAACAAAACTTCTGTAACTGCATACGCATCGGTGTTGCGAACGACGTAGAATCCGGTGAAGGGGTTGTATTCTCCCGACCCAAATCCGGCTGCTAGTCGTGCTGGAATGCCGATCGACCGCAGCATTATCGTTAAAGTCGTTGAAAAGTGATCGGGGTAGCCTCCCTGGTAGCGAAACAGGAAAGCCTCTACCAAATCCTCATCTTCTCCCAAAAACGGCAATTCTGGCTGAAGGGTGTAGTTTTGCTTGAGGTGTTGGGCTAGATAAAGCGCTTGCTCAGAAGGAGCAGTGATTGGGTTTGGGGCAGTTGCCAGAATTTCTTGGGTGCGTTGACGTACTCGATTGGCGATCGCCTCTGGCACGTCCAGATAATAGTCGCGGATTGTCCTGGGATAGTCTGTCGATGCCTGTTGTAGCAAGGTGCGATCGCGGTAGGGCACTTCTGAAATCACGGTGTAGGTCATGCCTTCTACCAGTTGAACAGGCGATCGCAGCCCCCCTTCTGCATCGATCGCCAACTCTTCTGTAGGAAAGTAAATCTGTCTGGGGTCATGCAACGCTGGAACCAGATTTGTCAGGTCAGAAATGATCGTATAGGTTTGAATGACCTCACGGGTGCGGCTGTTTGTCGTCAGCCAGGGCGCAACAGACCAGGGAACAAAAAACTGTAAAGCCCAACCGGGGCGTTCAAGTGTTTCGATCTGGTCTTCGCTGTTGCGAGAAACCTCCCAGCCCTGTCCGGTGTAGCGATTGAAGGCAAGCACCCGCCAAAACCCCTCTGCTTGAGAGCGAATCCGCATCACGACTTGAGGCTCTAGCTGTCCGCGCAGGTTTTGGTTGATTTGACTGTTGAAGCCGTAGTACAGATTATCGTCAATTTCTCCAGGACCGCGTTCAGTACCTTGTCCAGTACTGCCGCCCGCGCCTTCCCCATCCCTACCACCCCGGACATAGCCAGGGTTAATGATGTTACTGGGGTCAAATTCGCCGTCAAATTCGATTAGGGAACTAACGGGAAACGTTCGCAGTTGATAGCCCGGAAGCCTGGGCAAAAACGTAAAAATTGTTAACCCCAGCGCAACCGTCACCAGCAAAAATAGGCTGAGCCGCTTGAGCGAAAGGTCAACTCCAATGCGGCGAAAGCTGCGGGAAGGCTGCAACCCCAAGCGGGAGCGGTAGTCAAGAATGAGTGTGGGGAGGCGATCGCCAAAAACATCAGCAGCAGTGGCGCAAAGACCAAAGTTTGACTGAGCGTGCCACCCACCCCAATCAAAATCAACCCGATCATCATCGAGTAGCCCAAGTCTTTGCGCCGGGGCAAGTCAAAGCTATGGAATACCTGAAGCTGAATCAGTAGCTCAGCTAGCGCCAGCCGAGTATCGTTTGGCGTATTCAACAACTGCACCAGGAAGGCTGCCAGGGCAACCAGCATGGCGATCGCAATGCAAAACTTGACCGGAACGTTGCGGCTGCGACGACGATAGTAGCTCCAGGTTGCACCCGCCATGCTCAGTGGCACAGCCCAGAGACTCAACCCCGACCAATTTGCGACATCCAGAGAGGCAACATCTGTAGCGATGATGCCAACCGTCACTAAAAGCTGCACCAATACACGCAGCGGGATTGAGTCTTCTGGCTCTGGCAGAGGTAGATCCTGAAGCCGTTGCCATTGAGCGCGAATCAGCTTTTGGGGCGATCGCTTACGAGTAGCAGTAGCAGGCATGGAAGGGAATTAGGGATTAGGAGTAACAAACACTTCTACACCCTACACCCTACACCCCACACCCCGTCACCCCACTACTCCGCTTCGGTGACAAACCGAATGGCAAACACCAGCGGAGCCAGGTTTGCCCCTTCCAGGCGAACTTCCAGTCGGTTGGTTTGACCGAGTTCTGGATCGGGGATTTCGACGCTGAGGCTACCAGGGTTAGACCGCTGGGCGATCGCCTCGGCATCGGCACCTTGAAACTGGAGACTGCCTGGACAAGGTAACTCACCTTGAACCCGTAGTCTTCCTGTAGCGATTTGGTAATCAGCCGTTAGGGTCAACGTCCCAGCGGCGGTCTGCCACTGGCGCTCTGCCTGGGGTTGGCTGGGCGACACGGTTAGCGTCAGAGATTCAATAATTTCACGAGCGGCAATTAGGGACAACGCCATGCGCTGAGCCGGGGTTGCCACATCATAATCGCTGGGGAACCCTTCCTGGAGGCGAGACGGTTGGGGAGCCAAAGCCGCAGAACGACTAGGCGAAGCGAGTACCAATCCGGCTAGCTGATTGAGCGCGTTAGACTGCCCTGGAAACAGGGATTCTACCGCCTGAACGAGCTTTGCCCCTTCCCGCAGTGAAGTTTGCACCACTTCCTGACACTGCTCTAGCAGATTTGCCAGAATCGTTTCGGGCATGGGAATGGGAAGGCTGAGATTTTGTAGCTGAGCAGTCCAGAAATAGGCTGGAACTACATCCGGTGTCGCTGAGTCGAAGTACTCGCAAACCTCTGTCTCCCAGGGGAATAGAGGAGGCTTGTGTTCGATTTCAGCCCGCAAACGGCGCTGAATCAAAGCATGAAAACGATCTTGCACGGCAGGTCTATCTCCCGATTCAAATAATTGACTCTCCTCAGGGGAAAATGGGTACCCTGAAAAGAAAAAAGGATTCGATCCGTTGAATTGGCTTGGCGGGATGCTAACCTCTTCCGAATCGAGTGGATCTGAGTCATTTAATTGCTGATCGGCTGCCCCAAACTCATCGAAACCAGTCTCTTGACTAGAATCCCCTGATGGCTTTGAAAAGTTTGGATTCGGTTCCTGTAGCAGCCAGTTCAGCAAGTTTTTTATGGCTTCTGTCTCCCTATTCATCGGTTGATGCACCTGCTCCGGATACTAAATTATTTCGTATTTCCCAAGCTTGCTCTAATAGTTTCGACCATTGCTTTTGAACCTGTGTGGCAGTGCAACCCAAAGCTTGGGCGATCGCCCCATCTGCTAAACCCTTTTGCTTTAAGCGCAAAAGCTCAAGCTGTTGTGGTGTAATTCTATCCTGGAGCAACTGCCACTGCTGTGGCGTTAAACCAAAGTTACGTTCTAGGTCGGCTTCTAGCCATTGATGCACCAGCTCCCAGTGATGCGACAGGGCAAACCGAATCAAGTGATACTTAAACCGCTGCTGGAGATAGTCTCGCTGGCGGGGCGTGAGTTTGAGAATTGCCTCAATTTCATTCGCGGGCAAATCTTGTAGCCTCAACGCAAAGTAGTCTGCACAGTCGGTTTGCTGCCGCTCTTCCAGATATTTCAACAATTCTGCAATGACGGCATGACGCAGCACATCTTCCGCAGGTTCAGGTTCTTGAGCCACCATTTGCTCTCGCACCTGCTGCACCGAAGCTGTGCCCCAACCCCGCTCATTTTCGCCAGACATACCTTCGGCGGCTTGCTCCATGTCCACCGAGGTTTCGGGCGGCTGCTGCTGCGAGAAGGTCTGTGCCCGTAAAATGATGAGCTGCTGGCTGCGACGACCCGGTAGGGGAATGCGGCGTTTGCCATAGCGCTCGGTGAAGGCCATGTACTCGGCGAGTTCCAGGAGCGATCGCGGTCGATAGGTCGCTGGCATCTGGTTTTCTCGCCGAAACGCATTCAGCGCTTCGATATAAAAACCCTGGAGAAAGTCTTCAATCAGCGTTAACCGAGCCTGATAGCTGGACTGCACCTGGGGTGGGGTAATGTAGCGGTAAATCACTGCACTCAGGGTACTGTGCAGTTCTACCCGTCCCCGCTGGGAGCCTAGCTGATAGTACTTCAAACACTGCTTTGAGCGGTGTCGAGCTAAGGTAACTGACCAGGTTTCTACTTCTCCAGAGGCTTGAATACGCCTACTTTCTGAACAAATGCGGGTGACTTCCCCCGTGAGCCGGGTGGCAACATCTCGACAGTTCTGCTCAGACGCTTGAGTGGACTGTTTTAATTCATCAAACAGTAGGTTAAAAATCGCCTCCACGCTCTAGACGTTCTCCCCCTGACGGTAAATTGCTACAAAGAAGCTAACACAATCGAACGCGATCGCACTATATCTGATCCCCCTCATTCGCCAGAATCCGGACTAAATAGCGCATTTTTTGGAACTTAATTCTGCCTTGCAAGCAGTTGCCCAGTATTAATGAGCCGTTGCAAGTATAGACCACCCTAACTTTTTTTGATGCAATGGTAGGGAAGGAGTCTATGAATTAATGGCACCGCCTTAAGCTGCTGCCCTGAACTCAAGTTCGGGCTGAAAGCTCAAGTCCGTTGAAACGGGCTAAAGCACCTCAGGAAATTGAGCGAACCCGTTTCAACGGGTTTGAGCTTTTAGCCTGAGATTTATCTCAAGGCTGTTGAGTTAGTGCCATTCGTCTACGGTTTTTGGGGAAATGCTAGGGGGGCGATCGCTTCCGGCTGAATCAGACTAGACTGGAGAACAGGAGCCTTTTGCCGCCATGATCATGGACTTAGACCAGCAGCTTCAAGAACTGATTGACCATGCGCCCCCCGATGGCACGACTCCAGGAATCGTTCAAACCATTGCACCTGCACTCAAGCTGATTGCAGCCCAGCTAAAGCACCTCGAATATTACGTTTTGCAAACTCTTGACCAGGGCTGGGTGATGACGACGCTGAGCAATCGCAATCAGCCCAATGTTGAGAAAAATGTGATTTACGCTTTTCCTACCCTCAAGGATGCGGCTTCTGGCCCTAATTCGCCTAAAAATCCAGAGGTGATTGTGATTCCCGTCCCTGTGACGCACATTTTGTTTCAGATGATCGCAATGAAGTCGGCAGATAGCATCGTCTTTTTTGACACCCCTGGCAATCTTGCCAGCGGCGTTGAAGTCAAGCGGACAGATCTGCAAAATGTGATTCAATTTCAGTTGCAGAAGTCTCAGGCTGCTCCTCAAGTCCCTCCTGACATTGCGTAATTAGTTATTGATAGTTTGAAGAATGACCATTCGACCTTTTCACCTTGCTTTTCCCGTTAAAGATCTAGAAGCAACCAGAGCTTTTTATGAGCAGGTTTTGGGCTGCACAATCGGCAGAACTTCTGATCAATGGATCGATTTCAACTTGTTTGGTCATCAGGTGACTGCCCATCTTAGCCCCGATGAAGTGAGGGATGCTCAGGCAAATCAGGTTGACAACAAGAATGTGCCCGTGCGCCACTGGGGTGTGATTCTGGAGATGGAGCAGTGGCAGGAATTGGCTGAACGATTGAAGCAGCAAAATATTCAGTTTGTGATTGAACCCTACGTTCGTTTTAAGGGAGAAGTGGGAGAGCAAGCTACCCTGTTTTTCCTCGACCCTAGCGGCAATGCGCTAGAGTTCAAAGCCTTCCAGCACGACGAATCCATTTTTGCTTCTTAAGAATCAAAAGGTGTCAAACCGTTTTTATTTTGGCGATCGCTCTAACCATCCGCTCAAATCAGCCAACGTTGTAAAGTTCAACAATGCCTCTCCCAATTCTTCAAGTTGAGTCAGGTTGAGTGCTTCAATCTGCAATTTTGCTGTAGCCGGAACCTCACCCACTTTTCGAGTCAATTGGCGCAGAATGAGCAATCGTGCTTCTTCCAACCGTTCCTCTTGGCGTACTTCCTCGCGGGCTTCTTCTCGTAGTTCTTGGTAAATAACAGATTCTTGCATCAGTTCTCTCCGCAAAACTCGCTGAATCACCTGCTTGTCTAATACTAGCCCGGACAATATTCCACTGGCTGCCGCTAAGTTGCTCTGCTGCTGTCTATCTGGAAGAGCATCAATTGTCTGTGCCACTTCTCTCAAAATAGCTGCGCGATCGCTCGCTTGACTCAACACTGCATAAGGCAGGAGTCCAGGGCGTTGAAGAAAAATCTCGGTGGGCTGCTCCCATAACCGCACCACTTCAAATTCATGATGCAACCGATTGGCAGTGAATGTGGTTTGTTGCACCAAATCAGAGTCAGTCGGTCGCAAGTAAACTACCACTTGCACCAGTCGTTTTTGAGGGAACCGTCTAAACACCCGCAGGGCGTAATCTGCCATGCGAAAGGGCATGGTCGAGTCGGGGGCAGTCTGAAATTCGCAGTGTAGAACCACATCAGTCGATTGCAGCAGAATCAGAGCGTCGGCGCGAATCGGTTCAAGGGAAAGTTCGGATGGACTGAGTTCGGTGAGAGCGATCGGTTCACCAATTAGCCAACTGGCAAAGTCAGGTGAATATTGCTCAATGAGAAATTTGGAAACATTGTCAAACATTGTGTTTTGTCACGTTTCATTCCTACTAGCTGTTTGTGGCTTATTGCCTCTGTGGGCGTAGCATTCGGGCAAGAATCTTCGGTTTGTTTCCAGAGTTTATCTGCCGAATGCTGCGCCCCTACAACGGGCGGTTGCACGGTTGCGGCTTGAATTCTTTAGGTTAGAATGGCTCCACCCATGAGGCGGCGATAGCGGTAGGTGAGTTCGGCTTTCATGAGTGACCAGCGATCCAAAGTTGGATCTTTTTCAATCACTTTTTCTGCGGCTTCTCTGGCAAGTTCAAGCACTTCCTGATCTTCGACCAGGCTAGCGAGGGCAAAATCGGGTAAACCGGATTGGCGGGTGCCCAAGACCTCACCGGGGCCGCGAAAGCGCATATCCATTTCAGAGATGAAGAAGCCATCCTGGGATTGCTCTAGCACTTTCAGCCGCTGACGAGCCGTTTCGTTTTTAGAACTGCTCATTAGTAAGCAAAAGGACTGGGCTGCCCCTCGTCCGACTCGTCCCCGCAGTTGATGAAGTTGGGAAAGCCCAAACCGCTCAGCGTGTTCGATCAGCATTACGGTGGCATTGGGAACGTCTACGCCAACTTCTACAACGGTGGTCGAAACTAGAATTTGGCTCTGATTGTCCCGAAATTGATTAATTGCTTCATCCTTCTCAGCAGAGGTCATGCGTCCGTGCAGCAGACCCACCTGAAATTCAGGAAAGATGGCTTCCTGGAGGTGCTGATGTTCGTCGATCGCAGAGCGCAGGTCTAGCTTTTCGGATTCTTCGACTAGCGGCAGGACGATGTAAACCTGTCTACCCTGAGCAATTTCGCGGCGGATCAGGTCGTAGGCGTGGGAGCGATCGCCCCCCCCCAACACCGTCGTCTGAATTGCCTTACGTCCCGGCGGCAACTCATCAATCTGACTTACATCCAAATCACCGTGCATCGTCAGCGCCAGCGTTCGGGGAATTGGGGTCGCCGTCATCGTCAGCACATGGGGATGATCGCCCTTCTGCTGAAGTCTAGCTCGCTGCTGCACGCCAAACCGATGCTGCTCATCAATCACAACTAGCCCAAGCCGCTGAAACCTCACCGGGTCTTCGATCAGCGCGTGAGTGCCGACTAAAAGCGGCAATGCTCCAGTTTCCAGATCGGCGTGAATTTGTTTGCGTTTGGCGGTTTTAGTGGAGCCAGTCAGCAGTTCTACGGGCAGGTGCAGCAGGTTAAACCAACTGACCAACTTGCGGTAGTGTTGCTCTGCCAAAACTTCCGTAGGAGCCATCAGCGCTGCCTGAAAGCCGGACTGAATTGCCGCCAAAATTGCCACCACTGCCACCACCGTTTTACCGGAGCCAACATCGCCCTGCACCAGACGATTCATCGGGGCAGGCTTTTGCAGGTCGTTGAGAATGTCGTTGACCACGCGCTGCTGAGCATCGGTGAAGGTAAACGGCAAAACCTGGTAGAAGTTGTCAATTAGCTCACCTGTCGGCGCAAGGATGGCGCTGGTTTGCTCCTGGCGCTGATTCATTCGGCGTTTGAGCAGCCCCAATTGCAGATAAAAGAATTCGTCAAACACGAGACGACGACGGGCAGCATCGAGAGCCTCGCCGCTGGGGGGAAAGTGGATGTGGGCGATCGCTCCTGCACTCCAATCAGTCCATACTTTTCGCGCAGCGCCTCTGGCAGCGGGTCTTGCAGATGAATTGCCGCTGGAATCGCCGCAACTACGGCTCGTCTGACCAGATCTGCCGCCACTCCTTCCGTCAAAGTGTAAACAGGGACAACCCGCCCCACTTTCATCGACTCGATCGAACTGCCTACATGGTCAATCACCTCAATTTGTGGATCATCCAGTGTCACACCGTATTTACTCTTTTTCACCAGCCCAGATGCGGCAATCACTGCACCCAGCGGATACAGTCGCTTTTGCTGTTCCTGCCAGCCGCGATTGCGGTAGCGAGTTCCGGCAAAGAATTTGCTGAGCTTAATCTGCCCCGTGTGGTCGCGCACAATTAACTCAAAAATCGTCAACTTGGCATTGCGCGGACTGTTGAAACAGGTGCAGCGCTTGACTGTGCCAACCAGCGTAACCGTTTCGCCCTCTGCCGCATCTCGAATATTCACCTGACGGGCATAGTCGATGTGGTCACGCGGGTAGTAGTAGAGCAAATCTCGCACGGTAAAAATTCCCAGTTTTGCCAGCCGTTCGCTATTCTTTTCGCCAATTCCCGGCAGATAGGTAATGGACTGGTCAAGCTCAATTTTGGTTCTGGACTCAATTAGCGGAGCCGTGCGAGGCAGCTTAGTTTTAGTCTTAGTTGCCTGAGAAGTTTTTGCAGAAGATTTTGAGTTTTGAGAACTCCCTTCTAAAGCCTCTTCTTCATTCCCCGATCCTTGATCCCCAATTTCCTCTAGTTCTCGCCGCGCCTGATACAGCGTTCGTCTTGTGTCGGCAACTAGATGTTGACGCTGAGCAAAGGATAGGTCTGAATAGCTGGCAAAGCGGGTGGCGATCGCCTGCAACTTTTCCTGTTCGGCAAGAGGTAGTTCTGCGGGTGGCCGATTTAAGCTGAGACTGAGGAACTCGCTAAAGCGATACTGGTTGCCCATCAGGTCATTGAAGCCTCGTTCAGCCTCAACGGACAACGCTTTTTGCAATCGCAGCCAATCCATTTGTGCAATGCTTCCTCAAATGCAATTTATTCCTCAAACCAGCTTGATCTCCAGGCATCTTCAGCTTCGGCGATCGCCAATTCTTCCTGTTTTTTCTGATATTGTCGCCCTAATTGCACCAGCCGAGCCAGAAGGCTACGAATTTTGCTGCGCCAGGTTGAAAGGGTGGCATCGCTAAATTCAATCTCTGACAGCCGCAGTTGAATTGCAATGATGTGAGTAACCGCAGATTCATCCTCATCCTCATCCTCCGTTTCCACTAGCAGATTCAGCAGATTAGGCGGCCCAGAAACGGGTTCTGTCGCCAGTCCTGACTTAGCAGCCACTTCCAAAACGGGTTCAGGCAATTTGTCAGGCAAAATAGAGGCTCTCTGAAGCAGGCGATTTGCTGCGTGAGAAAGGGTTTGCAGCATTTCTTCAATCCCCTCTTCGATCCGCTCTTCCCAGTAAGCAACGGCTTCCGGGGTATCCAAAAGCTCAATTGTTGCAGTCGTTTTCTCTTCAGCGATCGGTGATTCCTCTTTAGAAGCAGGCGATGAGTCGGGCGGCACGTAAATCTGAAATTCGGGCTGCTCCGCTGCGTTTTCCTCTAAAGGTAAAGAGGATTCTAACGTTTCAAACGCTGAAGGCTGAGATTCTGAGGTTTGAAATTCTGAAGTTTGGAACTCTGAAGTTTGAAATTCTGAAGTTTGAAATTCTGACGCTGACGCTTCACTGTCAGGTATATCTGTTGCTTCTGTCTTAGAAGAGTCCACAGCATCCGCTTCCACCTCATCTTCATCCTCGTCATTTACGGAAGCAACTTCCAGATAGGCAACCTCAATTAGCTCAACGAGTTGAACTTGGGCCTGCTGAACGAGCTTTTGCAGCGATTGCTGAAGGTTTTGCCGCTGGCTAAAAGACAATTCCAAAAAACGGTCAGGGTAGCCCTTCGTGCAAATGTGATAGCTAGCCAGAATCAACTGCTGGCGCACAGACTGTCCCAGGTTGGTGAGATATTGGTGGTAGGTGTCGTCAAATTCTTGGGCAAGTGCCCTTACCATCTCCTCCAAAGCAGCAATATCTTGTTCAATCCGTTCAACTGCTCCTGCCATAGCCTTAAGCTCTCAAACCGCTTTAGTCAAGACTACGAAAAAGACAGGCCGCTGATGTTGCTAGACCTGCCTTTTCGCCAATTGAAGCCAGGGATACAAACTCAAATCCCCAACCCAAAATTACTCATATTTAAGGAGGTCAGATCTGCGATTTCTCTAAGAAGTCGCAGATCTGAGCGCTGCATTTCTGCATTAAGCAGTACCCGTCTGGGCAGCAACTTCAGCCGCGAAATCGCTCTCTTCTTTGTCAATCCCTTCGCCTAAGACAAAGCGGGAAAAACGGCGCACCTGGATGTTTTCACCTAGCTGAGCAACGTTTTGCTTCACTAGCTCTTCCACGGTGATGCTCTGATCTTTGATGTAGGGCTGATCCAGTAGAGATAGCTCCTTCAGGCGCTTCTCAATCCGCCCTTGAACAATCTTCTCGCGGATGTTGGCTGGCTTGTTAGATAGGTCATCTCTGCCCATCTCAATTTCTTTTTCCTTTTCCGCAATTTCAGAGGGAATGTCGCTAACCTTGACGTACTCGACGTTAGGAGTTGCGGCGATCTGCATTGCGATGTTTTGTACCAGTTCCTTGAAAGCCTGGTTTCGAGCCACAAAGTCTGTCTGGCAGTTGACCTCTACCAGAACGCCGACTCGCCCACCCGTGTGGATGTAGCTGCCGACTAACCCTTCTGCGGCAACCTTTCCAGCTTTCTTTTCAGCGGAGGTGATGCCCTTTTGTCGGAGCCATTCCGCTGCTTTGGTCATATCGCCCCCAGATTCTTGGAGGGCTTTTTTGCAGTCCATCATGCCTGCGCCCGTCTTTTCGCGCAGTTCCTTGACGATTTTTGCAGATATCTCCGCCATTGTGCTTAGATCCCTCTACTTACATGAGCTAGCGCTAATCT
>JAAUQZ010000158.1 GCA_012033355.1 Leptolyngbyaceae cyanobacterium RM1_406_9 | reverse complement strand
TAGAAGCAGAAAATGCTTACACCCAGTCCGTGATGCAGCACACGGAAGAACTACAAACTAGCACTCTATCAAGAAATGCTGGCTCGGATTCAGGAAACCGACCTGTCAGTGCCCTATCGTAAAGGCGATTTTTATTATTATTCGCGCACCGAAGAAGGCAAAGCATATCCGATTTACTGTCGTAAGCAGGGCAGCCTGGATGCATCCGAAGAAGTGCTGCTTGACCAAAACCAACTTGCCGCAGAGCATGAGTTTTTTGAGCTGGGGCTATTGCAGGTTAGTCCTGACCATCAGCTATTGGCCTATTCGGTTGACACTAGCGGCTCAGAACGCTACACGCTGTTTTTCCTCAATCTGGAAACTCGCGAACTTTCCGCTGAAAGCATTGCTGAAACTTCTCCCTCCTTTGCCTGGGCAACGATAGCAAGACGGTATTTTACACGCAGGTAGACGCAACCAACCGCCCGTTTAAGCTGTTTCGGCATGAGGTGGGTAATGCGATCGAAAAGGACGTGCTGATTTACCACGAAGCGGATGATTCTTACTTTTTGGGCGTTGGCAAGACTCGCAGCGAAACCTACATTTTGCTGCACCTGGAAAGCAAAATCACCTCTGAAGTTCACTATCTGAATGCGTCAAACCCAACGGATGAGTTTCGGGTCATTCACCCGCGATCGCCCGGTATGGAATATGGCATTGAGCATCACAGTGACCACTTCTACATCGTCACCAACGATGACGCAATCAACTTCAAGCTGATGAAAGCGCCAGTGGATTCCCCCGCCAAAGCAAACTGGCAGACGGTAATTCCTCATCGTGAAGACGTGATGATATCGGGCGTGAGTGCCTTTGCCGATCATTTAGTGATTTATGAACAGACGGCAGGGTTGCCTACAGTTCGGGTTCGGCAGTTGTCAACGGGTGACGAACACAATATTGAATTCCCGGAGCCTACCTACGACGTTTCCCCAGGCGGCAACCCAGAATTTAACACTAAAATTTTGCGGTTTAGCTATACCTCTCTGGTTACTCCTGGCTCAATTTATGACTATGATATGCAGACGCGGGAGCGAGAGCTAAAGAAGGAAACCCCTGTTCTGGGCGGCTATGACAAAACTCAGTATGTGAGCGAACGCATTACCGCCACTGCTGCGGATGGCACTCAGGTTCCAATTTCGATCGTTTGCAAAAGGGAATTGAGAAGAATGGCGCGAATCCATTCCTGCTGACGGGCTATGGTTCCTATGGCTTTAGCTATCCGGTGTCCTTCTCGTCTAATCGGCTGTCGCTGCTTGACCGGGGCGTGGTGATGGCGATCGCCCACATTCGCGGCGGTGCTGAGATGGGGCGCAAGTGGTACGAAGACGGTAAGTTCCTCAAAAAGAAAAATACCTTCACCGACTTCATCGCCTGTGCTGAACACGTGATTGCAGAAGGCTGGACATCGAGCGATCGCCTCGCCATCTCTGGCGGCAGTGCAGGCGGCTTACTCATGGGCGCAGTGATCAACGCCCGTCCCGAACTATTCAATATCGTGGTAGCTCATGTTCCCTTCGTCGATGTCGTCAGCACCATTTTAGATACCTCCCTACCCCTCTCTGCGCTGGAATGGGAAGAGTGGGGCAACCCCAACGACAAAACCTACTACGACTACATGAAATCCTATTCGCCCTACGACAACGTAGAAGCGAAAGATTATCCGCACATTCTGATTACCGCTGGCTTAAACGACTCCCGTGTGCAGTACTGGGAACCTGCTAAGTGGACGGCGAAGTTGCGATCGCTCAAAACTGACAAAAATATCCTGCTACTCAAAACCAACATGGGCGCAGGTCACGGCGGCGCATCCGGCCGCTACGAGCGACTGAAGGAAATTGCGTTTGAGTATTCGTTTTTGCTGGATCGATGGGGGATGGTGTAGAAGAGAGGGGTTAGGGGTGAAAGGGATCAGAACCTTGATTTCCAGGTTTATTCTCGTTACAAGGCTTTGTTGTAATGCCCTACGTGAGGCTCTGCCTCGCGCAACCTTTCACGGAGGCAGAGCCTCGCGTAGCCATTCCCAGGTAGAACCTGGGAACGAGGTTCTAACGAGGTTCTAACCAACACTACATCTCGGCCATATCTCTGTCACTTTAGCTACAACTGATTCTGGTAATCTATGATGTTGAACTAAACTCGATTGAATCACACCGCGTTAGATTAGGGTCGGTGAGATGAAAAACGCCCTGGAGTTAAAGTCAAATGATTGAAGTTGAGCATTTGAGCAAGGTCTACGGCTCGACCCCGGCAATCCAGGATGTCACGTTTGCGGTGGAGCCAGGGGAAATTTTGGGATTTCTGGGGCCCAATGGAGCCGGAAAAACCACGACGATGCGGATTCTAACTGGATACTTGCCTGCAACGGGCGGCACGGCCAGGGTGGCTGGGTTTGATGTGCATGAAGACTCGATGGCAGTCCGCAGACGGATTGGCTATCTGCCTGAAACGCCACCGCTCTACCCTGACATGACGGTTGAGGGGTTTTTGCATTTTGTGGCGCGGCTGAAAGGTGTGGCAGCGGCGATCGCCCCAACCAAGTCCAGTCGTCTCTGACTCGCTGCAACCTCCAGGAAAAGCGCAACGTCCTGATTCGCAAGTTGTCTAAAGGTTTTCGGCAGCGGGTGGGAATTGCCCAGGCGATTGTTCACGATCCGCCTGCGATTATTTTAGATGAGCCTACAGTAGGGCTTGACCCGCGCCAAATTATTGATGTTCGCAATCTGATCAAAAGTCTGGCGGGAGATCACACGATCATTCTCTCAACCCACATTTTGCCAGAGGTCAGCATGACCTGTAGCCGCGTTGCCATTATCAACAAAGGGCGGGTTGTTGCGACCAACACGCCCGATCAGTTGGTCGCTCAACTGAGAGGTGGTGCAGGTTATGAGTTAGAAGTTGAAGGTAATTTTGAGGCGGTGCAACCCTGGCTGCAAAGCTTGCCCGGAGTGCAGTCTGTAGAAGCGATCGCCGCCGAAATGCTGCCTCAAAACCATTACAAAATTCGAGTTGTCGCAATGCCTGAAGTTGATCCAGGGCGAGACGTAGCAGCGGCGATCGTCGGGACTGGGCTGGGACTGTACGAAATGAAGCGAATTCAGGTCAGCCTGGAAGATGTATTCCTAGAATTAACCACTGAAGAGAAAACGCCCGAAGGCAGCGTAGCAGACTTAGAACTTGCGTCAGACCTGTCTGAAGTGTCAGCCCCACCAGAATCATCAGAAACCGCATCAGAATCATCAGAAAATTCGTCAGAAGGAGAAGCAGCTTAGATGCGCGTCATCTTAGGAAACATTTTGGCGATCTACCGGAAAGAGCTACAAAGCTATTTTGCTTCCCCTTTTGCCTATGTGATTGCGGGGGTCTTCTGGCTGCTCAGCGGCGTGTTTTTTGCAATTCTGCTGTTTAGCCCCTCCGGATTAATTGCTCAGATTGCCCTGCGCGACCAGATGGGCGTGACCGAGCCAGTCGATGTGGCCTACGAATTCCTGAATGCTTACCTGGGAGTGCTGGGTTCACTTTCTCTGTTTTTGCTGCCGATGCTTTCAATGGGGCTATACGCTGAAGAACGCAAGCGTGGCACCCTGGAACTGCTTGCCACTTCCCCTATCACGAATTGGGCCGTGGCGCTCGGTAAACTGTTGGGAGTCCTGACTTTCTTTATCACAATGGTGTTGCCGCTGCTGGTCTATGAGGCGATCGCCCTCAGCGCTGCCGACCCGCCTCTACAGCCCACCATCATGCTGCTGGGTCACGCAGGCTTGATTCTATTAGCGGCTGGGGTGCTGTCTTTGGGAATGTTTGTTTCCTCGCTGACCGACAGCACTATTCTGGCTGCGATTCTCACCTTTACGCTGATCTTGTTTCTGTGGATCATTGAAGCGATCGCTGGAGGTCTCAGCGGCTGGGTCGGGGAAGCAGTCGGGCACCTTTCCTTACTCAAGCATTACACCGACCTGATTCAAGGCACCATCAACACCAGCGGACTGGTTCTGTTTGCCAGCTACATCCTGCTGGGACTTTTCCTGACTGCTCAATCCATCGAAACCTTCCGCTTCCAGCGATCGTGAGCCGATAATCTACCTAACTCGGATTTCCTCAACTCCGAATTCTGAAATTCCTAATTCCTCAATTTTTCTCACCCCTCATGAAAACCGCCATTAAATGGAAGCATCTCAAATATCTATTTTGGCTAGGTCCGGCACTGGTCGTCATGGGGCTTTCAGCCGGGGTCATTGCTGGAAGTTGGATTCCCCTCCCGCTAGCTTTAATCCTTACAGGAATCGTCATTTCAGGAATCTGGCTATTCTTTGAGTCCAGTTTCTTAAAAGGATTTTTGGGTCGCCGCTCTACTCAGGCTGGGACTAATGCCCTGGCTGCAACGCTAGCGGTTTTAGTGATCTTAGGATTAATTAACTTTCTGGGTGTGCGCTACTCCAAACAGGTTGACCTGACTGAGAATCAGCTATTTACGCTTGCGCCCCAGACGCAGGAGGTGCTGCAAAACCTGGAGCAACCTGTCAAAGTTTGGGTATTTGCAATTACGCCAAACCCGAATGACCGCAGGCTGCTGGAAAACTATCAGCGGCAGAGCAGTCAGTTTAGCTTTGAATACGTTGACCCCAATGCGCGACCGGGATTAGCCCGCGAATTTGGGATGCAGCAGGCGGGTGAGGTTTACCTGGAAAAAGGCGAGAACCGCACATTTCTTCAGCAAATCACCCAGGAACCGCTGTCAGAACGCAGGCTTACTAACGCAATTGGGCAAGCTGCGATCGCACGTCAGCCCAAAGTTTATTTCCTTCAAGGCCATGGAGAGCGATCGCTAGAACCGGGGCAAGGCAGCTTTTCTCAGGCGCTGAGCGGGCTAAGTGAGGAAAACTTTGCTGCCGAACCGCTGAATCTGGCTGAAAATCCAGATATTCCTGAAGATACTGCCGTTTTGGTATTAGCCGGACCCCAGCGAGAGCTGCTAGAGTCAGAAGTTGCGGCTCTAGAAACCTATCTTCAGCGTCAGAGTGGGCTGCTGCTGCTGCTTGACCCCGACACCGATCCGGGTTTAGGAGAACTGCTGCAAGACTGGGGTATCAGCCTGGACGATCGCCTAATTATTGACCCCAATGGGCAAGCGGCCGGGGTTAATGCAGCCGTTACGATCGTGACCCAATATGGCGTTCACCCGATTACCGAAGAGTTTGGGGATGGCATCTCCTTTTACCCGCTGGCTCGACCCATTGGCGTGAGTGAAGCCCCAGATGTACAGGCCTCACCGCTGCTGCTGACGGGCGATCGCGTCCAGGCACAGCCCATTCCCGAAAGCGGTGAGCTAAATTTCGACCCCAATCTTGCGCCACAGGGTTCACTGACCCTGGGCGTAGCGCTAAGCCGCCCCGTCACTGAAACCGAAGCTCCTCAAACCGAAGCTCCTCAAACCGAAGCAAGCCCCACACCTGCTGCTGAAAATTCACCTCCAGCGCCAGACGAGCCAGGAGCAATTGAGCCTTCCCCTTCCCCAGAAGCATCACCCGATGAGGCAGCAGATGTAGAAGCACCTGAAACAGAAGATGAGGCAGCGACGACCGAGCCGGATGACGAGAACGCAGGCGCATCGGAGGCAAGGCTAGTTGTAATTGGCAACTCTAGCTTTGCTACAGATGGAATATTTGAGCAGCAGCTAAATGGTGATGTATTTCTCAACTCGGTAAGCTGGTTAAGCCAGCAAGATACTCAGGAGCTTTCCATCCGCCCTAAAGAGGCAACCAACCGTCGTATTCTCATGACCCCTCAGCAGCAAATCATTTCCGCCCTCACTGCCCTGGTGATTTTGCCTGTACTGGGTTTTGGGGCGGCGGTCGTAGTCTGGCTGCGGCGACGATAAGGAGTAAGCCCAAATGAAATTTAAGCCGACTACTCTGGCACTGGTGCGATCGCCATCCTCTTAGGCGGGGTTGTCTATTTCACCGAAACCCGCAATTCCCCTAGCCCAGAGACAACAGAAGAAGCGGGCGGCAGCCTCTTCGAGTTTGAAGAAAGCCAGGTGCAGTCTTTCATCGTTGAAACGCCCGATCAAATGCTGTCCTTTGAGAAGGATAACGCGGGTCAATGGCAAATGCAGCAGCCAGAATCTGCCCCGGCCAGTGATGCCTCTGTTGCTTATCTGCTGAATTTGTTGGCAACTGGAGAGAGCGATCGCACCCTCACCGTCTCTGCGGCTGACACCGCAGAATTTGGTTTAGATGAGCCGTCTGCAACCATTAATGTTGTGCTAGACAACGAAGAAACTCACCAGTTAGTTTTGGGTAGCGCCAACTTTGACAATAGTGCGATCTACGCCCAGGCTGATCCTGAAGCCAACTCAGAACCATCCGCAGCCGAGGCTGAAACTACGATTCTTCTGGTTTCTCCAGACTTTGTGAATGCGGTAAATCGACCGCTGGAGGAGTGGCGATCGCGACCCGCAACTGAACCAACCCCTTCCGCGCCTGATGCAGACGAACCCAGTGATGCAGATGAACCCAGTATTGAGGAACCTGATGTCACCCCGCCCGCAGCGAGTGAATCCGAAGCGAGTGAACCCGAAGCAACAGAACCCGTAGAAGGAAATTGAAGAGCGTAGTAGAGGGGCAGCAGGCAGCAGGCAAAGGGCAAGGAGGATTCTGCTACCTGCTACCTACCATCTGCTTTCCCCAACCCCAACCCTGAGGGGCTTTTGAAGAATTGTTTCAGATTTGTATACCTACGGAAAGAAATTTACCGGACTTGTTACTCTACGAAAAGAGCCGAATCCCCCCCTTTGCCATGTCAAAGATTCCTGATAGAGTCAGCACTCTAGAGCTATCCAAGCTCTGCATTTACAAAGCTTTGAAAGAGATAGAAGCCCAGAGAGAGCAAAATCAAAAGACTGAAAAAAAGGACTAACATTTAGCAGTTTTCGGCTTTTGATCATTCGTCACTGATTGCTGGATGTTTAGCTATCGCCATTGGTTGGCCCGCAAATTTTGTGAGGCTAACTGTGCAGTCTCATTGACTCGTTTAGCTCGCGTTTCGGGCCGTTTAGCAGTCGCAATCCACTCTAAAATGCCTCGCTTAGCCGAACGTGGGAATGCCTCAAAATTTTGCTTTGCCCCGGCATAGTTAGTAAACGCCATTTCTAAATCAGGCGGGATTTCTAGCGCCTCGATCGCATCCAGCGTGTTCCAGGAGCCATCTTGCTTTGCTGTCTCAACCTTCGCCAGACCCGCAGGCCTCATCAGTCCCTGTTCAAACAATCGCTCAACTCGCTCCTTGTTCAGCTTCGACCATCCGGTGCCCGGTTTTCGGGGGGCAAACCAGAGAAGCGATCGCTCCTCATCTAGCTTATTGGGTTTACTGTCAATCCAGCCAAAGCACAAAGCTTCTTCTACGGCTTCCTCATATTCAAATCGCGGTTTCCCCGTCGCTTTTTTATAGCTAATCAGCCAAATTCCTTTGTCGCGTGTATGGTGTTCCTTTAACCAATTACGCCACTCTAAACGAGTTTTAGGATGGGTTGAATTAACAGGTACTTCAGCCATCATATTTCAACTGGACTCATTATTTTTACTTCATTCTCTTGCTCAAGCTATCAATATTTAGTCGCGTTTAGTCGCGTAGTTCTAACTCCATTTAACATTTCAAATGTTCCTCAAAAGAAAACGAATATTTCCGGTATACAGGAACACAGTTCATACAAGAAAGGTTTCCGATCTCAGAACAAAAAAGAAGCAGATAATTACTCAGAAGTAAATAGAAGAAGCATTTCAGCCGAACTTACTATGCATAAAACTCAGCAACTTGATGCGTTAGTTCACACCATGAATTGTGCCGATAATGTTTTTGAAGATTTTATTAACTCTGTTTTAACGTCTTGCAAGAACATAGTTTAGTGTAAGATCATATAGCATATCTGAGATAGGCGTACTAGGGTGTAATACACACAGGACATGAAAGCATCATTAAGACTCAGTAAAGACTTTACTGAGCTTGACAGTTGGCTTATTCCAGACCTGTTCCTTTCAACCTGGATCAGAACGTGGGCTTGCACTACCAGTCTCAGAATCAGCAGTTTTCATAGCAGAAACCGCAGTCCATCTACATTCATAAGCAGGGCTTGCAACCTACCGATTAAAAGATTGGTTACTGCTTTTCAAGCTAGTTGATTGACAAAACTCCCAAAGCCATTGACCTACACCAGAAAATTTGTCGTCAATCAGACTTTTCAAGTGTAATTTGTCACTTGTCGTTCGCTACTCGTCATCCGTCATTCGTCAGAGCGCAACTAACGACGCATGACGAATGCTTCTCTATACCCCTCCCACTCTCAGGAGGAGGACTTAGTGCTTTGAGACATACAGTTTGGTTTCTCAAAAACTTGCAGCAGCTTCACTTTAGCGGTCAACTGGTACATCTAAACCCAGCGGGGCAGCAGTGGACTTTTCATCTGTCTCAGGGCGCTATTGTGTATGCTACGGGCGGCGTTCATCCGGTCAGGCGGTGGCGCAGAAATCTTGCAACTCACTGTCCCTGGATAACCGAGGACGTTGCCTCAGCTCTGGAAATAGACCAGATTAACGCTGAATCCCTCACAATCGGCTGGGAATATGCGTTGCTAAGCCTTTGGGTAACTCAACAAAAAATTACTCGTGAGCAGGCGGCAAGCATCATTCACAACGTTGTAGTTGAGGTGCTGTTTGATGTAGCTCAAACTACAGACCTGACCGATCAAGTGAATCAGGATGAGTCTTTGTCCACTTTTGCTGCCTTGTATCGAGTTGAGGTGAAAGAGGCGATCGCCCAGGTAGAGCAACTTTGGCAAACCTGGCAAACCGCCAATCTAAATGACTGCTCCCCCAACAAAGCCCCCGTTATTAAACAGCGAGAACAATTGCGAAAGCTCAGTTCAGCCCGCTTTTACCAAAATCTGGTTGAACTGCTTGACGGACAGCGAACCTTGCGTGACCTGTCTGTGCAAATGCGGCGAGATGTTGCGGCGATCGCCGCCTCACTACTACCATTCGCCCAACTCGACTGGATTGGATTTATCACCATTCCTGACCTACCCGCCCCCATTTGGCAAAAAGAACCTCCCCCAGCAGCAGTTTTGGCAATTAATGAACCTGCAAAGTCAGCAGATGCATTAATTGCCTGTATTGATGACAGCTTCTGGGTGTGCAACATGATGGAAAAAATCATTGCATCTGCGGGCTATCAGTTTATTGGAGTCAACGATCCGCTCAGGGCAATCAGCATTCTGCTTTCTCGCAAACCCGATTTAATTTTTCTAGATCTCGTCATGCCAACCGCCAACGGCTACGAAATCTGCGAAAAGTTACGCAAAATTTCCTGTTTCCGAGAAACCCCAATTGTGATCTTGACTGGGAATGACGGGTTTGTGAGCCGCATCCGCTCTAGCTCCGCTGGGGCGACAGACTTTCTCACCAAACCTTTAGAAGCTGAAGCAGTGTTAAGCGCAGTTCGTAAGCACTTAAACCAGGGTGTAACCAGTAACCAGGGTGTAACCAATAGTAGCCATGCACCCACCGATCGGGGCGCATCCAGGGAGAATTCAGTCAGTGGATCTGTATCTAATGACCCGAATCTAACCCGCTTCTCGGTGGCTACCGACCACTGACCACTAACAGTTCTGTGATTTTTTTTGAGGTGAATGCTATGGGTACAGCGCTAGTTGTTGATGACTCACTGACAGATATGCAAGTTCTAATTCACTGCTTGCAGCAAGGTGGAGTGAACGTCCTAATCGCTCAAAGCGGAGAAGAAGCTCTGGCAACGATTACCAAACAAAAACCTGACGTAGTGGTGCTAGATGTAGTGCTGCCGGGCCGCAGCGGCTTTGAAGTCTGTCGAGAGTTAAAGGAAAGGGCAGAGACTAGCGACATTCCAGTAATCATTTGCTCAACCAAAGGTAGCGCAATGGATAAATTTTGGGGCATGAAACAGGGAGCTGCCGCCTACTTATCTAAACCGATTGATCAAGAAGAATTTTTACGCACAGTGAAACAACTGATTAAACCTTAAAAGTTTATCTCAATTCCTGGTAATGCTACAAAAGTCGTCTTTAACAAGGGGCTTAAGCCCCTTGTTCCACAGAGGTTCATCTTACACAGGCTGCAATCGACTGTTACGAAAAGATTTTGGACGAATTCTGGATTAGTTAATGTCTAACTCTCTGTCGGTTTCAGGTTCTGGTTCACTGCCTACTTCTTTACAGTTTGCACAAACTGCACCTGTGCAAGACTTGGCTGCTAACCATTCCAGTGTGACTGAGCAGTTCTTGCGGCTGCATCTTTTTCCCAGTGCCACTGTGCTTTTGCCGATTCAGCAATTGTCGGAAGTGTTAACTCTGCCAACGGGACGAGTGGTGCCTATCCCTCATATGCCTGCCTGGGTGATGGGAGTTTACAACTGGCGAGGTGAGATCTTGTGGACAGTGGATTTAGGGCATCTGTGTGGCTTTACACCCTGGTATCAGCAGGCAACCAATGTTTCATCCTTTCCTGCTGTGGTGCTTCAAGCTCGTAGCTCGACAGCAGGTTCTGCTCGAAATCAAATGCTGGGACTGGTCGTTAGTCGAGTCGAAGACATTGAGTGGTGTGACCCAGAATGATTCAGCCTCTTCCTCGGACAACTGTCTCCCCGCAGCTAGCGCCGTTTTTGCGCGGCTACTGGTGGAAAGCAGGTGGTGATATGTTGGCGGTTTTAGATGGAGAAGCAATCGTTCGGGCAATGCCTCAACCTTAGCGAAAAAGCACGAAGAAGGGGAAATTAAACAAACCCCATAAACCCATAAACGCTTCTATCTCTACCCAGATGTAATGAATCGGGTCTGCAAGGCCCTACTCCCCCCTGTTGATGACAAGGTTAAACCATGACTCCGACTCCTTCCCAGTCCATCCAAGATGCTACCCGTGCCTACACTCCAGCCTTTGAAGAAACACAGGTTGAGCAGCACAGAGCCGTTTCTTCTGAACCGGGTTATTTTCCCCAAGCTTCCCCACCATCGGGGAGAAAGCGCCGAATTCCGCTGCGACTGCTGTTGATCGTGCCTTTTGTGCTGCAAATTTTTGGCACGGTGGGGTTAGTGGGCTATCTCTCTTATCGAAATGGACAGCAGGCAGTAGATGATTTAGCGGGGCAGCTTGGAAGTGAGGTGAGCGATCGCATTGAGCAAAACCTTTTAGATTTTGTCGAAACCCCCCATCTTGTCAATCAGATCAACGCGGATACGATTCGGGCAGGTTTGCTAAATCTGCAAGATCCGGCAGCGATGGGGCGATATTTTTGGCAGCAGATTCAACGGTTTGACTCCATCGACTACATTCAGTTTGGCTCTGAGCAGCGAGAGTTTGTTGGGGTTGAGCGGCTAGCGGATGGAAGTTTGCGGCTACACTTGAGCAACGAATCGACAGGGTTTAACTACCGCACTTACGCAACCGATGCTCAGGGGAATGCAGCAAATTTGTTGGATGAAAGCGGTAGCTATGACCCGCGAACGCGCCCCTGGTACACCGCTTCAGTGGAGGCGGGTGAGCCAACCTGGAGTGAAATTTATTCTAATTTTGCGTCGCCCAAGCTAGCAATCACGGCTGTACAGCCCTACTACTCGGCAGAGGGTGATCTGGTAGGCGTGTTGGGAAATAACTTGACGCTCTCGCAGTTGAATTTATTTTTACAGGACATTGAGGTAGGCAAGTCTGGGCTGGCGTTTATTATGGAGCGCTCTGGCGACCTGGTAGCTTCTTCAACGGAGGAGCAGCCGTTTCGGATGAGCAATGAGGAAGAGGAAATTTTGCGACTTCCAGCCGTGGAGAGTGAGGTGTCGTTAATTAGTGCCAGTGCCTCTTATTTGAATGAGTCGCTAGGCGAGATGGCTACGGTTGAGGCTGCGACGCAACGCACGTTTGAGATTGATGGCGATCGCCACTTCCTTCAAATTACGCCTTTTCGAGATCAGCGTGGGTTGGACTGGCTGATTGTAGTGGTATTGCCTCAGTCAGACTTCACGGCTCAAATTGAGTCCAATACGCGCACGACGGTCTTACTCTGTTTGGCTGCGCTGGGGTGGCGATCGCCGTCAGTACGATCACCTCGCGATGGATTACGGGTCCGATTAAGCAGATGAACCAGGCATCCAGGGCGATCGCTGCGGGGGAGCTAGAGCAATCAGTGCAGGTGGAAGGAGTCGATGAACTGGGCGAGTTAGCCGACTCGTTTAACCAGATGGCTGCCCAGTTGCGCGACTCCTTCAGCGCCCTGGAAGCGAGCAACGACACCCTGGCCCACACCAACCAGGAGCTAGAACAACGGGTAGAGCAGCGCACCA
>JAAUQZ010000157.1 GCA_012033355.1 Leptolyngbyaceae cyanobacterium RM1_406_9 | reverse complement strand
AGCAAAAAGGCTTCGCGGGGGAAATGCGGCAAAAGGAGTGGGGTTGGAGGGGTGGGGAGATGGGGAGGTGGGGAGGTGGGGAAGAATTTTGGGCGAGATGTTGAAAGGCGTTTACTAATTGCTCGATGTCTGAGATGGTGTTGCCCAGGCTAACGATGAAGGTGAGGTGCTGGAGTGACGGTAGCTCTGCGGTAACACCTAATTGCTGATGCAAAATTTCGTCTGCCGCAAAGCCTGTCAGCCCCAGCCCCATAGTGGTGACAGTTAAGCGGGTAGGGTCAAGAGCAGTAAAACCAGGGGATGAGCCAGCGGACTTTGAACTTAAAACAGAGAGTTGAGGAATTTGGCTCAGTTGGGTTCTGGCTTGGTGCGCCAGGGCTAGCGTCTGGGTCATCAGTTGTTTGCCCTGAGTTGCCATTTGCTGCCGAGCGGCATCAAGGGAAGCTAACAGGAGATAGCTGGGGCTGGTAGATTGGACAAGCTGGAGCGTTTGACTGAGGCGATCGCCATTCACCCGTGTCCCTTGAACGTGCAGCATGGCCGCCTGGGTCATTGCGCCCAAGAGCTTATGGGTGGACTGCACCACCAGATCTGCCCCAGCCGCTAGAGCAGAAATCGGCAGGTCTGGGTGAAAGCCAAAGTGAGCGCCGTGTGCTTCATCCACTAACAGCGGAATGTCATGCTGATGAACCACTTGAGCGATCGCCTCAATGTCTCCACAAACTCCGTAATAAGTCGGGTAAACCACCATTACCGCCTTCGCATCTGGGTGTTGCCGTAGGGCACAGGCTATAGCCGCAGGCGTAATGCCATGAGCGATCCCCAGTTGGGGATCATAGTCCGGCTCGACAAAAATCGGGATTGCGCCAGACAAAACCAGGGCCGCGATCGCCGAGCGATGGACATTGCGGGGCAGCACAATCTTTTCGCCCGGTTTGCACGTTGTTAAAATAGCTGCTTCGATGCCGCAAGTAGAGCCGTTTGCCAAAAACCAGGTGCGGTTCGCCCCAAACGCTTCGGCGGCGAGTGCCTGAGCCTGCCCGATTACGCCTTCCGGGGCAAACAAATTATCCAGATCTGGCAGTTCGGGTAGGTCAGCCTGAAAGACTGCTGCCCCAGCAGATCTGCAAGCGACGGGGCAATCCCTCGTCCGCGTTTGTGTCCTGGTGTGTAGAAGGGGGCATGAGGGCGGTAAGCCTGTACCCGCAAGGCTTCTAGCAAGGGCATCGTAGTTTGATTATTCATTTTGAAATAGGGCAAATCTGAGAATGGCTTCATCCTAAAGGAGGATTTTTATAGAAATTTCGCTAAGTTCCGTGATCTTTCTGAAGGCGGGGAGGCTAATGCATTACTACTATGTTTGCGACCGATATATTCACAGGTTCAATTCATTCCAGTCATGCTGATTTTTGCAGGTGCGATCGCAATAACGAGGGGTTGAATGTCTGCAAACTTTATAATCCCGCGTCGATTAGCCGCGATCCTCAATCCGCGTCACAGCATCAGAGCAAGATTTGGGCTAATTATCGCAGCGATCGCCCTGATTTTTTCACTCTTAGCTAGCCTAACGATTGGTCAAACTGCCATTCAGCAAATTGAACAGGATGCCGGACAAAACCTAGCAGATTTGTCCTACCAAATGGCAAACCGACTTGATCGGGGGATGTTTGAGCGCTACCGAGACATTCAAATTGCGGCAACCATCGAAACAATTCGTGATCCCAATTCTTCAAACACAGCAAAGCGGCTGCTCCTGGAAAAGCTGCAAAATACCTATCCGGCTTACTCCTGGATTGGGCTAGCCGACCCTCAAGGTACCGTTGAGGTTAGCACAGGTGAGTTGCTAGAAGGGGCAGATGTTTCAGAGCGTCCCTGGTTTATCAGCGGTAAACTCAATACCTTTGTTGGAGATGTACATGAGGCTGTGCTTCTGGCAAGCTTATTGCCAAATCCAACCCAAAATACCTTACGCTTTTTGGATTTTGCTGCGCCTGTTGATGATCTTCAGGGAAACTTTGTGGGTGTTCTCGCAGCCCATCTCAACTGGACTTGGGCAGAAGATTTAAGGAACGCATTGTCTCGCAATTTGCGAAGTCGAGAGCAAGATTTGCTGGTGTTGAGGCAAGATGGAGTCGTCTTGCTTGGACCTGCCGAACTAGTTGACCAGAAGCTAAATAATTTGAAGAGCTTTCAAGCAGCGAGCCTGTCTAAAACGGGCTATCTAAATGAAGTTTGGGCTGATCATCAGTCTTACATTACTGGTTTTACTTCAAGCTCCGGCTATCGCGACTATGAGGGGTTAAATTGGATTGTGCTGGTACGGCAAAGGACTAACTTAGCTTTTGCTCCAGCCCAGCAGCTCCAGCTTCAGATTCTGACCTGGAATTTGGGGTTAGGCGGTTTATTCGCTGTTTTAGGCTGGTTCATTGCCGACTACATTACCCAGCCGATATGGGCGATCGCCACTGCTGCTAACCAGATTCGGCGGGGCGACTCAAACGTGTTCATTCCCACCCTACGGGGACAAGACGAAATCGCAAACTTCTCTCGCTCACTCAATCGACTGGTCTACGACCTGACCCAAAAAGAAGGCGAACTGAAACTGAGTAATGAGCGGCTCCAGCAGGAACTCGCTGAGCGGCGGCAGATTGAAAAGTCGCTGCGACTGAGTGAGGAAAAGTTTCGCCAACTGGCAGAAAATATCGACGAAGCCTTCTGGATTTGCTCTGCTGACGGCACTGAAGTCATTTATGTCAGTCCTGCCTATGAACAGATTTGTGGTTATTCCTGTGAAATGGCATACCAAAACCCCAGAATTTGGTACGACAGCATTCACCCTGACGATCGGAACAAGGTAACGCCTGATTTTAGCCGTGAAGCGCTGGGTAACTACGATGAGGAATATCGCTTGATCCATCGAAATGGCTCGATCGTGTGGATTCGAGATCAGGCTTTTCCGGTTTGTGATGAGCAGGGTCAAGTCTACCGAGTTGTTGGAATTACTGAAAACATCACCGAGCGTAAGCAGGCAGCGGAGACTCGGCTACAGCTAGAGCAAGAGCGAGAGCTGAGCGAACTAAAATCTCACTTTATTGCGATCGCCTCCCATGAGCTTCGCACACCGCTGTCTGTGATTTCCATGTCGTTAGACCTGTTGCAGCAGCCCAGCGAAAATATTACCGAAGAGAAGAAACAGCGATATTGCGATCGCATCGACAATGCGGTCAAGCGGCTGACCCAAATTTTAGATGATATCTTGCTGGTTGCCAGAGCAGAAGCAGGAAAGCTCGAATTTTTTCCATCTCCGCTGGATCTGGTTCAGTTTTGTCATGACTTGACTGAGGAGATTCAAATGAATGCAGGCAGTCAGCACAGTTTAGTGTTTGTCTGTCAGGAGCAGATAGGGCAAGTCTGCATGGATCAAAACCTGCTCAACCATCTGCTCACTAACCTGCTGCTAAATGCCGTGAAATATTCTCCGGAGGGAGGCGAAATTCACTTTGAGCTAAGCCGCCAGCAAGGAAACGCCATCTTTCAAATTCGCGATCAGGGCATTGGCATTCCAGAGGCAGATCAAGCAAGACTATTCACCGCCTTCTACCGATGCAGTAATACGGGCAAGCTTCCGGGTACAGGACTTGGACTGGCGATCGTCAAAGAAGCGGTTGAGCTACATGGAGGAACGATTTCAGTCTCCAGTCTCGTTAGCAAAGGCACAACTTTTACCGTTTCCATCCCCATCTTGTAAAGCAAATGCAGCGCTCAGATCTGCGACTTCTTCGAGAAGTCGCAGATCTTGCCCCTGTCAGTACCATTGAGCTTAAGCTTCTTATTAGCATAGCGATCGCCTGATTTTGCGTCCGCTGCGTAAGTCCTAATAACTGATAAGTAGATTGCAAGAGGTTGAACTAAACTCTTTAAAGTAGGCTTTTAGTCCAACATCAACCTACTCATCAAGGACAAAACGTGTATGACTGGCTCTGTCAATCCTCCTGGCTCATCTGGATTGCCTGATGGTACTGGCGTTTTGCCAGAAAGTGAAGGAGTGATTTTGCAGCGAGGTGGGGAAGAGCTAGCCCTAGAGAAAGTGGGCGATCGCTTCACGGTGCGCCCCATCCCAAACCGCTCTTTAACCGAACTGGCGCGTCAGGTTGGCGCAGTCGCAGCCTTGCCCGTGCCGTCGGGTCGGCTGATTGAGCTTCAGGTCGCGCCCAATCAGCTTGATCGAGCCATGCAAATTGCCCGAACTTCAGAGGATATTTCCTTTGCCAGCCACGTTTACCATATCAAAAACAACCCAAGCACAAGAATTTATCTAACCGATCAAATCACGATTCAGTTTGCGAATCAGGTGGATGAGGCAGCGGCACAGGCGATCGCCACTGCTTTAGGACTGGAGCTAGAACAACCTGTCGTTGGAATTCCTAACACCTACGTCTTTCAGGTAACGCAGCAGGCTTCAGCCAATCCGGTGAAGCTGGCTAACCAACTCATGCGCCGTACCGACGTGCTGACCGCAGAACCCAACGTCGTCATCAAAACTCAAAAACTCTATCGCCCCAACGATACCCACTACTCCAAACAGTGGTATTTGCAAAATAACGGTGGCTCCCGTGACCTTACCGCCAACTCCCACATTGCCGCAGAAGCCGCCTGGGACATCACTCGTGGAGTTCGGTCTGTCGTCGTCGCTGTTGCAGACGATGGCTTTGACCTGAACCATCCTGACTTTCAGGGCAAGGGCAAAATCGTTGCACCCAGAGACTTAAAGCGAAAAGACTTCCTGCCCATGCCTGAAGAACAGCAGGAAAATCACGGGACTTCATGCGCGGGGGTGGCGATCGCCGAAGAAAACGGAGAAGGCATCGTCGGTGTAGCTCCTGGCTGTGCCTTTATGCCGATTCGCACAACAGGCTTTCTAGATGACGATGCGGTCGAACAACTGTTTAACTGGGCGCTAAATAACGGAGCCTCGATCATTTCCTGTAGCTGGGGTTCCAGTTCGGTTTACTTTCCGCTTTCCCTACGCCAACGGGCTGCGATCACACGGGCGGCCACCGAAGGGCGCAATGGCAAAGGCTGCGTTATCGTGTTTGCGGCAGGAAACGCCAACCGCCCCGTTTCTGGAGAAGTTAACGAGCAGGGCTGGACGCGAAATTTGCTGCGTGGAGTGACTCCCTGGCTAAGCGGCTTTGCGGTGCATCCCGATGTGATTGCGGTCGCAGCCACGACCAGCACAGGCAAAAAAGCGGCTTACAGCAATTGGGGCACGAATATCTCGATTGCCGCTCCCAGCAACAATGCCTCTCCGGTCATCTGGTTTCAGGAAGCCGGATTTATCAACACTGCGCCGTTAATTTCAGGCGGCTTGGTGGGGAAGGGCGTGTTTACGAGCGATCGTCTTGGGTCTGGAGGTTATGACCCCACTGGCTTTACCCAAACCTTTGGCGGCACCTCCAGCGCTTGTCCCGTCGTCGCAGGCGTAGCGGCACTGGTGCTATCCGCAAATCCAAACTTAACTGCCCGAGAAGTCCGACAAATTCTTCAGGAAACAGCCGATAAGCTAGTCGATTCAGACCCAGATCCACAGCTTGGCTTACGGAAGGGCACCTACGATGCTAACGGACATTCTCAATGGTTTGGCTACGGAAAAGTGAACGCCTTCAAAGCAGTTCAGGCTGCCCAACGCCGCACCGCCGCACCGCTCAGTGCTTCCCGCCGCAGCCAGCAGCAAAATTCTAACGCTTTCAATATCCCTGATTTCAATCTACAGGGCATTGCCAGTCCCATTCAGATTTCAGACTCCGGACAGGTGAGAGATGTCCAGGTTTATGTCGATATCGAACATAGCTTCATGGGCGACCTGGAAATTAGCCTGATTGCTCCAGGGGGGCAAACGGTGCTTCTGCAAAACCGCACCCTCGGGCGCAGAACCCGACTGCAAACCACCTACTCCCTTCAAACCACTTCAGCCCTGAGTCAACTTTTAAATCGCTCAGCAAACGGACGATGGCAGCTTCGGGTGGTCGATCACGCTCAACTCAACACGGGCAGGCTGAACAGTTGGCAGATCACGTTGGGAGTGTAAGGGAAGGATGAGAGATGAGGGATGAGGCTTTCCTATCCGCAGGCAGGCAGTACTTCTGCCTCGGTTTGTATTTCTCCAGAGAGGGCTTTAAGCGCGACTTCTAGGTCAGCCGTAAAGCGTTTCGCGTCTCGCTTTGCGGCACCTCGAACATAATTAGCCATTTTTAGGGGTTTGCCAATCTGGATTTTTACGTCGCAGCCTTGTGTAGGGTATGCTTCACCGTATTCCAGGGCAATCGGGACGACCTGCACACCCAGCCCAGGCTGACTCACTTCTGCCTGAATCGCCAACCGCCCTAAACCGGGCTTCAGCGGATGAACCTGACCATCTCTAAAAATCCCGCCTTCTGGAAAAATGACCAGCATTTCGCCGTTTTGCAGGACTTCTACGCCGTGACGCAGGCTTGCAATGGTGGGGTGTTTGGTGTTGACCGGGAAGCCCCCCAAACGGCGAATAAACCAGCCTTGAATGCCCTTAACCTCATCAGCAGTCACCATGAAGCGCAAATCTCGTCCGGTTACTCCCCGACCCGTTGCATAGGGCACCATGATTGCATCCCAGCGTGACCGATGGGTCGGAGCCAGAATCACAGGCCCCGTCAGCGGCAGGTTTTCTTGCCCTGTCACCTCAATCTTGCCAAAGTAGAAGGGCAGCACGATCCGACGTGCCAGTGGATAGACCAGAGGAGTCAGCCAGGGCGAAAAGCGCGAATCAACCGCAGAATGGGTGTAGATTGCGGTATCTACAGCAGTGTCTACAGAGCTTTTAACAGATTCCAAGAAGGAGTTGAACAAAACCATAGAAATTAACGGGATATCAGGGGCGCTGAAAGTGTCGTTATGTACACAATAGTCCGCCCAAAATGGCTTGTCTTCTGGCTGAGGGACAGTTCTGAGGCTGTCCAGAAATAGAACCGGCGATAGACCGCCAACGTGCTTCTAGGTTAAGTATATATAACTATTTTTAGATAGCATCCGTTAGGGGGATGACAAAATTTAGCTTTGCTTCCTGTGAAAGGTTTATAAGTGTCCTAAGGTATGCGCCTAGCGCTGTATAATCGACGTTGAGCAAACCAGGCTTGGAGCTGCTGCCGACAGGTCGATTCTAGAATTCCACCCACTACAGCCAAACGATGATTGGAGCAGGCACTATCGGGCAAGTTCGCGACGGTGCGAATTGCGCCCGTTTTAGGATCGTCTGCCCCGTAGACTAACTTACCTAGCCGCGCTTGCACGATCGCCCCGGCACACATGGGGCAAGGTTCTAACGTGACATAGAGGGTACAGCGGTTCAGATGCCAGGTTTGCAGTTGCTGTCCGGCGATTCGCAGCGCTAGAACTTCGGCGTGGGCTGTGGGGTCGTGGTCGCGCTGTCGGCGGTTTTCGGCCTCGGCAATCAGGCGATCGCCCTCTACAATTACTGCCCCCACTGGAACTTCCCCAGCATCCCCAGCAGCAGCGGCAAGGGCGATCGCCCGACTCATCCAGCGATAGTGAATCTGGTATTCGGGATGGTCAAGTAGCGGTGGTGGAATTGCGATCGCCATCTATTGCGCTAGCAGCGGGTCTAGCTGCCCCTTTGTATCTAACTCATACAGGTCATCGCAGCCGCCGATGTGCTGGTCGTTAATAAAGATTTGGGGCACGGTGCGCCGTCCGTTGGCACGTTCTGCCATTTTAACTCTAGCGGCTCCGTTACCGTCAATTTTGTATTCGGTGTAGTTAACCCCCTTCCACCAGAGCAGTATTTTGGCGCGAATGCAGTAGGGACAGGTTTGCCAGGTGTAGATTTCAACGTTTGCTTTGACCCGTTCAGGGTGACGACCCAATAGGGCGTTTAGAGAATCCAACATATTGCTGACGTTAAAGATTGAGGCTTACTTCCATAGGATATCGGCATGGTGGCGGATGTGGTCTTCTATAAAGGTGCTGATGAAGTAGTAGCCGTGATCGTATTCTGCCTGCATTCGCAAAATCACGGGCTGTCCGACTTTGGCACAGGCTTGCTCAAAGACGTGGGGCAAAAGCTGTTCCAGGAACGGATCGGCGGTGCCCTGATCAATCAAGATTGGGCGATTTGACGGAGCCGTTAGCACCAATTCGCTAGCGTCGTAAGCCCGCCACGTTTCCGAGTCGGCACCAAGATAGTTTGTAAATGCCTTTTGCCCCCAGGGAGACTGCATCGGGGCGGCAATTGGCGCAAAGGCAGAGACAGAACGGTAGCGATCGCCATTTCTCAAGGCACAAACCAACGCGCCATGACCGCCCATTGAGTGACCAAAAACGCCCTGACGATCTGCCTGCACAGGAAAATGTTCAGCGATTAAAGCGGGAAGTTCGTCTACGACATAGCTGTACATCCGATAGTGCGATCGCCAGGGTTCTGTCGTTGCGTCCACATAGAAACCTGCACCTGTGCCGAAATCCCAATCGTCAGCTTCACCGGGAATGTTTGCCCCACGCGGGCTAGTGTCGGGGGCAACAAGCAGCAATCCGTGTTTTGCGGCAAACTGCTGTGCGCCTGCCTTAGCCATAAAGTTTTCCTCGGTGCAGGTGAGTCCCGATAAAAAGTACAGCACGGGAACAGGTTCAGCCCTTGTCTGCGGCGGCTGATACACCGAAAATTTCATTTCCCCCTGACAGGTTTGGGAGGAATGGCTGTAGAAGCCAACGGTGCCGCCAAAACAGGTATGCTGGCTGAGCAGTTTGGGTGGAGTGGAAACTGACATAAATTGTGAGGGTGAGGAATTGAACAGGATGAACTGAAGGCATCACAGCACTGGCATTCTAATATCAATTCACCCGTCAATTCACCAGGCGCTACAGCAAACTAGCTATTAAGTTGGGCGTTGCTCAATTCGGGTATGAATGGGTGTGGCGGCTGAGCCGCCCACCCATTCATACCTAAACCAGCAATCCTGCAAACTAGCTATAAGTTGCGCTAGATGCTAACTTTGTGTGCAATTAATGACAAGTAGACAAATTCCAAACCCCGTCGCCCATGAAACTCCAGAATCTTGCTTCTTTAACGCTATTCGCTACGCTTTGTTGGGGGGTGCCTGCCAGAGCCGAAAACTTGCAGCACGTCCAGCAGTTAATGTCTACTCGCGAGTGTCAAAGCTGTGACCTGAGCCGGGCCGGACTGGTGTTTGCAAACTTGTCAGCGGTAGATTTAACGAGGGCAAATCTCAGTCTTGCTAACCTAAACCAGGCAAACTTGAGCGGTTCTAATCTGGCTAATGCTGATTTGAGTGGGGCGGTTTTGGTCAGGGCAAATCTCAGCGGGGCGGATCTGAGTGGGGCAAACTTGGCAGGCGCAGACTTGCGGGAGGCTTACCTATATGGCGCGAACCTGGAGGGCGCAAATTTAGACGGCGCTACTTTACAGGGGGCGATCGGACTGCCCGACGAGTTGATTAGCGCTGAACAGTTTTACGCCTGGGGGGTTGCAGAATATCAGCGGGGCAACGCTAACGGAGCGATCGCCTACTACAATCAGGCACTAGACAAGCGCCCGGATTACTCTGCGGTTTACCTGGCACGGAGCCTTGCCCACTATCGGTTGGGGGATGAGGAAAGGGCGATCGCCGATGCGAACCGAGCCGAACAGCTTTTTGCCGCAGAGGGCAACGAAGACGGTAGGCTAGCTTCTGTACAACTGGCTGAAGGCATTGTAGAGGCGCAAGAAGCGCTCGAAGAAGCAAACGAGCGCGGTCGCGGTGGCGGCGGTTTCCTCAGCTTCATTGGAGGGTTAGCCAGTTTGCTGCTCCGCTTTGGGCTGTAAAACGACTCCGAAAAAGGCGGCGGCTGGATGCTTTGGCTCAATCTGCTGAACTTTTTGAGGGAAGCGATCGCCTTCCCAAACTCGCCCTGCAACGCCCAAAGTTGTCCTGCCAGAGCATGAAAGTCAGCATTGTGAGTGTGGAGTGCGATCGCCCGATTGTTCCAATTCATAGCCGCAGTATAGTCGTTTGCCTTAAACGCTCGAACTGCCTGTCGGTGCCACCAAATCGCCTGATCGTGTAGACGAATTAGCGGGGAAAGGTCAACCCCACAGCGACGGCAGTTTTGGGCACTGGGAGTTGAGGGTTGAGGGTTGAGGGTTGGAGAGTGCCCAATTCCCAATTCCCGATCCCCAATCTCCAACGGGCGGTATGCGGCACGACAAACAGGGCACTTCATAGGCGCTCTCAAGAATTGGTAGTGATGTAGTAAAGGAAGTCAGACAGTTCTTCCTGGAGTTCTGGGAGCGCGTCAGTTTCCTGGTTGGCGATCGCCTCCTCAATTTGCTCCAGCAAATCCTGCAACTCTTCAGATTGCTCATCCTCCAGCGCATCTAGCACTTTTTGAGCCTGATTGAGCAAAGTAACAAGCTCAGGATCTAGTGAAATGCCTTCTTTCGTCTCAGTCGCAGAAACATCAATAGGCTCATCCGCTTCAAGCTCATCTACTTCAAACAGTGCGTCTAAATCGGCTCTCGCTTGCTTCAGTTCATGGCTGGAGAGCCGCTGGATTCCAGCATGATTGACGACCAGCGTTCCCTGCTGCCCCTTGCCTTTTTCGGTGGTAGTAACGGTGAGAATGCCGTTCAGGTCAAAGTCAAAATGCACCTCAATTTCAATCGCGCCTGCGGGTTTAGGCGGCAGTCCTTCAACTTTGTAGGAACCCAGCGGGACGTTTTCCTCGGCGGCTTGATTTTCTCCCTGAAAAATCTCGATTTCGACCGCACTCTGGTTATCTGAAACCGTTGAGTAAACCTCAGAGCGGGAAACGGGCACAACGCTGTTACGGGGAATGATCACGCTAAAGTATCCCGGCATAATTCCCATCGGGGTATCGACTGCTGCCGAAATGCCGAGCGAATGGGGAATCACGTCCACGAGAATGGCTTCCACATCTTCGCCTGCCAGCACACCCGCCTGCAAAGCCGCACCCAGCGCCACACACAAATCAGGCTGAACGCCATCAACGGGAGCCTGCCCCAAATGATCTTCAACCATCTGCTGCACGAGCGGAATGCGCGTAGAGCCACCTACGAGAATAATCCGATCAAGGTCATCCGGTTGCAGGTCGGCATCACCGAGGGCGCGATCGATCGCCTCCAGCGTTTCATCTAGCAGCGGCCGGATCAGGTCTTCAAAGTCAGAGCGGGCAATTTCTGTTTCCAAGTGCAGCGCTGTCTTGCCCTTGCTGCCCAAAAATGCTTCTCGCACTGGCGCAAAGGCATGGGAACTGAGCGTGACTTTAATCTGTTCAGCCGCTCTCAACAGTCGAGCCTGCGTTGCAGGATCATCCGGTACGTCCATACCGTGGGTCTGACGATATTTCGCCGCCAGGTGCAGTTGTAGCCGTCGGTCAAAGTCATCGCCACCCAACTGGTTGTTGCCATGACTCGCCAGCACCTCCGTCACTTCTCCGGTGATTTCAACAACCGACACGTCAAAGGTGCCGCCGCCCAAGTCATAGACCAGCACCCGTTCAGTTTCCTCCGATCGCACGTCATAGGTCAGTGCCGCAGCAGTTGGCTCGTTGATAATTTGCAGCACCTCCAGCCCAGCAATTTCGCCTGCCGTCTTGGTCGCCTGCCGCTGAGCATCAGTGAAGTAGGCGGGAACGGTAATCACCGCCTGAGTCACGGCTTCACCCAGAGCCGTCTCTGCCCGCTGCTTCAGGGTGCGTAAAATCATGGCTGAGATCTCGTGCGGCAAAAAGTCTCGCGTCTCGTCCGATTCCGTGCCGCCGACGCGCAGAGTCGTTTTATGGTCAGTGCCCATCCACCGCTTAATCGAGCGAACCGTGCGATCGGGTGCCGCCGCATACTGACGCAGCGCCTCGCGCCCAACCAGCAGCTTTCCCGTTTCGCTAAAGCCAACACAGGAAGGCAGCATCAAATCACCATCGTCTCCCGGCAAGACACGCGCCTGCCCACTTTCAACGATCGCCACTTCGGAATTGGTTGTACCTAAGTCGATGCCGATGGTTTTGGTCATGGTTGGTAGGGGGTAGGGGGTAGGGGTAACCCGGTTGATGCCCCCACTCCCCGTTCCAACCGGATACGAAAAAGGCCCCGACCGTGGGGTCGGGGCCTCGTCAGCGTGGCGTCATAGGGCGGCCGTGCGCCGGTTCACTCGTTGCTGCCGGTGAGGTTGAGCAGGTTGAGGAACATGCCCAGGAAGTCCTGATAGAGGGCCAGCGCACCGAAAATCGACGACTTGGCGACCTCCTGGCCGTCCGCACCGTAGGCCTGGAGCTCGTGGTAGCCCTCCTTGATCTGCTGCGTATCGTAAGCCGTGAGGTCCCGCGAAGAGTCTATGCATCGGCGATGCACTGATGGCGAGCTCAAGGCCGGGAACGAGGTCTGGTAGA